>SVOI01000063.1 GCA_015066465.1 Oscillospiraceae bacterium
AACTGCAAATGATAGAACTTTATTTACTTATTTGTGTGAAAAATTTTACTTACACGCTCACTTATTTCTTCTTCACTTAAATTTACATCGATATCACGAAGTTTTAAAATGAGTTTTGAACATTTGAGTATCAAATCAGTGTTCATTTTTTCTATTGGTTTTTCTATCTCTTTCTCCTGGATTTTATCAAGTATTTTTATAAGAAGTTTTTTCATTTTCATCACCCGTTAATTAAATATATCACATTAATAAATAAAATGCAACCAAAAGTGGTTATATAATTATAACCGAAAATGAGCATAATATATTATTAGGTGATAAAAATGTTTAAAATTGATAATGAAATGAAAAGTGCAGATATTCCACGCACAATAAGATTTACTGAAACTTTGTTCGATGAATTACACGAGGTTTCAGCAAAAAATGGAATTTCTTTTAACCTTTTAGTCTTACAATGTTGTAAATACGCTCTTGAAAATTTAGAAGAAAATGAAAAATAGATGTTGTAAAATAGCTGAAATATAATTACTTAGCGAGGTTTTTATAATATGGGTAATTTTAAAATACCATCTATACCACCAACCACAAACAAAACAATTCGTTTTCCGAATGATGTAATAGAAGAAGTTGAAAAAGCTATTCAAGGTAAAGAATGTAATTTTTCAGCATTTGTAATCGCAGCAGTTCATTCAGCTTTAGAAGATATAAATAATGATTAAAAACAAAAAAGTTCTATCACTTCAGTTACTAAACTGCAAATGATAGAACTTATTTTTTATTTAATTATAATCAAACTCGAAGAGTTTCCTTTAATTCCGAATTACGCATTACGCATTCCGAATTATAACTTCTCTACAATCTCTTTAGTGTCTCTCGCAATAGCAAGCTCTTCGTTTGTTGGAACAACGAAAGCTCTTA
The DNA here is from genome assembly GCA_015066465.1 of Oscillospiraceae bacterium. GTDB lineage: Bacteria > Bacillota > Clostridia > Oscillospirales > Acutalibacteraceae > DTU089. The sequence goes on from SVOI01000063.1 coordinate 919, forward strand.
CTGGACAATTAGGGAGAGTAAGTTCAACTTCATCACCGTGAGTTGCATCGTTAACAGCTTTGTCGAGCTTAATGCCAAGGTATGAAAGGTTTGTTAAAACGTCTTCTCTTAAGTCTGTGCAGTTTTCACCAATACCACCTGTGAAAGCAATAACGTCAACGCCGTTCATAGCAGCAATATAAGAACCAATAACTTTTCTTATCTGATACCATTGCATATCACGTGCGAGCTTCGCTCTCTTGTTGCCTTCTGTTGCAGCCTTTTTAACTTCACGGTCATCTGAGTGAACGCCAGAAATACCAAGAACACCACTTTTCTTATTCATAAGTGTGTCCATTTCTTTTGGTGAAAGACCTTCTTTATCCATAATATATGTAATAGCAGATGGGTCAACAGCACCGCAACGAGTACCCATTACAAAACCATCAAGTGGAGTAAGACCCATACTTGTGTCAAGAACTTTACCATCTTTAATAGCAGTAATTGAGCAACCATTACCAAGGTGACAAGTAATAAGCTTGAAGTCTTTTAAATCTTTGCCTACAAGTTCAGCTGTTCTGTAAGCAACAAAACGGTGACTTGTACCGTGAGCACCATAACGGCGAACGTGGTATTTTTCATAGAATTCATAAGGAAGTCCGAACATATATGATGTTTCAGGCATTGTGCTGTGGAAAGCGTTGTCAAATACAGCAACCTGTGGGAGCTTATCACCAAAAACTTCTGTACAAGCGTTAATACCAATAACGTGAGCAGGGTTGTGAAGTGGAGCGAGTGTGCCGAGTTCATCTATACCTTTAACAACAGAATCATCAATAAGAATGCTTTCTGTGTAACGGTCGCCACCTTGAACAACTCTGTGACCTACAGCATCAATTTCTTTAAGGTCGTCAATAACTTTGCATTCACCACTTGTAAGTGCTTCTTTAACAATGTTAAATGCAACCTTGTGGTCAGGAATATTTACGTCTGGCTTTTTAAATTCTCTGCCATCAGCAGTTGAACCTTTTGCAGAGCTTGTGCTTGTGCCAATTGCTTCACAAATACCTTTTGCAAGCCATTTTTCACTTTCCATATCAAAAAGTTGATACTTGAGTGAAGAACTACCGCAGTTAATTACGAGAATTTTCATTTTTTGAACCTCCAAAATAGTTTTAATTCTTTAAAAGAATTTTATTTATATAATTATTGTGTAAAATAATAACATTATTTATTATAACACTTTTTAAAGTTTTTTCAAGTGTAAATGCATATTTTAAAAAGAAAGGTGGGCTCAGTCTGAATTACGGAATTGTTGCGGAATTTAACCCGTTTCATAATGGTCATAAATATCTTGTTGATTCTTTAAAACAAAATGAAAACGATACCGTTACGGCAGTTATGTCGGGTAACTTTGTTCAACGTGGCGAGCCTGCTATTTTAGATGTAAATAAAAGAACAAGAATGGCACTCAAGTCAGGTGTCGATTTAGTTCTCTCGTTGCCGTTTCCATATTGCAGTGCAACTGCAGAAAGGTTTGCTCTTTCAGGTGTTACAGTGCTTGATTCTTTAAATTGTCTTCACTCTCTCGGCTTCGGGTCTGAAAGTGATTCACCAGAACTTTTAAAAGAATGTGCAAAAAATCTGAGAACTACTGATTTTAATTCACTTGTTTCAAAATTGGTAGAAAGTGGAGTGTCTTTCCCAACTGCACGTGAACAGGCGGTAAAAGAGCTTTTCGGCGATCCTCCTGCAAAGCTTTTACAAAATTCAAATGACATTTTAGGCGTTGAATACGCTAAAGCACTTTTAGAATTAAATTCTAAGTTAGATATTGTGTCAGTTAAAAGAACAGGAGCTTCTCATGACTCAAATGAAGGTGAGGGGAATATCCGTTCAGCTTCACTTATAAGAACTTTTATAGAAAATTTGGATGAAGTTAAAAGCTTTGTGCCAAAAGAGTCTTTCTCTGTTTTAGAAAATGCAATTAATGAGAAAAAAATTATAGATTACAGTAAATATGAACTCTCGCTACTCTTTAAACTCCGTACAATGAGTGTAGAGGAATTAAGAGAACTACCAGACGTTAACGAGGGTCTTGAATACAGAATTTATGAAGCAGTAAGAAATTCAACTTCTTACAACGAACTACTTGAAAAAATCAAAACAAAACGATATACTTTATCAAGAATAAGAAGAATACTTCTTTTCGCATATTTGGGTGTAACAAAAGAACTTTTAAAAACACCCGTGCCATATATAAGAGTTTTAGGCTTCAACGAAAAAGGTGCCTCGCTTTTAAAAGAGTGTAAAGAAAAAGCGAAATTACCAATTGTAACACGCCCAAAGGATTTAAAAAATCTTGACGAAAATGGCAGAAGAATTTTTGAACTCGAGTGTAAAGCAAGAGATTTATATTCCTTGTGTTTAGAAAATCCCGATATATGCGGTAAAGAAATGACAGAAAAAATAATTATTTTATGAGGTTTTTATAATAATGGATGTACTCGTAATAGGTGGCGGTGCAGCGGGATTAATGGCTGCCGGTACTGCCGCTAAAAATGGTTTGAAGGTAACGCTTCTTGAACGTAATGACAAGTTAGCAAGAAAAGTTGCTATAACTGGTAAAGGCAGATGTAACGTAACAAACGATTGTCCTTTGCTTAATGATTTGATTGCAAATATCCCTGTTAACGGCAGATTTTTATTCGGCGCATTTTCTCGCTTTGATACTGCCGATACAATGGATTTCTTTGAAGAATTAGGCGTTCCATTAAAAATCGAACGTGGCAACAGAGTTTTCCCTGTTTCTGACAAAGCACTTGATATTGTTGATGCTTTAAATAAATACATAACAATAAACGGCGTTACAAGAAAACAAGGCAGAGCAACTGAGCTTATTATTGAAGATGGCAAAGTAGCTGGTTGCATTACCGAAGATGGTAAAAAGTATTATGCCTCAAACGTAATTGTTGCAACTGGTGGTCTTTCTTACCCAAAAACAGGCTCAACTGGTGACGGCTACGAGTTAGCAAAACAAGCTGGTCACAAAATTACAGATTTAAAACCATCTTTAGTGCCATTAGAGTGTCACGAGGGCTGGTGTACCGAAGCACAAGGGCTTTCTTTAAGAAACGTAAAAATCACAGTTGAAGATACTGTGAAACACAGAGATATTTACGAAGATATGGGCGAAATGATTTTTACTCATTACGGCATTTCTGGTCCTATGGTGCTTTCTGCTTCATCTCATATGAGAAATATGGAAAAGGGCAGATATAAAATTCATATTGATTTTAAACCTGCTTTAACCTATGAGCAGTTAGATAAACGAATTCAACGTGATTTACTTGAATGCTCAAACAAGAATTTATATAACACTTTAGCACTTTTATTACCAAGAAAAATGATTCCTATTACAGTTAAACTTACAAAGCTTAATGGTAATTTAAAATCAAATCAGGTAACAAAAGAAATGCGAAGCGAATTAGTCGATTTCTTAAAGGATATCACACTCACAGTAACCGATTTCAGACCAATTGACGAAGCGGTTATAACTTCTGGCGGTGTCGATATTTCAGAAATCAACCCTAAAACGATGGAAAGTAAATTAGTAAAAGGTCTTTACTTTGCTGGTGAGGTTTTAGACGTTGATGCTTACACTGGTGGATTTAATTTACAAATTGCATTCTCAACTGGTCACTTAGCGGGTGACTCAATCGAAATATAAATAAAGGGGTATTTTAATATGATAAACGTAGCAATTGATGGTCCTGCAGGTGCAGGTAAAAGTACAATAGCAAGAAAGGCTGCAGCAGAACTCGGTTTTATTTACGTTGATACAGGCGCTTTATACAGAACTGTTGCTTTGAATGCTTTAAGAAACGGCGTAGAAAACACAAAAAATCCTGAAGAAGTAATTCCTACTTTAAAAACAGCAGAAGTTTCTCTTAAATTTATTGATGGCGAACAACACGTGTTTTTACGAGATGAAGACGTTTCAACTGCTATAAGACAAAATGAAGTTTCAATGGCGGCTTCTAACGTTTCTTCAATTCCGGAAGTAAGAACTTTTCTTTTTGATTTACAAAGAAATATTGCCAAAAATAACGATTGCATTATGGACGGTAGAGATATAGGAACAGTTGTGTTACCGGATGCTAAAATCAAAATTTTCTTAACTGCATCTGCAGAAGCAAGAGCAGACCGTCGCTTTAAAGAATTACAGGAAAAAGGTCAGGACGTAGATTACGAAACAATCTTAAAAGAAATAAAAGAACGTGATTATCAGGATATGAACAGAGCAACTGCACCATTAAAACAGGCTGAAGATGCAGTTTTAGTAGATACAACTGAAATCGGTTTAGAAGAGTCAATAGAACTTATGATTAACACAATAAAGGAGCGTCTTTAATGTGTAATATAACACTTGCTAAAACAGCAGGATTTTGTTTTGGTGTTGACAGAGCTATTAAGCTTATTGAAAAGCTTCTTTCTGAAGGAAAAAAGGTTGCAACATTGGGACCTATTATTCACAATCCGCAGGTTATAGAAGATTTTAAAAATCGTGGGGTGAATATTGTAGAGCATCCCGATGAAGTGAAAAACGGAGCAGTTTTAGTTTTAAGAACACACGGCGTTACTGAGGATGTTTTAGAAGAAGTTAAAAATAGTGGTGTTGAGTTTATAGATGCCGCTTGTCCGTTTGTTAATAAAATTCATAAAATTGTCAGAGATAATTCAAACGAAAACGTTGTAACAATAATTTTAGGTGACCCGAGTCACCCTGAAGTTCACGGCATAAAAAGCTGTGCAAAGGGTGAATCGTATGTTGTGAAAGATTCGAGTGAATTAGAAGATTTATTACAAAAAAACAATTTATTTTCTCAAAAAGAATTAATTTTGGTCGAACAAACGACTTTTAGTGTCAAAGAATGGGAAAAAAGTTTAAAAAAAGTAAAATTACTATGTACAAATGCAAAAATTTTTGATACAATATGTAGTGCGACTGAAGAAAGACAGAAAGAAGCAATTGAACTTTCGCTTAAAAATGATGCTATGGTAATTGTGGGTGGTAAGCATAGCTCAAACACCCAAAAGTTAAAAAGCGTCTGCGAAAAAAATTGCCCGTCATTTCTTGTTGAAACTAAAGATGAGCTTTATGGTATCTCATTTTCTGGTTTTAACTCAATCGGTCTTACTGCGGGTGCATCCACTCCCGCCGGTATTATAAAGGAGGTACTTATAACCATGTCCGAAATTGTAAACGAAAACAAAATGATTGAGGAGGAAAAAGTGCAGAACTCTGTATCAGCAGAAGATTTTGATTTTGCAGCTGCATTAGAGGAATCACTTAGCGGCCTTAACAGTAACCAGAAAGTAAAGGGTACTGTAATAAGCGTTAAGTCAACTGAGATACAAGTTGATATCGGCAGGAAAGAAACCGGCTATATTCCTTACAGTGAATACAGCAACGACCCTAACGCTAATCCGCAAACAGAGTTAAAGCCAGGCGATGAATTAGACCTCATCATCATGAAAACAAACAATGCAGAAGGCGTTATTATGCTTTCTAAAAAACGTTATGATGCTATTAAAGCGTGGGATAACGTTTTAGCAGCTGAAGGTACAGACAAAGTATTCACAGGCGTTGTAACTGACGTTATCCGTGGTGGTATTCTTGTTCTTTCAGAAAACGTTAAAGTATTCATTCCAGCTTCACTTGCTACAATGAATCGTAACGACAAATTAGAAGATTTATTAAAAACAACTGTAGAATTCAAAATTATTGAAATCAATAAGCAAAGAAAACGTGCAGTTGGTTCAATCAAAGCTGTACTTAAAGGCGCTAAGAAAGAAGCTGAAGACAAGTTCTGGGCTGAAGTTCAAGAAGGCGAAACACGTAAAGGTACAGTTAAATCTCTTACAAACTACGGTGCTTTTGTTGATATCGGTGGCGTAGATGGTATGATTCACATTTCTGAACTCTCTTGGAGCAGAATTAAACATCCATCAGAAGTTGTTAAAGTTGGTGACGAAGTAGAAGTTACTATTAAAGCACTTGACCAGGAAAAGAGAAAGATTTCATTAGGCTTTAAAAAAGTTGAAGATAATCCATGGGAAATTCTCAAGAGAGATTACCCAGTTGATACTGTTGCAGACGTTAAAATCGTTAGCTTCACTTCATTTGGTGCATTCGCTCAGATTATCCCTGGTGTAGATGGTCTTATCCACATTTCTCAGATTGCAAACAAACACATTGCAAATCCAGCAGAAGTACTTAAAGTAGGCGAAGTAGTTAAAGCAAAAATTACTGAAATCGACTTTGACCTCAAGAGAGTTGGTCTTTCAATTCGTGCACTTCTTCCTGAAGAACCAGCAGAAGAAACTGCTGAAGCAGTAGAAGAAGCAACTGAAGAAGTAGCTGAATAATTAAAAAATAATACTACCCGAAAAACATAATTTTTCGGGTAGTATTTTATTAGAACGGAGTGAAAAGAGTGTACTGCGAAAAGTGTAAAAAACAAAGTCCTGAAAATTTCAAGCACTGTGCTTATTGCGGTGCAACTTTTCAGAAAAAGCGTAAAACACAAAATACAGAAAACGAACTCATAAAAAGAATTAAAAGACTCAGAATGCCTACAATGAAAAGCAGGGTGTTAAGTCTTATAATTATTGCAATAGTTCTAAGTATTGCTTCAATAACCACAGGGCTTCTTACTGGTAGTAAGCCTGATGGTCTTGTAAAAACGTTTGCAAATGCCATTGAAAAGAATAACGAAGAATTATATTTCACGCTATATGATGAACAGATTAAATCATATAACAAAGAATACATTTATTTCGATGACGAGGTTGTTCTTACTGAAATGACGTATTCAATGCGCAGAAGCTACGAGTTTTATAAGCTTCGTTGCGGTGAAGAGTTTAAACTCAGATATACAGTTGATTCAGTTGAATATATAAGCGAAGAAAAATTAGAAGAAATCAACGAATATTTAGAAGAAACTTATCTTTATGAGAAAAAAGCCAATAAAGGCGCCAAACTTGCATTTACAATAGACGTAAAAGGTTCTTTAGGTGAGTACCAGAGTATTTATAAAGATGTTTATGCAATAAGACTCGGTGGTAAATGGTATTTGGCATCCGTTCCTAAAACTGACTTTAGTTAAAATAAAGTCAGTTTTATTTTTTTATATTGACAAATTGAGTTTCATCGATTATAATAGTTTCACCAAAGCGGTGAAAGGATGATTTTTAATGAAACAAAACTTTTGGGAAAATCAATATATTCAGACTGCTAAAGAACAGTTCTGTAAAATCATAAATGAAGTACCATTCGTTTCAGATATAGAAATTATCAATACTGGTCTTCAAAGAGGGTTTGGAGATTTTCACGCAATTGTTCATTTTAGCGACAATGATTCAATACAACGATTTTGTGTAAAAGTAAGTCCTAATGGTGAGAGGAGGTTTACAAAAATATTTATAATGGAAGCCAATCAGCACAAAGATGAACACTGTTATGTATTTATGGCTCCTTATGTTTCAACCGCTTCTGCTGAGAGTCTTTATAATAATAAATTAAGTTACATTGATTTATCAGGCAATTGTTATATACTTTCCAGACGTATTATTATACATTTTAAAGGAAATGAAAACAAATATTTAGAAAAAAGAGAAAATAAAAATTATTTTTTGAAAACATCAGGAGCATCATCGGCAATAATGCGAACAATGTTAGATAAACCTTTTGAGAGTTGGCAAGTAAAAAAACTGTGTGAAGTAACAGGTAAATCAATTGGAATGGTTTCAAACGTTAAACGCTTTCTCAAAGAACGTGATTTGATTTACGAAGATAAGGATGGAAAATTCAGACTAACCGATATAAAAGAATTACTACACACTTGGGCGAATGATTATCACAAAAAAGAGTCACAAAAAATCGAATATTATTCACTTGATTCATTACCCGAGTTAGAAAAAGAGATTTCCTCTTGGAGTATAGAGCATGACAGTTGTGCGGTTTTAGGAGGGTTTTCAGCAGCTGCAAGATATTCACCTACTGTTAGATATAAAAAAGTTGATGTATATGTTGAACCACAGTATTTGAATGAATTTATTCTTGATTTGAACTTACAACCCGTGAAATCAGGTGGAAATGTTGTTGTAACTATACCTCACGATGAAACGCCACTTATGTTTTATCGTGAAATTAACAATAGTTTTGTTACATCGCCTGTACAGACAATTATTGATTTGTTGGGAAATGTAGGACGTGGAGAAGAAGCGGCAGAAGCTATTATTTTAAAAGAATATAAGGAGAGATTAATTTGATTAAAGATAGGGAGTTGAAACAAGCAGTCGACTACTCAGAAGGACAAAAAGATGCCGCATATATGATTTTGGGAGAGATAGTAAATCTGTTAAATGAGTTTGCGGATAGTATTAGAATTATTGGAGGTTGGGTGCCTTCTTTGCTATATCCAGACAGTGATCATATTGGCTCAATAGATGTTGATGTTTTGTTGGACCAACAACAAATAAAAAGAACTGATAGTTATAAGACAATAAAAAGAATACTTACGCAAAATGGATACTCGAGACATCCTGAACAATACTTTACATTTGTTAAAACTGTTGAAATACAAGGAGTATCTTATACTGTTGATGTTGATTTTTTATCTGGCAAATATGGTGGCGATGGGGGTGCAGTAAGTAAACACGTTGATGGTATAAAGGCGTTGCCTGCAACGGGTGGTAATTTTGCTTTTGAATTTCCACCAACAGATGTAAAAATTGAATATATACGCTCTGATGGTGCACTTGATAGTGGTCATGTTAATGTTATATCAGTTGTACCATATCTTGTTATGAAAGCGATGGCGCTTGGAAGAGGAAAGCCAAAAGATGCATATGATATTTACTGTACAATTGACAATTTTCAAGGTGGCGTTAAGGCTCTTGTAGATGAGTTTATTCCTTATAGAAATAAAAAACTAGTAGAACAAATGAGAGAAAAGTTAGACGAGAAATTTGCCTCTCCAGAACACGCTGGACCTTCTGATATAGTTGCTTTTCTTGATATTAACGACGAAGAAGAAAAGGCGAGAATAAAACAGGATGCATATCAAAAAGTACATTTTCTGGTAGATAAAATAAATTAATAAATACATAAAACAAGGATAGCTCTTTTATCGGAGCTATCCTTAACTTTTTATATTCTTATTACTGGTACGGCGATTCTTGCACCGACATCTGTTTGTGCTCCGAAATTGAATGTAGGAGCGATGTTGGTTGCGAGTTTATAACCATATCGTTCAAAGTTGTAGTTTTCTAATGCCTTGTAAACCTGACCGATATAAGCACCGAAATCATCGGGATTTTCAAAAGGTTCACTTTGAAAATAAAGTAATATGCATTCAGGAAGTTCTGCTGTTTTGTAGCCATCAGGCAAAGGCTTTGAATAATCTAATGGAACTTCTACACCTGATGCGATATTGCTGAAACCTTCCTCTTGTAAAAAATCAGGTAACTCAAGTATTGCTGCTGTATCAAACTTTTCGGGAATACTGTTCTGTAGTCCTTCCCAATCACAGCCCGCTTCTTCACAATAAGATAAATAACCAGTTGCCGATTTTGATGGAAGATAAATCAGTTTTCTTTTCGGTCTGTCTACAGGTATTACAGTACAGATTGATGCGCTTTCCATTGCTCGTCCTTCTTTCAAGATATGATAATGATTTGCAGGGTGACCAACGAATAAAGGTATAGCAATTTTAGTTTTACGATACTCATCAGGCGTGACAGAAAATCGTTTTGCAAACGACCTTGTATAGCCTTCGTGAGAATTAAAATGACTGTCTAAAGCTACATCAAGTACATTGTCGAGTGTGTTTATAAGTTTTTCTGCACTTTTGCTTAACACAACAGCATTCACATATTCGTAAAGTGTTATCTGTATATATTTACGAAACAATCTATCAAGCTGACGACGTGAATATCCTATAGCATTGCATATACTCTCAATACTGAAATCATCATCGTTATGATGTAATTTTATGTATGCTTGTGTAGCAACTACTATTTCTAAATCATTCATTTTGCACCCTTGAAATATGATAACAATAAATCAAGCTCTTTTCTTGATTTATATGGACATATTATTTTACTTTGTTTGAATCTCGGTAATTTAAATTAATTATTTCTTACAAAACTTTTGTAGAAGGTATGTTAATTATATATAAATGATAGCACATAAAGAAAAATATTTCAATTATCTATATTTTTGCGAAATCTGTCATTTTTTCGGTTTTGCACAAAAAAAATTAGTATCAAAAAAAATATTTGACAAATTTTAATAAATGTAGTATTATATGTTCAAGAATACGTTTATTGGGGTGGTATTTTGAGCGAGAAGGATGCGTCTTGTTTTAAAGACCTTACTGATGAAGAATTAGTAAAGCTTTCACAAGAAGGCGACAATCTTGCTTTAGATACTTTAGCCCGCCGTTTTTTGTCACACAAACCTAAAATGTATAATGCCGGCTATCTTGATGTTGATGACTTATTACAGGAGGGGATGATAAGCTTCCTTTCTGCAGTTAGAACCTACAAACAAGAAAAGGGTATTCCGTTTTCTGCTTATGCTACTGTTTGTATGAACAATGGTGTTGTTTCAGCAGTCAGAAAAACAAAGAACGATTTTCAACTCGATTATGAAGTCGACCCTGTAACTGTGGGTGGTGAAGTTAAAAACCCGTTAGATACAATAGTCGACAGTGAAAATCTTTCATCCGTTCTCTCTCTTTGTGAGAGTGTTCTTTCAGACGTTGAAAAATCAGTTGTTTACAGTCAGATGAGTGGTCTTTCTTATACTGAAACGGCAGAAAAATTAGGGCTTACACCAAAGGCTGTTGACAATGCACTTCAACGTGCAAGAAAAAAACTTAAAAACGTATTCAGGTAAAAATAGTGTTCTGCACTATTTATATATGTCCTCTTAGCTTAAAAAGGAGAGCGTTAATTTAAAGGTGACGGTGCAATTCCGTTGGAGGACACATCATTATAAAAAGCGAGGAAGCTAAAAATGTACGAAGACAAAACTCTCATCTGCAAAGAATGTGGTAAAGAATTCACTTTCACAGCAGGCGAACAAGAATTCTATGCTGAAAAAGGATTTGTAAACGAACCACAACGTTGCAAAGAGTGCCGTGATGCTCGTAAACAAGCAATTAAGGGAGAACG
>SVOI01000009.1 GCA_015066465.1 Oscillospiraceae bacterium
ATTGCCGCAATTGTTGGCATTGGAATATATGAAGCAAGTGGCATTAAAACGAGTAAAACCAAAAGAAGAACAACAGCGTGAACCATACCAGCTATTGGTGTTCTACCGCCATTTTTAATGTTTGCGGCAGTTCTTGCAATAGCGCCAGTTGCAGGGATACCACCAAAAAGTGCAGAACCAATGTTACCAACACCCTGAGCAACTAATTCCATATTTGAGTTGTGTCTGCTACCAATCATACCATCTGCAACAACACAAGAAAGAAGTGATTCAATAGCGGCGAGAACTGCAATGGTAACTGCATCAGGGAAAACGGCTTTTATAGTTTCAAATGAAAATTCAGGGATTGATGGTGTTGGTGCTTTAGAAGAGATTTCATATAAATCACCAATTGTAAGCACGTCTAAACCTAAAAAATGAACGAGTAATGCTGAAACGAGAATTGCAAAAATTGATGGTGGAACTTTTTTAATGACTTTTGGCATTATAATTAAAATTGCAAGAGAAATTACACCTATAACAGCTGCCATTGGGTTTATAGTAGTAATAGAGTGAGCAATTTCTTCAATCTTTTCTACTGTTTCAACAGGGGAGTTTTTAAACGTGAGTCCTAAAAAGTCTTTTATTTGACCTATTAAAATTGTAACTGCAATACCTGAAGTAAAGCCAGTTGTAATTGTGAAAGGAATAAATTTAATAAGACTACCAAATTTGCAAACACCCATTATAATGAGCATTACACCAGCCATAAGTGTTGCAATAACAAGTCCTGAAAAACCGTTTGTTGCAATAATACCAGCAACAATTGAAGCAAATGCCGCAGTAGGACCTGCAATCTGAACACGGCTACCACCTAAGAATGAAATTAAAAAACCTGCTACAATAGCGGTGTAAAGACCTTGCTCTGGTGTTGCACCTGAAGCGAGCGCCAGTGCAATAGAAAGTGGTAAAGCAATAATTGCAACTATGAGACCAGCAGTCAAGTCCTTTACAAATTGACCTTTGTTGTAGTTTTTAATTACCGAAAAAAGCTTCGGTTTTAATTTTGTCATAATACCCCGACCTATTCTAAAATTTTAACAGTGGTTATTATACGCCTATTTTCTCAGTATTTCAACAAAATTTGACACCATAAAAAAATTCCTATGTATTCAACTAAATTTTAGAATACATAGGAATAAATTTATAGAAAATTACAATATATTATATATTCAAATTATAATTTCTTTTTCTTAAAGTGGTCATCATTCGTTGAAGCTCAATTTCAGTTCGTCTGTGCTCACTGAAAGAAGCAGCATTTCTGAGTTGCTCTTTTTCTTGTTCTAAAAGTAACTGCGCCTTTGCTTCGTCAATATCTTCTGGCCACTCTAAAAGGTGAGTGAAAACTAAAACGTCGTCAGGTCTTACTTCCATAAAGCCGTCACCGACAAAAGCTTTTTTCCATTCACCATCTTGCTTAATTTTTATTTCACCTGGTGGTAAAGCAACAATCATTGGCTGGTGACCATGGAGAACACAAAGCTCACCGTCAAATGCATTACAAGTAACTGCATCAACTTCACCAACAAAGAATTGCTTTTTAGGGGTGAACATTTCTAATTTAAAAGTAGGCATTTTTAATCACCTTATAATGTCTTTGCTTTTTCTCGTGCATCCTTAATAGAACCAACCATAAAGAATGCTGCTTCTGGAATGTCATCAGCTTCACCATCAATAATCTGTCTGAAGCTTTCTATTGTTTCTTTAATAGGAACAAACTGACCTTTAATGCCTGTGAAAGCAGTAGCAACGTTCATTGGTTGAGAGAGGAACTTCTGAATTTTTCTCGCTCTGTAAACTGTGAGACGGTCTTCTTCGGAGAGTTCTTCCATACCGAGAATAGCAATAATATCTTTAAGCTCAGAGTATCTTTGTAAGCATTCCTGAACACCACGCGCAACTCTGTAATGAAGTTCACCAACAATTTCAGGCTCAAGAGCACGGCTTGTAGATTCAAGCGGGTCAACCGCAGGGTAAATACCAAGCTCTGAAATGCTTCTTGAAAGAACTGTTGTAGCATCAAGGTGAGTAAAGATTGTAGCAGGTGCAGGGTCTGTAAGGTCATCGGCAGGAACGTAAACAGCCTGAACAGATGTAATTGAACCCTTAGAAGTAGATGCAATTCTTTCTTCTAATTCACCAAGTTCATTTGCAAGAGTTGGTTGGTAACCAACGGCACTTGGAAGTCTGCCTAAAAGTGCAGAAACCTCATTACCAGCCTGAACGTATCTGTAAATATTATCAACGAATAAAAGCACGTCCTGATGGCGTTCATCACGAAGATATTCAGCCATTGTAAGACCAGTAAGAGCAATTCTCATACGGCTACCAGATGGTTCATTCATCTGACCGAATGCAAGAATCGTTTTATTAATAACGCCACTTTCACTCATATCGTGCATAAGCTCGTTACCCTCACGGCTTCTTTCCCCAACACCAGTGAAAACGGAGTAACCACCATGGTTTGTTGCTATATTATGAATCATTTCCATAATAAGAACAGTTTTACCAACACCGGCACCACCGAAAAGACCGATTTTACCACCCTTTGTGTAAGGAACGAGTAAGTCGATAACTTTTATACCTGTTTCAAGTACTTCAGTTGCGGGCTTTTGTTCATAAAGTGATGGTGGCTCTCTGTGAATAGGTAACTTATGGTCTGCTACGATTTCGCCTTTACCATCAATTGGTCTGCCTAAAACGTCAACAACTCTGCCTATAACGTTGTCACCAACAGGCACCATAATACCATTACCATCAGATACAACCTTTAAGCCACAAGAAAGACCTTCAGTTGCTTCAAGTGCAATTGCACGAACGGTATCTTTGCCAACATGCATAGCAACTTCAATGTGTTTGTCGGCTTCTTCAATTGTAAGAAGTGTGTTAATCGGCGGTAATTTGCCACTGAATCGTACATCGATAACAGGACCTGAAATTTTAACTATTTCGCCTTTATAAATTATACTCATAAAATAATACACTCACTTTTGTAATTCTGTTGCCGCAGCAATTTCTGTTATTTCATTAGTAATCTGAAGCTGACGGGCAGCATTAAGTTCTTGTGAAAGAGTTTCAATCATTTCGTCAGCGTTTTTAGTAGCATTTTGCATAGCGTTCATTCTGGCAATATTTTCGCTGACTGCTGATTGCATAAAAACATCATACATAAAACCTGTAACATATTGATAAACAATATGTTCAAAAACAGATTCAACAGAAGGCTCATAAATCATTTGAGCACGTTTGTCGCTTTCAAAGTCGATGTCAAGAAAATCTCGCCTTAAAAGAGGAAGAAGTCTTTTAACGCAAGGGGTCTGAACAGATGAAGAAATATATTCTGTATATACTAAATAAACTTCTCTGTAATCGTTAGTTAAAAATAACTCAATAAGCTTTGAAGCAACCTGACCTGCAAGGTTTAAGGTAGGGTGTTGTGATGCACCATACCAGGAGTAAGCAGGTTCTATACCGTGGTTTTTAAAGAGTCTGTCACCGATTATTCCTAAAGATATAACCATCGGGTCTTTATGCTCTTTCATTTTTTCAAGTGCTAAGTTTACAACGCTTGAATTATAACCGCCACAAAGACCTTTGTCAGAGGTTACAACAACAAAAACGGCACTACCCATAGCTTGTTCTTCAATGAACTTATTTGTTAAGTTATTATTTTTTGTTTTTGAAAGAATATCTTTAATTGTAGTACGCAGTCTTTGTAAATAAAAAAGGTTGAAGTCAATACTGCTCATAGCCTTTTTCATTCTCGAAGTAGATAACAAATACATAGCGTTTGTTATCTTTCTTGTCTGTTCAACTGCTTTGAGATGTTGCTTTATTTCATTAGCGTTACTCATTGTTTGAACTCCAACATTGTTTTAGTGAATATTTTTTCAACAGCATCGGTGATATCACCAGTCTGGTTTATTTCGTTCACATATTCAGGGTATTGGTCAATAAGCAATTCTATAAGTTCATTCGCTTTTAACTTGATTTCTTTTTTAGGAACGTTCTCAAAAACGTCAAGCTTATAAGCTAAAAGAATTGCAACTTGTTTAAAGAGATTAAGTGGCTCACCTTTTCCTTGCTTCAAGAGTTCTGTGAGGCATTCACCTTTTCTTAAAAGCTTTGCAGTAGATTCGTCAACGTCACTGCCGAAACGGGTGAAAATAGCCATTTCTCTGTATTGTGAAAGTTCAATACGAAGTGTACCTGAAACTTTTCTCATAGCTTTGTGCTGAGCACTTCTACCAACACGTGAAACAGAAAGACCCGTGTTAATAGCAGGGCGCATACCACTGTGGAATAATTCGCTTTCTAAGTAAATCTGACCATCAGTAATAGAAATTACGTTGGTTGGTATGTAAGCTGAAATGTTACCGCCAGTAGTTTCAACAATAGGTAAAGCAGTAATACTACCGCCACCTAATTTTTTAGAAAGGCAGGCACTTCTCTCAAGAAGTCTTGAGTGAAGATAGAAAACGTCACCAGGGTATGCTTCACGTCCTGGTGGTCTGTGAAGAAGTAAAGACATTGCACGGTAAGCTACCGCATGTTTTGATAAGTCGTCATAAATAACTAAAACGTCTTTACCTTCTTGCATAAAGCCTTCTGCAACGGTACAAGCACAGTAAGGTGCAAGGTATTGAGTAGCAGGGGAGTCAGAAGCAGTTGAAGCAACAACTACTGTGTATTCTAAAGCATCGTTTTTGTTAAGGTAATCAACAACCTGAGCGATGTTAGAAGCTTTCTGACCAATAGCGCAGTAAACACAAATAACGTCTTTGCCCTTTTGGTTGAAAATTGTATCAAGCGCAATAGAGGTTTTACCTGTTTGTCTGTCACCTATGATAAGTTCACGTTGACCACGACCAATAGGCACCATACTATCTATTGCAAGAATACCTGTTTCAAGTGGTTTTGAAACTGGTTCACGGTCAATAATTGTAGGTGCAGGTCTTTCTGCTGGTAAATATTTTTTAGCATCAAGAGCTTTACCGTCAATGGCTCTGCCGATAGGGTCAATAATTCTGCCTAAAAGCTCAGGACCAACAGGGATTTCTGCAACTCTGTTAGTGCCTTTAACCTTGTCGCCAACGCTTACTGCATCGGCACTATCAAAAAGCACAGCACCAACGCCGTCTTCGCTAAGGTCTAAAGCCATACCATAAATTTCGCCGTCAAATTCTAAAAGTTCGCCATAAAGACGGTTTTTAAGTCCTGTAACAGTAGCAACACCGTCACCAACTGCTGAAACTTTACCGCTTTCATAAACAAGAGGGGCAGCAGAGAAGCTTTCAAGTCTGCTTTTAAGATATTCATTTTTTGTAGCAAAAATCTTGTCAGACATCAAGCTTCATCTCCATTCTTAATGTGTTTTTTCAAGCGTTCAAGCTGTGTTTTGATACTGTTGTCGTAAACTTTACCGTCAAGATTGATTATAAAGCCACCGATAATTGAGTTGTCAATTTTATACTCAAAATCAATATCCTTACCCAGTTTTTTCTTTAATTCATCACAAAGATATCTGAAAGTAGGAATAGTGATGTTATCGGCAACTATGATAGTTGATTTACGCATCTATATCACCATTACTTTTTAATGAATCAAGAAAATCTTCAATAAGTCGTTTGTTATCAGCATCATCGAATTCTCTTTTTAAAAGAGTTGCAGATGCATCAATAGCAAGATTAACAATCTCGTCACGAGCATTGTCGATTGTTTCTTGCTCTTTTTCTTTTGCATTTTTGTTTGCCTTATCAACAATTTCTTTAGCTTGTTCTCTTGCAGAAGTAAGAATCTCAGTTGCCTCTGTTTTTGCATTGGCAATGCCTTCTTTAATTGCATCTGCTTTAGCAGTTTCGCAGTCTTTAAGAAGCTCGTCATATTTTTCTTTCATTTCAGTTGCTTCTTTAAGATTTTCAGCTGCTTCTGCCTTCTGAGCTTCAACCCTCTCAGTTCTTGCATCCAAGAACTTTTTAACTGGCTTGTAAGCCAATTTTTTAACAACAAGGTAAAGAACAATTATGCTGACTATGTTAATCAAAAGATCGGCAATAAGGTCCTTTGACATACCTAAAGATTGTAACATATCCATAATAATAACACCTTAGTTTTAGAAATTATTTACCAGAAAGAATAAGAGCTACAACGAAAGCGTAGATAGCTGTTGATTCTGCGAGAGCACAACCTAAAAGAAGGATTGTCTGAATTTTACTTGCTGCCTCTGGTTGACGTGCAACTGACTCAACTGCTTTTGCAGTTGCGAAACACATACCGAAACCTGCGCCAAGTGCTGTAAGCATTGCTATTGCTGAACCCATAATAAATTACCTCCGAAATTTAACTAAAAATTTAATTTGTGTTTATTTTATTATTCTTCTTCAAGACCTTCCATTGCTTCGTCAATAAACGTAAGCGAAAGGGTAATGAAGATGTATGCCTGAATAAGTGGGTGGAAAAGATTGAAGTAAAGACCTGCAATACCAGGAATACCTGCGGCGTATCCACCGAGAGCGCCTTTTAAGAGTTCCATAACTATCATACCGCCAAGCATATTACCGAAAAGACGGCAAGCGAGCGAAATTGGAATTGCTATGTCACTTACAATTTTCATAGGAATCATAATTGGTCTCATAGCGACCATAGGGCCACCCATTGCTTTAAATCTTCCACCGATTCCAAGCTTTTTGAAACCGAAGAAGTTGAGAAGAATAAAGGTTATAAGACCCATTGAGAATGTAACAACTAAATCTGAGGTAGGTGCTCTTAAACCGAATAATTCAAAACTTGCACTGAGTACTAAATAAATTGCAAGTGCGAACATATAAGGTGCAAGGCTTTTACCTGCTTTTTTACCTGTTGCATCAATACAGAAATTTTCAACTGTTTCAACACAGAGCTCTATAACGTTCTGGAAGCCCTCGGGCTTGTCTTTGAATTTTGGGAAAACAAAAAATCTGAAAATAAGGCAGAGGATAGTAACAATTAAAACAATAATCATTGTGTAAATTGTTGTTTCGCCTAATTTTAAGCCGAATAATTCAACTGAGCTTCTGTCACTGAACATTGAGAATTCAATGTGCATAGCACTGTGTTTGCCAGAGAACCAAGTAATAAATACGCCTAAAGCAAACCAGATGCTTATAAGCATTCCTGAAAAGCATAACGTTTTTAATTTCTTTTTCTTTTTTATTGTTTTTTTGTCAACTTCATTTGAAAAGTTTTTAATAACCCCTTTAAAATGAATGTTGCCTACAAGACAAAGAATAAAAATGACTACGCTTGCGCCGATTTTTATTAAATCAGCAGTGCTCATTCTTTATCATCTCCTTCAATGGAAGTTTCTTTTTTTGTTTTTTCATTCTTTTTAGAGAAGAATAAAATTAATGGAATTGAAAGTATTACACCTAACGTGTAGCCAATTGCTAAAAATTTTACTGACTCCATAAAGAAAAAATAAATAAGTAACAGTGCTGCCCCATAAGACATAAGCTTTATGAAAAGTGGCAATATACTTTTCTTTAAGTCTCCAGATAATGCACTTTTTAAGAGTATGTGAAGCAAAAAAACTTCTAAAATGCCATAAGCGATACCCGATAAAATAAATGCCATTAAGTCACCTCGCATATCCACTTAATTTTATGCCTTTTTTTAAAATAAGTCAATAAAAATCATAAGTTTTTTACTGTTGTTTTTACTAATTTTTTGGTTGATTTATTGTCGAGATTTACATTGTCTTTTTTTTTGATTTATGGTAAAATAATTTGAAATATATTTTTTGATTTGAAAGGTGCAAAAACAATGTTTAAAAACGCTAAAGTTGCATTGAATTACAAAGTTGACGGTAAAATAGTTGCTTTTTCAGGTAACAGCGATGATTTATCTGTTAATTATTCATTTGACGGTAAATCTTTAAAGGTTACTTTAAAAGCAAGTAAAGAAACCGAACTTTATAATCTCAAGGTTATTGCAGATTACAATTACCCTGACGACGTTCGTATTATGCCAAACGGCTACCAGAGCTGGAGTATGACAAGGGAATATAAAAAGAACGAGTTTTACAGGGGTATGAATAAGCTCGTTAAGTCTATTCCTTTAGGCTTTAATATGGCTGGTTGCAGTGGTGACTATATGTTCAGAGAGTATCCACAAAAATCAGGTGTGTTCCACGGCTATACATATTCATATATTCGTACTGGCAGTGAATTTACACTTATGGGCAGTCTTTCTGAAGAGGAAGGTTACACAATATTTAATTTCGACACAAATGCAAACACAATTGTTGTTGAAAAAGATTTAGAGTGTAAAGTAATTAATGGTGAAGTAACTGTTTTAGATATGATTGTTTTAACTGGTGAACACGATGCTTTATTTGATGAGTATTTCACTACTATGGGCATTGAAAAACCAAAAACAAACAGAATTAATGGTTACACAAGCTGGTACAACTATTACACAGATATCACCGAAGAAATCATTATCCGTGACCTTGAGGCTTTAAAGGCTACTGGTGCAGATATTAACATCTTCCAGATAGACGATGGTTACCAGAGCTTTATTGGTGACTGGGAAGTTTCAAACGAAAAATTCCCTAAGGGTATGAAATATATTGCTGATGAAATTCACTCTAAAGGCTGGCTTGCGGGTCTCTGGCTTGCACCATTCTACATTCAGAAGGATTCAGTTGTTGCTAAAAATCACCCTGAGTGGATTGTTAAAAAACCTGATGGAAAACCAGTTTATGGATTTGTAGGTCTTGGCAGAGATTGTTATACACTCGATTTCTATAATCCAGAGTGTGCAGCATATATTAAGCAATTTTTCAATACAATTCTCAATACATGGGGATTCGATATGGTAAAACTCGATTTCCTTTACACTGCTTGTATCGTTCCGAGAAACGGCAAGAGCCGTGGTGAAATTATGTGTGACGCTATGGCACTTTTAAGAGAATGTGTTGGCGAAAAACTCATTTTAGGTTGCGGTGTTCCGTTAGGACCAGCCTTCGGTAAGGTTGACTATTGCCGAATTGGTAGTGACGTTGACTTAGTATTTGAGCCAGTTCCAGTAAAAGGTAAAGTAAACAGAGAGATTGTTTCTGTTCAGACCGCTATTAAAAATACAATATTCCGCCGTGGTCTTAATGGCAGAGTGTTCGGTAATGACCCTGACGTTTTCTATTTAAGAAATGCTTTAAAAGAAGTTGATGGTGACAGAAAGAGCAAGAAACCGCTTAAAATCACTTGGGACCAACGTGTTTTATGGGCTGACCTTTGCAGAAATTTAGGTACAATCATATTCACATCAGATAACGCTGCTAACTATGATGAAAAACAAAGTGCAGAGCTTATGAAAACATATAGTGCACCAACAGTTAAAGTGCTTGATGCTATTTACGAAGGTGACAACTGGGTTAAACTCACCTGTGAAGAAAATGGTAAAAGGTTTGAGCACTTGATTAACTGGAATACAGGCGAAAATAATAAAAAAGATATATAAATCTATTATGAGTCGGGCGTTTTAATATGCCCGACTCTGTTTTTTGAATTTAACAAATTATTAACAATCAATTCACACGGGATTTATTTGTAAAGGGTAGAATGTAGACAATGAAACGGAAGAAAAATCGTTTCAGATTAAATTAGAGTTTTTCATTCCTATCTCCTTATTCAAATATACCCCCACAAACACAGCAGAGAGTCAATCGGTTACGATTGACTCTCTGCATTTTTATTGGAATTTGAATGTTCTACTTTAATTCTACCGATATTTTCACTAAATTTATTGAAAAACAGAATAGATTTAAATATAATTATATTATAAATTTCAGGGGGGTGTTACTTTGGATAAATATACATTTGGCAATAAGCTTTATAAGTTAAGAACCGAAAGTAACTTAACACAGAAAGAACTTGCAAATATTTTGGGAGTTTCAGATAAAGCGGTTTCAAAATGGGAGACTGGCGAAGCTATGCCAAGAGTGAAAACACTCAAAAATATAGCGGACTGCTTTTCTGTTACTTATGAAGATTTACTTTCACAGACAGAAGAATTGAAAACCAATGAAACTGAAAAATATGAAGCGTATGAGTCGTTTTACCAAAAGAGAGTAACAAAACTCAAAAAAGATATAAATGACCATTTGTTAGTAGTTCTGTTTGCAGCAACTCTAAATCTTATTATAAAAGCAGTTATTTTTCTGCAAGCAGAATTAGCAGGGACTTCAGTTAGTGGTAGTTATTTATTCTTCAGCGATTTTATTCCGCTTGTGGTTACGTTCTTGTTTTTTGCTGTTCTAAAAAAGTTTTTAAAATCAGGCGTAAGATTAGTTTATAAACAGTATGATTACCTTTGGTACTTGCTTATTTCATCAATAGGGTCTCAAATTTTCTCAACATTAGTTAATCTGAATGCATCACGTGTTTATATACTTTTGTGTGATTTCGTTGTTTATATTTTAATGTGTATATTAAGTTTATATCAATGGTTGAAAATTAAAAAGGGTAAGGATGTTGCCTTTCCAAAACGTGATATATTTTTATATTCTGGAATTTTATTGTTGTCGTTTTTAGTAATGTATTTGACAAATACCGTTTCTTTTGCTGTTATGGTAAACGTTGTGAAAATTCTTTTTGTGAACTTTTTAAGTGTTTTCATAATATATGAAATGATGGAATATCAATCTTTGTTGGAAATAAAAAAAGAAACGATAAACGAGAGAATTGTGAATAAAACAAAAAGAAACGTTAAGAACGTAATAACTATCTGTTTAGTAGTAGTTTTAATACTTGGTATTTTTGCTCTTTTTGTACCAGGGTTTATTTTCAAAGTTGCTATGAAAAGAATTCCATCTGCATATCAGGAAACGTTATTTTATTCAGAACTTGATATCTCTTTTGATGATGAAACTTTGGTGGACTATGAAGTGGATGGTATAAAATTCTCATTACCAGAAAGTTATGTATTTTCAGAAAAAATTGAACATGAATATTATACTATGCTTAAATTTTCTAAGCCTGGTTGTGATGATTTTTTGTTTGGTGTGACTAAACGTAAAGAAACAACAACAGAGCCATTAGATATTACTGGTGAACTGTTCTCGGGTGAAGATGGTGCACGATTCAGGGAAATGATAGAAGATACATTCGGTTATTATCCAAAAACAAATCAGGAATGGAATAGATTAATATATACAATCAATCCAGATGATGTTAATATATTTGATATTAATGAATGTATAACGTATATAGTACTGCTCATGGATAAACGAATGGCAACAATGGATGGTCATTATGATTATGAATATTTTGATAATGGGATTTTTCAGGCTGAAATATCTAAATTAAAACAAAGAAAGTTAAATAAAGATGGCGAAATAGAATATATTGAAGGCGAGTATGACAGATATAACGTTTATATATGGTTTTATAGCGATAAGCATGAAGACGGGTATTATCAGATTCACTACAAACCTGAATCAGGTGACACAGCAGACCTTGAATTACTACACAAAGTTTTAAATACAATAGAAAAAGCTGAGTAGGTTTTATGACCTACTCTCTTTGTTTAATTTGTTGGTTTTTATTTCATTTTCTTAAATATTTTTCACATTGAAATAAATTTTCTGATATGTTATCATATTTTTATGAATATAAAATTCAGAGGTGCAAACTATGAAAAAATTTATGGATAAAGATTTTCTTTTGAAAACTGAAACCGCTAAAAAGCTTTATGCAGCTTGTGAAAATGAGCCTATTTTTGACTGGCACTGTCACTTGTCACCAAAAGAAATTTATGAAAATAACGCTCCGAGTGATTTAGCTTACTTGTGGCTCGCAGGCGACCACTACAAATGGCGTGCAATGCGCTCTTGTGGTATAAGTGAAGAATATATTACCGGTGACAAATCACCTTATGAAAAGTTCAAAGCCTGGGCAAAGGCTATGCCTAATTTAATTGGCAATCCGCTTTACCATTGGACTCACCTTGAATTACAAAGATATTTTGATATTTACGAGCCATTAAGTGAAAAAACTTGTGACGCTATATGGGAAAAGGCTAACTCTTTAATTAAAAACGGAGGTTACACACCAAGAGAATTAATTAAAAGAAGTAACGTAAAATACCTTTGCACAACAGATGATGCGGCAGATACTTTAGAATACCATAAGCTTTTAAAGGAAGATGAAACCTTCGAGTGTCAGGTTTTACCTGCATTCAGACCAGACAAAGCTCTTGGTATTGAGTTAGACGGCTACCTTGAGTGGTTAGCATCTCTCGAAAACGTTTCAGGTACTTCAATTAAGACATTTACAGAACTCAAAAAAGTTCTTCTTACAAGAATTGAGTTGTTTAAAGAAATGGGTTGTTGCGCAAGTGACCACGCTCTCACTTACATTCCTTATAAAAGAGGTAGTGAAGACGAGTTAAACACTCTTTTTGCAAAAAAGTTAACTGGTGCAGACCTTTCAATAGAAGAAATTGATTTATATAAAACAGAGCTTCTTATATTCCTTGCTAATGAATATGCAAAAAATAACTGGGCTATGGAAATTCACATTGGTGCTATGAGAAACAATAACACTGAGATGTTTAAAAAGTTAGGGCCTGACACAGGCTATGACTCAATTGCTGACTATGAAATTGCCATAAATCTCTCAAAGCTCCTTAATGCTATGCATTCTGAATTCAGACTTCCAAAAACCGTTCTCTTCACACTTAACCCTAAAGATAATCAGGTTTTAGGTACAATGCTCGGTAACTTCCAGACTGCAGAAGCAGAGTCAAAAATTCAGTTTGGTACTGCATGGTGGTTTAACGATAACTACGACGGTATGAGAGCACAGATGAGTTCTTTAATGAATCTTGGTGCATTCGCTAAATTTATTGGTATGCTTACAGACTCAAGAAGCTTCTTGTCATATCCAAGACACGAGTATTTCAGAAGAATTGTTTGTGAAATTATAGGTGATTTGGTTGAAGAAGGTAAGTATCCTGATGATATGGAATTTTTAAGCGAAGTAGTTAAAGATATTTCATTCAGAAATGCAAAAAAATACTTCGGTGTAAATTAAATTACCTACAATATATAGTGGTTTTTAAAAATAGACAAAACGGCGAAAAGGCAACTTTTCGTCGTTTTATTTTCCCTAATTCCCTATGGGTTAATAGTAATTATTAACAAAAAATTCAAAAAATTTTTAAGGGTTTTTACTGAAAATGGTTGAAATTCTAAAAGAAAAAGTTTATAATATACATAGTGTCAATTTAAATATATTAGTGAAAAGGGAATGTATAGATGATAGAGCCAGTAACAAAATATGCTATGGAAAATATCATAGTAAACTGTTCAGCACTTATGCTTCTTATATTTTTGAGAATGCAACACAAAAGTGTTAAAAATAGTTTGCTTTTAGACCAGAAGTTGTTCACAGTAATGCTCGATTTGGCGATTTTTCATTGCTTTATTGAAGCGGGAACAAATCTCTGGGATAAAGAAAGAATATTTGCCTCGTTTATGAGTAATAGTGAGTTGGGTGCAATGTTCGATGTAAATATAAACTGGGCCTTTAACGTAATTTATTTTACGATTAATATTTTATTCGGATTTATATGGTCACTTTACTCAATATATAAAATTTACGGTAGCACCAATCGTGTTAAGCGATATTCATTAATAATTTGTGCACCTGCAGTAATCAGTTGCCTTCTCGTTTGGACAACACCTTTTACAAAATGGGTTTTCACAATTACAGAAAACAACTATTACACACGTGGTCCTATATTTATTATCCCAGCAATAGCAACATTTGCCTACGTTATATTTGGCGTGGCTTATATCTATTCAAACCGCAAAAAAAGTAACAAATATATGATTTTACCTGTGTTCTTAATAGCTGTTCCTATAGCAATAGGTGCTATTGTTCAGTGGCTTTTACCAGGTACTGCTATTATAGCTATGGTTATTACAGTTGCTCTTGTTGGCCTTTATGCAAGTGGTCAGACAGAGTCAGCTTACATAGACCGCTTAAGTGGTGTTTATAACAGACGCTATCTTGATGATTACCTCGTGAGCTTAAATGAAAATGAGAAAAACAAGAAAAAAGGTAAGACTATAACAGGTATTATGCTTGATATGGATAAGTTCAAGCAGATTAACGATAATTTTGGTCATCATATCGGTGATGATGCTATTTCTCAGGTTGGTAATATTTTAAGAGAAAACTTAGGTAAGTTGAATTTTGCGGCTCGTTACGGTGGCGATGAATTTATAATTATTACACCAATGCTCGATGCTGATAGTATTGAAAATCTTATGCAAAAGCTTACAGATGCTGCAGATAAAAAGAATGCTTCTGGTGTGTATCCTTATGAGTTATCATTTTCTTATGGCTACGCTCAGTTTACAGTTGGTAAAGAAAAAGACTGTGACGGATTTATGAAACGTATGGATGACAATATGTATGAGTATAAGGTAGCAAAAAAAGCTCGTTGGGCAGAAGAAAATAGAAAAACAAAGCAAGAGCTTGCAGCTCAATAAAAAATAAAATTATCCCCTACGAAGAAGTTACTTCGTAGGGGAATTTGTTTTATTAATCTACAATATTATTGACCCAGACCTTCTTTTTTATAAGAATGAAGCCTATTGCATCTTTTATTAAATCTGAGCACTGTATTATAGGGAAAATAATAAATATTGATAACCCGAATACATAATAAAGTGTAAAGGCAAGGGGAACGGCGAAGCATAATAAGAAAACGCTGTCAAAAAGAAAAGTTACAAAGGTTTTGCCACCACTTCGTAATGTGAAGTATGAAGCGTGAGCAAATGCACCTATAGGAACAGTTAATGCGACTGTTTTCATAAAGAATTCAGCATACATTTTTGATTCCTCAGAGGTGTTATAAAGCATAAGAATAGGCTTACTTAAAAGGAATATTGAAATTCCGACGAGTACGCTGGCAAAAAGTGTAAAGGCAAACATCTTTTTGACTGTATCAATAGCTTCTCTGAATTTGCCTGCACCTAATAATTTACCTACTATTATGCTTATGCACGAGCCTAAGGTCTGGAATGTGATGCTCATAAGATTAACAACTGTTGAAGAGATACTGTAGCCTGCAACAACTGCAATTCCGTGAAGACTATAGCTCATACTGAGAACTGACATACCAGCTGCCCATAAAAATTCGTTTACTAAAAGAGGAGTTCCCTTAACAGTAATTCGTTTTAATAAATCCTTTGGGATATAAAGCGTTCTGAATGCTCCCTTTAAGAAAGGGTAAGCTTTTCGCTTTATAAAAACATAAATTATAAACACTGCACATTCTACATATCTTGAAATGACAGTTGCAATAGCGGCACCCTCAGCACCTAAAGCTGGAGCACCAAACTTACCGAAGATTAAAATATAGTTTAATGCACAGTTTGTAAAGACTGCGACAAAACCTGTTATCATTGGTATAACTGTCTGACCAGTTTCTCTTAACGTACTTGAGAAAATATTAGAAATCGCAAACGGGAAAAGGCTGAAAAGAATAATGTTAAGATATTTTCTCGCTACCGCCGCTGTAAGCTCTAAGTTTTCAGTACTTTCTGCTTCGTGAAGGTAAAGACCAATTAAAGAGTCACCAAAAAAGATGAAAACAAGAAGTGCTATAAAAGCGAGTATTAAAACCGTAGCAGTTTTAAATCTGATTGTATATCTTATACCATCGTGGTCGTTTTTACCATGAAATTGCGAGGTGAAAATACCTGCACCGCTTACTGCACCAAAAAGTGCTAAGGTGAAAACAAAAAACAACTGGTTTACAATGGAAACACCAGACATCTCTTCAGTACCGAGAGCACCAACCATAAGGTTGTCTAAAAGGTTAACAAAATTCGAAATGAAATTCTGCACCATCATCGGTATTGCGATGCTAAGCACCATTTTATAAAAGGCTTTATTGCCTATATAACTTTTAATGTTCATATTACTTTATCATATCGTGTTCTTTGATGAAACTTACAACCTCATCAACTGTGGTGAATGCGAGACCTACTACTGTGTCAGCACCGCCATAATAAATTGCAATTCTGCCTGTGTCACCATCTGCCAATGCGGCACAAGGGAACACAACGTTTGGAACGTCGCCAACAAATTCGTAAGTTTCACGTGGGCTTAATAAATAACAGTCTGCTCTGTGCAATACCTTCCACGGTTCGTTAATATCTGTAATCATAGCGCCCATACTGTATGTGAAACCGTTACAGCTTGTGATAACACCGTGGTAGAAGCAAAGCCAGCCTTCGTCTGTTTCAATAGGTGTAGGACCAGCACCAACCTTTGTCATTTCCCAGTTGTTTTCTGGTTTTATTACAAAACGATGTTTGCCCCAGTATGTAAGGTCAGGGCTATGACTTAAGAAAATATCACCATAAGGAGTGTGACCCTTGTCGCAAGGACGTGTGAATATCATATATTCATTATTTACTTTTCTTGGGAATAATACACCGTTTCTTGAAACTGGTAAAACGGCATTTTCTTTTCTGTCCCAGTTAATAAAATCTTCTGTTACAGCAATACCTATTGAAGTGCCTCTGTCAGTGTGACATACCCATGAAAGATAATATTTGCCATCGATTTCACAAAGACGAGGGTCGTAGCCACGAAAGATTTTTTCATCGTTTAACTGCCAGTGAATACCATCTTTACTGAAGCCTGTAACGAGATATTGTTCACGTGTAATGTCATCAAGTCTGAAAACACCCGCAAAGTCATCTTCTTTATCACGTCTTACAACAGCTGAGTTGAAAATACTGTTTGCATCTTTCACAAAGCTTCTGTCAATAATAGGGTTTTCTGTGTAACGCCATACAGGGTCGGTACAATTTGCTGGTTTGTCTTGCCAAGGGATGTTTTTTGCTTTAGAATTTAATATTTTTGCCATAATAAATTGTCTTCCTTTATGTAAAATTTATAATCTTGCATTATCGTAATAGTTAGTTGTTTCTATCAAAATATTTGCTGCATCAAAAATTGTTTTTCTCGATACGTTAGAAAGTAAATCTTTTGAACTGAAACACTTATTTATGTATTTTTTAGAAGTACCTAAAGAACACGATGCAAAATGATGAACAGTAAAGGGTGTGAAGCTTGAAGTACCTATAATAGTGTTTTCCTTGTGAATTTTAAGCTCTAAGTTTTCACAAGCATCAAACATAATATTTGCTGTGTCTTTACTGCCTTCGTTACCGCTACCATCTTTGAAGAATATAGCAAGATTTTTTGATGTGGTCAGTTCTTCAACTGGTATAAATACAGTTGGTATATCTCTCATCAATTTTTTGTGCTTTAAAGAGAATGCATAAGCACCAGCGTGGTTTGAATATTCACTACCAACTATAAGACAACAAAATTCAGTCTGATTGTATCTGAAGTTGTTTTCATCCATTTGCTTCATAATAGCAGTAATGGTTGCTGCAGGAATTATGCTTGAAGAAAGTCCAGAAGCAGCTTTTGTCGGGTGAACAAGTAATATCGCTGCTAAGTAGAATATTAAAAATAAAAGTGATACCGAAGACAAAAAATTGAATATCGGAGTATTTTCAGGTGCTCCTGAAAATAAATACAAAATGCAAGAAATAAATGTTAATGTGTTACCTAAAACACAAAGTGCTAAAAGAACAGTTGTAAGGTTTGTTTTGTAAAGGAAAAAGCGTTGTTTTTTTGGTGCATCAGCACGTGCCACTAAGACAACTCTGTTTTGTGCTTTTGAATGTGAATATCTCTTTGCAAATACGTTAATTGACATTCTTTTTGGAAATAAAGAGTCCAATACTTTTCCGTCAAAGAAAAATTTGTAAGCAAAAATGGAGAATATAAGAACACTTAACACTGTGCATATACACACAGGAACAACTGAACCCTTAATAGTTGAAGCTTTGAAAATAATCGCAGAGATACACAGAAACACACAAAGAATTTTTAAAAGAAGTGTGCCGACTCTTAAATGCGTTGTAAAGCTTTCTTCGCTTGTTTCATCACAATATTTTTTTAGCTCGTTTAATATAAGCCTTGCAGAATATGCTTCGCCTGGTGTCGATGGTAATCTTTCGGAGCTTTCTGAAAGAATTCTACCAGCAACTGAAAAGACGTAGTCTATATTTTCTGACGATAATTTTGGTGTGATTGTCATTTGATTATATCTTTAAATCTCTTATATGCTTCTTCCCATTTTTCGTTTTCAGTAGGGGTGTAGCAAGTGAGATTTTCGCCTTCTGCTATGATTTTTCTTGCTTCTTTAATATCTTTAATAACACCAGTAGAAATAAGCTGAACTGCTACGTTACCTAAAGCAGTTGCTTCAATAGGTCCGCCATAAACTTTTACGTTACAGCTTTCTGCGGTCATCTGTAAAAGAAGCTTATCTTTAGTACCGCCACCCATAACGTGAATTCTGTCGTACTCTTTTTGGGTACACTCTTTAATTCCGTCGAAGGTGAAGCGATATTTTAAAGCAAGGCTTTCGTAAATACAACGCATAATTTCGCCAGGAGTCTGTGGTACGTATTGATTAGTTTTTTTGCAATACTCCTGAACTCGCTTTGGAATATTACCCATAGAGCCGAATTCTGGTGAATCTGGGTCAATAAAGCATTTGAATGGTTCGCATTCTAATGCTAATCTTTCTAAATCAGCGTAAGAATATTCTATATTTTCACGCTTCCATTGACGTCTGCTTTCCTGAATAAGCCAAAGACCAATAATATTCTTTAAGAATGCAGTTGTGAAATCGTAACCGCCTTCGTTAGTAACGTTGAGACGTTTAGATGCCTCGTTTATAATAGGCTCTTTTACTTCTGTACCAAAAAGTGACCAGGTGCCACAGCTTATGAATATAAAGTCATCATCCTGACAAGGTACAGCAGTAATTGCACTTTGAGTATCATGAGCGGCAACTGCAATAACGTCTGCTTTAGGTAAAGAGAGTTCTTCACAGATTTCGTCACTTAAAGTGCCTATCTTAGTACCTGTCGGAACAATTTTTGTTAAAAGTCTTTTTGGGAGACCTAAAGCGTTTATAATTTCATCTGACCAGTCGTTTGTTTTTAAATCAACCATTTGCGAAGTAGTTGCAATAGAAAATTCAGTTGATTTTACTCCAGTGAGCATATAGTTTAAAAGGTCAGGCGTGAAAAGCATAGTTTCTGCTTCATCTAAAATATAAGGACGATTTTCTTTTAAAGAGAGAAGCTGGAAAACAGTGTTGAAATCCATAAACTGAATACCGGTTATGTCATACATTCTCTCTTTTGAAATGTATTCTTCTGCTTTCTCAATCATACCGCTATTTCTTTTGTCACGGTAATGAACAGGGTTTTCAACTAAGGTT
The DNA here is from genome assembly GCA_015066465.1 of Oscillospiraceae bacterium. Lineage (GTDB taxonomy): Bacteria > Bacillota > Clostridia > Oscillospirales > Acutalibacteraceae > DTU089. The sequence continues at coordinate 19,417 of SVOI01000009.1, forward strand.
CCGTCTTTTCTTAAAAGACCAAAGTCAACCCCCCAGGTATCAATGCCTATGCTATCGAATCCGCCGAATTCTTTAGCTTTTACCATACCTTGTTTTATTTCGAAGAAAAGTCTCTGAATATCCCAGTAAACAGTGCCATTAATGCTTACAGGGTCGTTTGAAAAACGATGAACTTCCTGAAGGTCTATTTTTTTACCATCAAAAGTAGCTAAAATTGCTCTGCCGCTTGAAGCACCAAAGTCAAATGCAAGAACTCTTTTATTCATAAAAATGCTCTCCTTATCTTAAGAAACAGTTTATAATAATCTCTTCAGCTTCTTCTTCTGTTTTGCCAAGTGTCTGAAGCTTTAAAAGCTGGTCGTTGTTTATTTTACCAATGGCTGCCTCGTGAACAATATTTGCATCACAGTGATTAGCGGCAATTTCTGGAATAGAGCGGATATGAGCGTTACCCATAATAATTGAATCACATTGAACGTGCGCTCTGCATTTAGCGTTACCGACTGCCTTAGGGTAGAAAACCTGCTCAGAATTATCTTTTGCTACTGAACGAGAGATAATCTGTGAAGAGGCGTCAACGCCGTTTAATTCAATGGTCATATCTGAATGCGCAACCTGATTATCGTGAGTCATAAGCTTTTCTAAAATGAGAAGATGTGCGCCTGACTCTAACTTTGCAATAGTATTTCTCTTTGTGGAGTCAACGCCTTCAATCTGCACCATTTCCATTTCACAGAAGGAATTTTCATCCATAAAAATTTCGGTAACAGGGTTTAAAATATTTTCGCCAGTGCCAGTACCTTCGCCATAATGTTTTTCAACATACTTTATGCGTGCGTTTTTACCTATATGGAAACGGTGAATACCGTCGTGCTCACTTTTTTTGTCACCTGAGTTATGAATTCCACAACCTGCAACGATTAAAACGTCAGCATCGTCACCAATATAAAAATCGTTATAAACTAAATCGTCAACGCCTGTTTCGGTAATGATAACAGGAATATGAACGCTTTCGTTTTTAGTACCCGGTTTAATTGTTATATCAATACCAGGCTTGTCTTTTTTATTTTCAATTACAATGTTTTCAGTAGATGCACGACCTGCACTTTCGCCGTTACGACGTATGTTATAAGCGCCTTTAGGTACGTCGTGCAAATCTGCTATTGTTTTTAACATATGTGAATCTATATTCTGCACAACAATACCCCCTTATCTGAAATTGCAGACGTTATTGAATTCTTCCATCAAAAGTGGGAAAACTTCATCGACTGCACCTTTTTTCTTAACTGTGCCGTTTGCGATTATTGCTATTTCGTCTGCTATTTTCATAATTCTTTCTTGGTGAGAAATTATAATCATGCTTTGTTTTTGCTTAGCAGAAATGTTTTTAAAGCTTTCTATTAACATATTGAAGCTCCAGAGGTCAATACCTGCTTCAGGCTCGTCATAAATAGCAAGGTCTACATTTCTTGCCATAATAGTAGCTATTTCAATTCTTTTTATTTCGCCACCTGAAAGAGTTGCATCAACTTCACGATTCAAATAATCCTTTGAGCAAAGACCAACGTTTGTAAGATAAGTGCAGCATTGGTCCTCAGGAAGCGTGCTTCCGTGAGCAAGGCTTAACAAATCTCTTACGGTAAGACCTTTAAATCTTGGTGGTTGCTGAAAAGCATAACCAATACCTAATTCGGCTCTTTCTGTAATAGACATATTTGTAATATCAGTGCCGTTCCAGAGTATTTTGCCACCAGTTGGTTTTTCAATACCCATTATTAGCTTTGCAAGTGTTGATTTGCCGCCGCCATTAGGGCCTGTAATAACAAGAAATTTTCCGTCTTCAAGTGTTAAAGAAACATCGTTTAAAATTTCTTTTTTGTTTCCGTCATCATTAACTTTGAATGATAAATTTACTAATTCTAACATATAATTTCACCAGTGCATATATAAGTTTTTTAATTTTATAGTACTATTTATAGATATAGACATAATACAACAAATAGATTATATAAAATTTTGTTAATTTATTCAAGTGTTTTCAAAAAAACCTTGTTAAATAGAAAAAAATGTGTTATAATCACAAATATATATTATCTTTCTTCAAAAATTTGACGATTTTCTACAAAGGTGGTTGAGAATATGAAATACGGTGGATTGAATGAAAGCGAACTTGAAAAAGCCGAGCTTGAGATGATATTAAGTGAAACTGTTGCTGGTATTGCTATGGTTTCTCCACACTCAGAAGGTGTTAAGCTTGAATATACAAACGAAGGCTTTTTCTCTCTTTTTGGTTATACAAGAGATGAATATGAAACTCTTCCACAAGAAGTAAGACTTAATCTTTTCCATTATGACGATTTTATGAACATCATTTCCCGTGTTAATACAGATTATAAACCAGGCGAAGTTCAGAAGTTTGAATGTCGTTGTAATAAGAAAAATGGTGAAGTAGCATGGGCTCTTTTCTCAGTAAGAAAGCCACACGACGCTAAAGAGGGCGAGCAACGTTTTATTTGTAATATTGTTGATATTACCGAAATGAAGCGTCTTCAGATGAGAATTCAGGAAGAAAAAGAAAGATATGAGCTTATTGAAGAAATTTCTGATGATATTATGTTCAATTACGATGTTGCAACTGATACGTTAGAATGTTCACCTAAAATCTTAAGAACTCTTCGTACTGCAACAAGAGTAGAAGATGCTATTGAGTATATCACTTACGGTAACGTTCTTGACCACAGAGATATTCCTCTTTTCATTGAAGCAGTGAGTAATGCACTTTCTGGTAAAAGAATTAATATTTTTGATGCAAGAATTATTAACCAGAGAAACGATGTTGTATGGCACAGAATCAAGTTTGCTTCTATATTTGATGCAGACGGCAATGCAGTTCGTTTTATAGGTACTATTTCAGATATTGATAAAGAAAAGAAAGAAAAATCAAGACTTATAGCACAGGCTGAAACAGACCAGCTTACAGGCTTCCTTAATAAGGTTTCAACAGGTCTTAAAATCAATGAGCTCATAAAGGAATATCCGAATGAGCCAGGCACTATGTTCCTTATCGATATTGATGATTTCAAGCTTCTTAATGACACTTATGGTCACCACGAGGGTGATATCTTCTTAAGGGAATTCACAAGTAAGTTAACTCTTGCTTTCCGTTCTACTGATATTTTAGGTCGTGTCGGCGGTGAAGAATTTGTTATCTTTGTTAACGGACTTGGCGACGTTAAAGAGCTTGTTGAAGAAAAAGCAAAAGAAATTGAAAAGATTTGTCATAGCGTAAAATTAGAAAAGGCTAAGGATAGAGTTATGTCTTGCTCAATTGGTGTTGCAATTTACCCTGAAACAGGAATGGATTACAACGAATTATTTGAAAAAGCTGACGAAGCTATGTACTACGTAAAGAAACACGGTAAAAACGGCTACGCTTTTGCTGAATAATAAAAATTCCGCTTTCCATCGTAACAGGTGGGAAGCGGTTTCAAAATTAATTGCGGAGAGGTTTTTATGTCGCAAATTATCAAATATATAAAAGAGAAAAAAATTCTTATATTGGGTTATGGCAGAGAGGGGATTTCTACTTATAATTATATAAGAAAGCATTTGCCAGAAAAAAAGATAACAATTGCTGATAAAAATTACATTAAAACTGATGACCCGAATACAGATGTTATATGTGGTGATGATTACCTTTCATATTTAGGTGATTTTGACCTTGTTTTTAAAAGCCCTGGTATTGCTTTTTTAGATGATGTGAAATATCCAACTACTACCGAAATTACCTGCCAGACAGATATGTTTTTGAGATTTGCAAAGCCTACTGTTGTTGGCATAACGGGCTCTAAAGGTAAAACAACTACGTCTACTCTTATTTATGAGATGTTAAAGGCTGGTGGTAAAAATACCTGCCTTATAGGTAATATTGGTGTTCCTGTGTTTGAAAAAGCAGATGAGGGTGAAGATTTAATTGCCGTAATCGAAATGTCTTCACATCAGCTTGAGTTTACAACTGCTTCGCCAGAAGTAGCTGTTCTTGTAAATATTTATGAAGAACACTTAGACCATTATAAAACAGGCTTTGATGGTTATGCAAACTCAAAGCTTAATATAACAAGATATCAGACAAAAGAAAATTATTTTGTTTATAACGATGAGCAGGATGTAGGTCACGGGCTTGATATTACAAAGTCAATCGGTGGTACACCACTCAAGGTTGGTTTTACAAAAGCCCAGAATGATGAATTTGTCAACGAATTATGGCACAGTACAGAGCATTTAAAGGGGGAACACAATCGTCAGGATATTGCCTATGCTTTAGAAGTTGCAAGAATTTTTAAGGTTGACGATGATAGTATAAGAAATGCTATAAAGGGATTTAACGGCATTGAGCACAGAATGGAATTTGTTGGTAAATTCAATGGTGTTTCTTATTATAATGACAGTATTGCTACAATACCTACTGCAGTTATGGGTGCTATAAAGGCGCTTGGTAACGTTGAAACGCTCATTTTCGGCGGTCTTGACAGAGGTATTGATTACAGGGAATTTATAGATTTTCTTGTAAATGGCGATATTAAAAATCTTATCGGTCTACCTGAAACTGGTCACGATATTTTAGATGACGTAAAGCTTCACAATACTCAGGTGAATGCAATTTATGCAGAAAATATGGAAGATGCAGTAATAAATGCGATAAGAGAAACTAAAGAAAATGGTGTTTGCTTGTTCTCTCCAGCGGCTGCAAGCTATAATTTCTATAAAAACTTCGAAGAAAAGGGTAGACACTTTAAAGAATTAGTAGTAAAATATAATGGATAATTACGTAAAAAGGAAATAGGAGATAATTATGAAAAAAGTAATTTCAATTTTACTTGTTGTAAGTATGTTGTTTTCATTTGCAATAACCTCTTTTGCTGGAGGAATTGGTGAAAATGATGTTTTAAGATTCAGAAGAAACGGAACTTTTAAAATTCTTGTTCTTGCTGACGTTCAGGACGTTTATCCTATTGAACCATCTATGCTTACATTTATTGAAGAAGCACTTGATTATTCTGACCCTGATTTAGTTGTGTTTGATGGTGATAACATCGTTTCTGAAGACGTTCGTGCTTATAACCAGTTATTAGCTCCACTTGCAGAACGTGATGTTCCATTTACATTTGTATTTGGTAATCACGATGTTGAAAGAGAGAATTTTACAGCAGAGCAACAATTAGCTGAGTATCAGAAATACCCTGGTTGCTTAGCTTATGATGCTGACCCTGCAATTCACGGTTGTGCAAACCACAATCTTCTTATTTATTCAAGCAAGGGTAATAATATTGCATTTAACCTCTGGATGTTTGACTCAGGTACATCACTTCACGACGAAAATGGTGAATGGCTCGGTTATGACTGGGTAAGAGCAGACCAGATAGAATGGTACAACACTACACGTGATGCAATTACAGAAAAAAATGGTGGCAAAATAGTTCCATCAATCGCATTCCAGCATATCATTCCAAAAGAAGCTGTTGAAGTTCTTTTCTATGAAACAGATACATCTTTAGGCGAACTTACATATAACTTTAATGATGGTGGAATTTATTCATACGTTCCAAAAATTGATAAGTTTGATGGTTACATTTTTGAAAAGAGCTGCCCAGGTAATGGCTCTGACGGTCAATGGGATGCAATGAAAGCTGGTGGCGACGTTCTTGCAGTTGTTGTAGGTCACGACCACGTTAACAGCTTCGTAGCAGATATTAACGGTATCGACCTTGTTCAGACACCTGGTGCTACTTACCACTCATACTATAATAATATGCTTCAGGGTGCAAGAATTATTGAACTCGATGAGGGTGACCTTGACAGTTACCACACTTACGAATTAACTTCAAGCTTCCTCGCAACACAAAGTGGTTCAAAAATCGCTGAGGGCGGTGTAAGAAGCGAAGCAAGTTATACTTTCTCAAATATTATGCTTCCTGTATTCAATGTTTTTATGGATTTATTAAGAGACGTATTTAAAGCGTTTACAAATATAAAAACAGACGTAATAAAATAAAATGCGAAATGCTGAGCATATTGGTGCTCAGCATTTTTTGTTTCTTGACACCATATAGTTATTATGCTATTATAAATTTAAAGAACAAGACAGTTGTTACAAGGAGGTAGCATTATGAGTAATTCAATTCAGACAGATATTTCTGCAATGAATGCATCAAGAAATATCAAGATTCACCAGAAAAATATTCAAAGCAATATGGAAAAGCTCTCAAGCGGTTACAAAATTAATACTGCCGCTGATGATGCCGCAGGTCTTGCTATAAGTGAAAAGCTTAAGGGTGAGTTAACAGGCCTTGAACAAGCACAGTTAAACGTTCAGGATACAGTTTCACTTCTTCAGACTGCTGAAGGTGGAATGGGTTCAATTCACAATATGCTTAACAGGATGGTTGAGCTTACAACAAAAGCTTCAAATGGCGTTTATGATACCACTGTTGACAGAGCTGCTATACAGGATGAAATTAATTCTATAATTTCAGAAATTAATCGTGTTACAAAATCAATTAACTTCAATAATAAGACTTTGCTTGATGGTAGCTTTAAAGACGTTAATTTCCAGATTGGTGCAGATGAGAAGGATGTACTTACAGTAACAATCGGCAGTTTGGATGCCGCTGCTTTGGGGTTAGATAAAATTGACGTTTCTTCACCAGAAAAAGCTCAGGAAGCAATGCAAATAGTAAAAGACGCAATTAACCAGGTATCAAGAGAGCGTTCTAAAGTTGGTGCTACGCAGAACAGACTTGAGTATACAATGGCAAACTTAGAAGAAACTTATTTGAATCTTAGCGAAGCAAACTCAAGAATTCGTGATGTTGACTATGCAAAAATGATGATGGAATACACTAAAAACCAGTTGTTAGAGCAGGTTTCAACAACAATTCTTACTCACAGAATGAGTAATGCACAGAATATTTTACAGCTTTTTTATTAAAAACGAAACGACCAGTTCAAATGAACTGGTCGTTTTTAGTTATTCTTCAATTAAGAATGCAACCTGTTTATAAACAGGGCTTTGCTTTATTGCTAAAAGCTCAGGTGAATTTTCTGGGAAAACTTTAAGCATTGTCTTTAACTGCTCTGCCATAGCTAAAAGCTCTGGTGAAGCGGTTTTAATTTTTTCTTGACGCTTTAATTCTTCTTCGTTTTTGAATTCTTCAATTAAAAATTCAACGATTTGTTTTGCTTGTGGGATTTTTTGTATTATTTCTTTTAAAGCTTTTATGTAACCCAATGGGTCTTTATCTTTTTCTTTAAAAGCGTTTACTAAAAGCCAGCTGAATAAATGAAGATTTGGAATGCAGTTAATATACTCTGTGTTTTTTAGTAAATTTTCATTATAACATTCAGTCATATAACGCTCTGCAACAAAAACAAACTTGTTTGTTAAGGTCGATTTTAATTCATTTTTTAGTGCAATGTTATTACTAAAAAGAGTAGTTAAGAGTAAATTGAAAACAAAAGAAATCTGTGGGAAGGTTTTTAAGTTCTCTTCGTTACAATAGTAGTTTACTATTACATCTGCAATTTCTTCAGTAGCATTTGTTATATCATTAATAATCAAATTAAGCCTTTGAGAAGATATAGTGTAAAATTCTTTTGGAAATTCGCACTTTAATAAAAGCGCCTGTTTTAATGCCAATGGCATGAATTCTTCAAAGTTTTCTATTTTACCAAGAAGTTTTTCTGCTTCTGCTTTTGTTTTTGCATTTATGAGTTTTGCAGAAAAGCCGATTGTACCATTTATTTCAGAAAAATTATTGTAGCAATATTCGCTATTTGCTTGTGAAAAGAAAACTTTTGTAATAGCAGATATTGAATCATCATAAACACTTTTGGACCTGATTTTATTACTTTTGAAATCACCAAAAAAGATATTGAAAGCGTTTGTGATTTTTGAAACGAGTTTTTGAGGAGTCTTTTTATCAGTCAACGAAGCTGCGAGAGCTGAAAATGTATCTATTTCAGCTTCACTTAAATCTAATTGTGAAATGTATTTTTCTATTTCATTGAATTTGTCTAAGTTTGTTAAAGAATTTATAAGGTAAGCTATAATTTCAGCCTTGTGCTTTATTTCAATACATTTTAACGGTGCAGCGAAAACAGCAGGGGTTGTAGCGCCATTGTTTTTTATGAAGCTATTAACTTCCTTCAAATAATTTTTACAATGTTTTTCGCAAAAAGTGTAATGTTTTTTGTTATAGTAATATTTTGCAATGTAAAAATTTATATCAATAAGAGAATGATATTCATTTGGGAAAACTTTTAGTGCCCACTCAGCTTTTTCAAAAAAATCAGGGTTAGCATCGTCAACTGCATAGGAGAGCGCAGCGGCAATACAGGCAGGACCAAAAAGTTCAACATCTGAAGAATTTTCTTCAATTATACGAGGTAAATTTTTAAATGCATAATCTGTGAAAAATCTGCGTTTTTCATCGTTTAGTACAGTAGCTTCAAGACACAATAATATATTTCTTACATTGTCGGGTGAGTCAGTTAACTGGTTTTCTAAAAGAGTGAGGTTTCGTAATTCTTTTTCTTTTAAATGCTGAGCAGTTATCTGTGTGTAGCCATCGTGATCAAAAATTGTGTTCTGAAGAATTTGTATATCGTTAAAGTTTGATATATTAAAGGTTTCGTGAATAGTACCTTCATAGCGTGAGCCTGTATCCATTCTGACCATACGGGTGGCGTTGAAATCAGTGAAGGGACCATTCATTGAAACATCACCGTGGTTTCGCTGAATAAATGAAGCAAAGCGTTTTTTATCAGCTGAAGGACCATTTAAAAAGCTAACTAATTCATCAACAGGTGAGCATAAGTATTCGTCTGCATCAACAGTCATAAACCATTTACCACTACATTTATCCATAACAGCATTTCTTGCTTTAGAAAAGTCGTTAATCCACTTGAAATCAAAAAGAATATCGGCATATTTTGAAGCGATCTCTTTAGTTTTATCGGTAGAGCCTGTATCCGCTATAACTAATTCGCAGGGAATAGCCTGTCTTAAAGGTGTGAGAGCTTTAAGACATTTTTCCAAAGAACGTTCTTCGTTTTTTACAATCATACCGATTGAAAGTAGTGGTTGTGACATTGTTTTCACTCCGTAGTTAAAGTTAGTTTTCAATTAAAAATGCAACCTGTTTATACATAGGACTTTCTTTTATAGCTAAAAGCTCAGGTGAATCTTCGGGGAAAGCAGAAAGCATTGTTTTTAACTGCTCTGCCAATGCAATTAATTCAGGCGAGGCATTTTTTATTTGTTCTTGTTTCTTTCTGGCATCTTCTTTTTGTAATTCAGCTATTAAAAATTCTATAACAGGCTTGGATTCTGGAATTCTATTGAGTGCAAGGCGCAGTGTTTTAATATATTCCAAAGGCGCATTAAGCTTTCTCGTATGTGCTTTTATTAAATACCAACAGAATAAATGCTGTGGTAATATGCAAACAATAGCTTCTTCGTTCTGCAATAATTCAGGGTTATAGCAGATGTTTAAATATTCATTGGAAACATCCAACAATTTTTCTAAGTATTTTGATTTTGAAATATCACTTATATTGGTCGATTTATTAAGAATTATTGTTGTTAATAAATTGAATATAAAAGAGATATGACCAAAGCAGTTGAATTTTTGTGTATCGGAGTAGTGCTTGGTCAGAACATCAACCAATTCTTCAGCATAGTCGCTGATATCGTTTATTAAAAAAGAAAGGTGCGCCTGATTTGTTGAGTAAAACTCTTTTGGTAAATCTGCCTTTAAAATAATAGCTTGCTTTAAAGCCGAAGGCATAAGCTTATTCCAATCTTTAATTATGCCAAGAAGCCTTTCAGCCTCTTTTTTAGTTTTTGCTTCACAAAGCCTTGCTGAAATTCCGAGGTCGTTGTCTAAAGAAGAAAAGATTTTATAGTGAGGCTTCTCTTGTGAACAACTGAATAAGCCTTTTATAATGGAATTTGTGTGCTCCATAAGAGATGTATCAACGTTTTCGTTGTTTTCTTGCTTCAAAAATAAACTATTTAATTTGTTAGTAGTTACTTTTGTAACAGCTTCAGCATCTAAAAGGGTGATATTATAAAACCAGTTCGTAATAACGTAATTATCTGCAGAATCAAAATCGATTTCTTCTAACAGCTTTAATGCATTTTTTGTTTGCTTCGTTTCTATAAAGGCATTAGCTATTAAAGTTTTAATTGTGTTTATATGAATAGGATGAATATGAACAATCGGGTTTAAGAATGGATTTTCGGCTGAAATTTTGTTCTTAGTGAAATTTTTAATAGCAGTTAAGAATTCACTTCCTGCTTCAATAATTTTTTCATATTCTTTATTGTTGAACAGATACTTTATATAAATGTATTTAGCATCAATCAGAATATAATTAGAGCTTGTGAAGGTTTTAAAAGTCCAATCAAACCAATCGGATAAATTTGTGGATTTATCAATTTCGGCGTTGGATAATGCCTTGTAAGCACAAATTGGAGCGAAGCCATCATTAGTAGGTGTAGGCATATTTTGTAATGTTCTGAAAGCAAGATTTGTGTAATATATTCTTTTTTCAGGATTTTGAGTTGAGGATTCTAAGCATTGAAGAATCAGCCTCAAATCCTGTGGAGATGCTTTTAACTCTTCTTCAAGTAATTCTAAATTTCGTTTTTCTTTTTCTGCTATGTGTTGTGGAGAAATATTTGCATATCCGTCATGATTGAAAACTGTGTCAGTCAATATTTGACACTCATCTGTTGAAGTGAAATTAAAATGCTCGTGTATAGAACCCTCGTAACGGATGTTTGTCGCAGTTCTGACCATTCTTATAGCATTGAATTCGGTGAATGTGCCATTCATTTTTTTATTGTGATGATTTCGTATTACAACAGAAGCAAGTTTTTTCTTTTCTGAAAGTGAACTATTTAAAAAGTCAACTATTTCGTTTGTATCTGGTAATAAATACTCGTCAGCATCAACAGTTAAAAACCATTTACCACTACATTTATCCATAACGGCATTTCTTGCTTTTGAAAAATCGTTAACCCATTTAAAATCAAAAAGAATATCAGCATATTTTCCTGCGATTTCTTTTGTTTTATCAGTAGAACCAGTATCCGCAATAACTAATTCACAAGGAATAGTCTGTCTTAAAGGTGTGAGTGCTTTAAGGCAGTTTTCTAATGAGCGTTCTTCGTTTTTTACAATCATACCGATTGAAAGTAGTGGTTGTGACATAGTTTTCACTCCGTAGATAAAGTTAATTTTCGATTAAAAATGCAACCTGTTTATACATAGGACTTTGTTTTATTGCTAAAAGCTCAGGAGAATCCTCGGGGAAAGCAGAAAGCATTACTTTTAACTGTTCTGCCAATGCAATTAATTCAGGAGAAGCATTTTTTATTTGTTCTTGTTTCTTTTGTTGTTCTTCGTTTTGAAAGTTTTCTATAAGAAATTCTACGATTGCTTTTGACTTTGGAACTTTTTCTAAAGCCACTCTTAAAGTTTTGAGGTATTCTAAAGAGTTTGTTTCCTTAATAGCAGTAGCTTTTACAAAATACCAGCTGAATAAATGCTGCTCAGGAATAAACTGAAGCATATCCTCATTTTGAAGTAACTCAGGATTATAGCAGGTATTTAAAAAGCATTCACTGATTGTGCTGAATTTGTCTAAAAATAACGTCTTGGTAGAATTTGATAATCCTGTATTATTAAAAAGAATTGTTGATAAAAGCTTATAAATAAAAGAAAGTTCAGGAAAACTTTTTAATTCTTCTTTATTGCAATAGTATTCAACGAGTGATTCTTTGAAATCTTCTGCCACTAAGCATAAATTGTTTATTAAGCTGTCGAGCTGTGAAGTTGGCATTAAGAAAAACTCTTTTGGTAAATCTGCCTTTAAAATAATAGCTTGCTTTAATGCTGAGGGTGAAAAGAGTTCCCAATCTTCAATAGAGTTAAGAAGGTTTTCTGCAGCTTCCTTTGTGTTAGCTTCACAAAGCTTTGCAGAAATACCAATTGTCCCGTGAACTTTACAGAATAACTTAAAGGTATCATTTTGGGTTGTTCTATTAAAAATTTTATTAATTTCAGATACTATAATATTATGTAGTTTGCTTTGTTCTTCGTCAGAATTCTTTAAGAAATCTGAAATAACCTTGCTTATACTCGTAACAGATTTATCATTTACGCTTAAATCGTTAATTGTTTTAAACCAGTTTTCAATATTATTTTTATTTTGTTTAAGAAGGTTTATTTCAGAAAGAAATTTTAAAGCTTCCTCGCTTCTGTTTTCTTTAACCATAGCGAATGCTACAATAATTTTTATTTCATCTCTGTGGATTTCGTTAGCGTTATGTAGTGTTACATAAAGTTTTTCTAAGGTTGCAACATTACTTTTATCCTTTTGTTTAGATAAATTTGTAAGATATTCCTTGCCTGATTTGATGCATTCTAAATATCTCTCTTTTAAAAACAAGTGCTTCGTGTAAATATATTTAGCATCTATATCTATGTGGTCTGAGTTTTTAAAGGTTTTAAATGTCCAATTAAACCATTCCTCTTGTAACGGATGGTCATCAAGATCTAAGTTAGTAGCTATCTGCAGAGCCATTGCTGCTGCATCTGAAATCCAGTATTCGTCGCTTGTGTTAGCTTTTTTTAATTTCTCCATTGCATAAGAAGTGTAATATTTGCGATTCTCGTAGTTGAATGCAGAAGACTCTAAGCATTGGAGTATTATTCTGAGATTGTCAGGTTCTTTTTCTAATTGAACCTTTAATAATTCCAAATTTCGTTCTTCCTTCTGCTTGCGATGTTCAGGCGAAATCTGGGCGTAACCATCGTGGTCAAAAATAGTATTGTTTAAAATATGAAAATCATCGAGTGTGATGTTTTCAGTGTCAAAGTATTCGTGAATACTACTTACATAACGTACGCCCGTATTCATTCTGCACATTCTTCCAGCATTAAAGTCGGAATAAGCGCCATCCATATTAACTGAAAAGTGATTTCGCTGGATAATAGTAGCCTGTTGTTTCTTTTCTGAAATTGGGCTTGTAAGGAATGCAACAAGCTCTTCTATATCAGGAACTAAGTATTCGTCAGCATCAACAGTTAAATACCATTTACCACTACATTTATCCATAACAGCATTTCTTGCTTTTGAAAAATCATTGACCCATTTAAAATCAAAAAGAATATCAGCATACTTTTCTGCGATTTCTTTTGTTTTATCAGTAGAACCTGTATCCGCAATAACTAATTCACAAGGAATGGCTTGTCTTAAAGGAGCTAATGCTTTAAGACATTTTTCTAAACAACGTTCTTCATTTTTTACAATCATACCTATGGAAAGTAGTGGTTGACTCATAGTTTACACCTCGTGATTTTTCTATACAATATATAATAGCAGAAAGCGGTTTTTATTTCAAGTGGTTTAATAGTATGGCTAGTGTTGCTGGTATGGCTGGTGTTGTTAGTTGTCAGAATATATGATATAATATTTCAAAATTAAAACGAAAGAAGTGTGTATTGTGCATTACAAAGATTTAACAGCCTGGCAGAAATCAATGGAACTGGTGAAAGAGGTTTATTGTCTTGTGAAAAAACTACCTAAAGAAGAAACGTATTCGCTTTCAGACCAAATGAGAAGAGCGGCAGTTTCTATACCTTCTAATATAGCAGAAGGCAATGGAAGGAAATCATTAACTGATTATGCACGTTTTTTAGACATAGCGAGGGGTTCTGAATACGAACTTGAAACTCAACTTCAGATTTGTGTAATGTTAGGATATTTAACAGAAAAAGATACAGAAAAAGCCTTTGATTTAATAGCACAAGTAGGTAAAATGCTTCATACAATGATCAATAAAGTTCTGAAACAGGCAAAAGCCCAAAAAGAAACCAGCAACACAACTAATACTAACAATAACTAACCATACTAGCCATACCAGCCAACTAGCCGCACTTTTTAATGCAAAACCACCAACTAACCGCTATAATAAACTGTGCAAAAGTCACAAATCTAAAATTTTTTTCAAAAAACGCTTTAGTATTTTCGGAAGCGGAGAATAATCATAGGTGTAAGGACAACACAGTCACCCGCTGAGTTGAGCACCTACAAAAAATTAAACATTAAAATAGCGTTGCCAGAAAAGCCAGACAAGGATGTCAGGTAGGCGATGCAGATTTCAAGGAGGAAATTATTATGGGTATGGTAGTTAGAACAAACGTTATGGGTATCAATGCTAACAGACAGTTAGGCATGAACAACAATCAGGTTTCAAAGAGCCTCGAAAAACTTTCATCAGGTTACAGAATTAACCGTGCTGGTGACGATGCTTCTGGTCTTGCAATCAGCGAAAAGATGAAAGCTCAGATTAAAGGTCTTGAACAGGCTTCTTCAAACGCACAGGATGCCATCTCTCTTGTACAGACAGCTGAAGGTGCTACAACTGAAATCCACAATATGCTTAACAGAATGGTTGAATTATCAACTAAGGCAGCTAATGGTACTTATGACACAGATGTTGACCGTAAGGCTATCCAGGATGAAGTTACTTCTCTTATGAAAGAAATTAACAGAATTACAACTTCAACAAACTTCAACGGCACAACATTACTTAACGGTAAGATGGAAAATCTTCAACTTCAGGTTGGTGCTGAAGCTACAGATATTCTTACAGTTAGCTGTGCAGCTCTTAATACAACAGGCCTTAAAATTTCTAAGGTTAATGTTACATCAGTTAAGAGTGCTAATGCAGCTATCAAGACAATTAAAGATGCTATCAATATAGTATCAACAGAACGTGCTAAGCTCGGTGCTGTTCAGAATCGTCTTGAGTACACAATCAACAACCTTGACACAACAGCAGAAAACATGACAGCTGCTAACTCACGTATTCGTGATACAGATATGGCTAAAGAAATGATGAACTACACAAAGATGAACGTTCTCACTCAGGCTGCTCAGGCAATGCTTGCTCAGGCAAACCAACAGCCACAAGCTGTTCTTCAGTTACTTCAATAATTTACTCCGTAATATATCCTACCGGTTGTTACCCGCAGCCGGTAGGCTGAGAGTAAAAGCCTATTGCAAGAAACTAAAATTACTTAAGTTAATAATTCTTTCCCGAATTGACTTATTTTGGAAAATTCGGTAATGTTACAAACCGAGGTTGTGAGTGGTTTGTAGCATTACCCCAGAGTAAGCTACGTAAAATCGGTTTTTGATGCCGTGAATGGCTGTTTTTGGGTAGCAGTCAGGCATTGGAAATAAATATTTTATTAAAATGTGTTGCTTAAAAGAAAAAGCAAGGAGCTTTTTCGGTAACACAATTTTCAAGGAGGAAAAGATTTATGGGTATGGTAGTTAGAACAAACGTAATGGGTATTAACGCAAACAGACAGTTAAACATGAACAACAGTCAGGTTTCAAAGAGCCTTGAGAAGCTTTCTTCAGGTTTCAGAATTAACCGTGCTGGTGACGATGCTTCTGGTCTTGCAATCAGCGAAAAAATGAAGGCTCAGATTAAGGGTCTTGAACAAGCTTCTGCAAACGCACAGGATGCTATCTCACTCGTTCAGACTGCTGAAGGTGCAACAACTGAAATTCACAACATGCTTAACCGTATGGTAGAGCTCGCAACTAAAGCTGCTAACGGTACTTATGATACAAAGGTTGACCGTCAGGCTATCCAGGATGAAGTTGATTCTCTTATGAAAGAAATTAATAGAATCACTGTATCAACAAACTTCAACGGCACAACATTACTTAATGGTAAAATGACAAACCTTACACTTCAGGTTGGTGCAGAGCAATCTGACACAATTACTGTTGGTGTTAAAGCTCTTAACACAACAGGTCTTAAGATTTCTAAGGTTAAGGTTACAACTATTAAGAGTGCAAATGCTGCTATCAAAA
Organism: Oscillospiraceae bacterium; assembly: GCA_015066465.1. Taxonomy (GTDB): domain Bacteria; phylum Bacillota; class Clostridia; order Oscillospirales; family Acutalibacteraceae; genus DTU089. The sequence goes on from SVOI01000009.1 coordinate 35,383, forward strand.
CAATTAAAGATGCTATTAACACAGTATCTACAGAACGTGCTAAACTCGGTGCTGTTCAGAACCGTCTTGAGTACACAATCAACAACCTTGATACAACAGCTGAAAACATGAATGCAGCTAATTCTCGTATCCGCGATACAGATATGGCTAAAGAGATGATGAACTACACAAAGATGAACGTTCTCACTCAGGCTGCTCAGGCTATGCTTGCACAAGCAAACCAACAACCACAATCAGTTCTTCAGTTACTTCAATAATTGATATAAATACTGATTATTTCTATACGGTTAGCTTACTTAGCGAACCAAAAATAGCTTAGTAACTCTTCGGTAGTTGCTAAAGCGAAATAAAATACCCAAACTAACAACCAAAAGGCCTCTTCGGGTTACCCGCCTGAAGAGGCTTTTCCTATTTCTTGATGTGTATTTTCAGCGTCTAAGTCATTTTTTCACCCACTCGACGTACCTTTGTACGCCATCGGGGATGAAGAAAATGCCTTATGCACTAAAACTACACATCAATTTTTGTTTTGGGTAAAACAGGAAAGAGCCTCTAAGTTGTTAGTTGCTGGTATGGATAGTGCGAAATAAAACGATAAAATTCTATCATTTTTAGTTTACGAAGAACTTTAAATGATAGATTTGTTTTACGATTACAAAACTAACAACTAACCATACTAGCCAACCAGTAACTCGAAATGTTAAAATAATGTTAAATTTATAACAAAATATCAAAATTGTAAAAAATTACAAATTTGAACTCGTTTCCATTTTTTTTCTTGTGAAATTCAGTTGACAAGATTGAATATTTGTGTTAATATGTGGTAGTAACCATAGTGTCACTGCACCCTTTTATGCCTTTTTGGAAAATAAAGATGTGCAAGTTGACAAAAAAGTTACAAAAAAACTCAAAAAATTCGTCGAAATTACCACAAGACTTGTCTTGTCGAAAGGAGAGAATTTTATGTTTATTGTTCCAATTACACCAATGGAAAAAATGGAATTTTCCACAACAGAAAAAGTTACGGCTGTAAAAGACGTTAAGGAAAACGCTTTTAGCAGTATTTTAGATAGTGCAATAGAAAATTTTAAAGAGGCTGACAAGCTTTCAGATATTGATGGCGCTGGGCTTTCACTCGGCAATGCTGATGATTTAGCACAGATTCAAATCAATATGTTGAAGGCTGAAACAATGCTTCAGACAACTGTTCAGATTACTTCAAGAGCAGTTAATGCATATAAAGAAATTATGCAGATTCAGGTTTGATTTTACTTTTTTTATTACATTATATATAGTATTTAATTCGGGGTAATGTCACGTGGCAGAAAATAATGGTTTAGAAAACTTAAAAGCAAAGGTGTTTGATGAAAACACACCTTGGGGTAAAGCTTTGCTTTCAATTAAAAATACTTTTGCTGAAATGCCTAAAAAGAAACGCAACATTATATTCGGTGTAGCCGGTGGTGTTGTTGTGCTTGCGGCTGTTTTGGCGCTTGTTTTAAATGCAAAGGCAGATAAATACGTAGCACTTTATCAAGGTCTTGAGTCGAGTGAAGCTACTGCTATTTATCAGGAATTATTAGCTGATGGAATTGATGCACAATTAGATTCCACCGGCAATGTTGTCGTTCCTAAAGAAATTTATGACCAATGTCTTTTGATGTTGGCTGCCGAGGGTTACCCGAAAACCGCTCTTACATATGATATTTTTGAAAATTCTCAAGGTCTTACTGCTACTGAATCTGACAGAAAACAAGCCCTTATTCATCAGGCGCAGGAGCGTTTACAGGGCACCTTGATGAGAATCAAAGGTGTTCAGGATGCTGTTGTAAATCTTGCTATTCCTGATAATACTGACTATGTATGGGAACAGGTTGAAGATGCATCTGTTCCTACAGCGAGTGTTACAATAACATTTAATGATGATATTGAAGAACTTTCAGATGAGCAGATTACTGCTATTAAAAATCTTGTTGCGTCTGCTATTCCTGACTTAACTCCTGAAAACGTTGTTCTTACAGATGCTAAGACAATGCTTGAATTAAAGGTTGACGAAGATGCCCATGGTGGTTTGGGTTACCAGCAGAATCTTGATTTTGAAAGAATGGTTCAGAGTCAGATTGAAGAAAATGTTATAAGAATTTTAACACCAAAATATGGTTCAGATGGCGTGTTTGCAGTTGCTAAAGTAACTATCAACTACGACAAAATGATGACCGAAAAAATGGAGCTTATTCCGAACTCTAAGGAAGAAGGCTTCTTAACTCATGAAGAAGGTACATTCCAGGGTGGTCCGGAAGATGTTGCCGGCGGTGTTGCTGGTGAAGAAAACAATACCGACATTCCTGATTATCAATATAACAGCGGTAGTGCACTTGATGGCGAAACATTAATTGAAGGTCTTCGTGATTATGACTACGGTTACATAAAAACCCAGATTGAAAAGGGTAACGCAATTCTTGACAAAGCAACCGTTTCTGTTATGGTTAAACAGGCGAATCTCTCTAACACAAATCGTGATGAGATTATAAATATAGTTTCAAAGAGTGTTGATATTGACCCTGAAAACATCAGTGTTTCATCATTCGTTGGTGAAGAACCAATTGATGACGTTGTTATCAAACCAACATTCATTGAAAAACTTCTTGAATTACCATTGTGGCAGATTCTCCTTATCTTTGGTATCATTCTTCTCGTTGCTCTTCTTCTTGTTCTTATTCCTGTTATTATCATTTCAAAGAAGAGAAAGAAAAAGAAAAAGGATGGTATGGAAGAATACCTTCAGCAAATCGAGGACGAGCGTGCAGCAGAGCAACTTCAGTTGCAGCAGGAAATCGATCGCTACAAGAAAGAACTCGCAGATATTGCTATGGGTGATGCGGATCCTAAGGATGAAGCAATTCTTAAAGAAGTTCGTAACTTCGCTAAGGCTAATCCGAAGATTACAGCTAACCTCCTTCGTTCGTGGATAAAGGAGGGTGACGATTAATGGCAAGAAATACTACTAAAGGTCTTTCGCCACTCGCAAGAGCAGCGGCTGTTATCGTTGCTCTTGGTTCTGACGAAGCGGCATCTGTTTACAAATATTTAACCGAAGAAGAAATTGAAAGACTCTCGGTTGAAGTTGCAAAGTTAGAAAAGCTTACACCATCAGACTTACAAGAAGTTATTGACGATTTCTATGGTCTTTGCACAACTCAGAAGGTAATTTCTGAGGGTGGTGTACTTTACGCTAAAGATATTCTTGAAAAAGCATTTGGCCCTGAGCTTGCTCAGTCTTATATGGACAGGGTTGCGGGCGCTATGCAGACAAGAGCGTTTGAATTCTTAAGAAAAGCTAAATCAAGAAACCTTTTAATGATGTTACAGGGTGAACATCCACAGGCTATTGCATTTATTCTTTCTTACGCTCCACCAGAGGAAGCTTCAAAAATTATTTCTGAGCTTCCACCACATACACAGCTTAGTGTTATCAAGAGAATTGCTACTCTCGATAGCGTTTCACCAAGTATTGTTAATACAGTTGAAACAATTCTTGAAAGACGATTCTCATCTGTTGTTTCTGTTGATATGACAGAAATCGGCGGTGTTAACCACGTTGCTGATATTATGAACCACACAGACAGAGCTACTGAAAAACGTATCTTTGATGAACTCGGTGCTACTGACCCTGAACTTTCAGACAGCATTAAAAAGCTTATGTTCGTTTTCGAAGATATCGTTCATCTCGATCCATTTACTATCCAGAGAGTTCTTCGAGATGTCGATTATCAGGACCTTGCTATTGCTATCAAAGGTTCTACCGAAGAAATCAAAGAAGTATTGCTTTCAAATATCTCTTCACGTGCTAAAGAAAACATCCTTTCTGACCTTGAATACCTCAGAAACGTTCGTATGCGTGACGTTGAAAAGGCTCAACAGAAAGTTGTTGATATTATACGTACATTAGAAGAGTCAGGTGAAATTACTATTTCCCACGGTGGGGAGGATGCAATAATTGAGTGATATTTTCAGAGCTTACAATTATGCGGCTGACTCAAAATCTGTTAAAATTCCCGATGTTGACTTCGATTTACCTAAGGTGACTATCGAAGAACAAGAAGAACTTCCACCAGAAGAAGCTTTTATGGAGTTTACTCCCGAAAGCTTTGCAAGTGTTGAAGAGCAACCTTTGGAAGAGGTTGAAGAACAAGAGAAACTTGTTTACCCAACACGTGAGGAATTAGCAGAATTTTATCGGGATGAACTCAATGCAATAGCTTTAGAGGTTGAAATTAAAGCGTATTCAGATGCTTTGCAAAGCAAAAAGGCAGAGCTTCAAAATAGCATTGACAGTATCTCACAAAAAATTAACGAGATGGAAGAACTTCAAAAAGCCTTTTTAGAAGATTATGAAAAGAAATTGAAGTTTTTTGCCATAGATATTGCAGAAAAATTGGTCTGCAAAAAAATCAGTGAAGACGATTTATTTCTTTCAGAGCTTCTTACAAAAACAGTAAGTGAATGTAAAGGTACAAATTGGCTCACAGTAGAAGTTTCTGATGCTTTACAAGGTCTTGTAGAAGTAGCAAAGGCAGAGCTTAGTAAACCCGAATATCGTGGTGTTGCTGAGGTTAAGCCAATCGCTTGTGCAGATGATACTTGTGTTGTAAGTACAGAAACTGGCGCAGTTGTCGCTACTATATCTGTTCAGGCAGATAATCTTCGCCTTGCTTTCAGAGAGGCAGAGATGGAGGTTTAAGAGTGTTGAGTAACGGTAATATTGATTTAACAAAATACCAGAAAGTATTGCAGTTAACAGATACCTTGACACGTGAAGGTAGAATTAACAAAATAATCGGTATGACCGTTGAAGCAACAGGCTTAACTTGTAGTATTGGCGATATTTGCAAAATTTTTCTTCCAGGTGAAACAGGAGTTGTTTTATCGGAGGTAGTCGGAATTTCTGAGAGTACGGCGTTTTTAATGCCTTATCAGGAGGTTGACGGAATAGGCTATGGTTGCAAGGTTGTAAATACAGGTAAAAAGCTTACCGTTCTTGCCAGTGACCAGCTTGTAGGCAGAGCAGTTGATGCTCTTGGCAACCCGATTGACAATAAAGAACCGATTACTGAAGGAACTTCTATTTCTATAAGCGGTGCTCCTGAAAATCCAATGGCACGACCACCAATCAACGAAGTTATCGAGTTGGGGGTAAGGTGTATAGACGGACTTCTTACTATAGGTAAGGGTCAGCGTATGGGTATTTTTGCAGGTAGTGGCGTTGGTAAGAGTACTCTTATGGGTATGATTGCCAGAAATGTTAAAGCCGATGTTAACGTTATTGCACTCGTAGGCGAGCGTGGCAGAGAGGTTGTTGAATTTATTGAGCGTGACTTAGGTCCTGAGGGGCAGAAGCGTTCAGTATTGGTTGTTGCAACGTCTGACCAACCAGCTCTTATGCGTTTTAAATGTGCACAAACAGCAACAGCTATTGCGGAGTATTTCCAGAGGCAAGGTAAAGATGTTCTTTTAATGATGGACTCTTTAACACGTTTTGCAATGGCTCAGCGTGAAATCGGTCTTAGCACTGGTGAAGCACCGGTTGCAAGGGGTTACACTCCTTCAATCTACTCGTCTTTACCAAAATTACTCGAAAGGTCCGGTAACTTTAAAACCGGCTCTATCACAGGTATTTACACCGTTCTTTCAGAAGGTGATGATACAAACGAACCAATCTCTGATACTGTAAGAAGTATCATTGATGGTCATATAGTGTTATCAAGAAAAATAGCATCAAGAAACCACTATCCTGCTATTGATGTTCTTAATAGCTTAAGCCGTCTTATGAGTGGCATTGCTACTCCAGAACAAAAGCAGGCAGCAGGTAAACTCAGAAATATGATGTCCATTTATAAAGAAAATGAAGACCTTATTTCTATTGGTGCTTATAAACCGGGCAATAACCCCGAGCTTGATAATGCAATAAGTCATATGCCGAAAATCAACGAATTTTTAAAGCAACCGGTTGAAGAACCGACAAGATTCGAAGATACACTAAGACTTCTCCAACTTGCAGTACAATAGGTGTTTTAAATGAAATCTTTTCAATTTTCATTAGCCAGAATGCGTAGTTACAAGGAGCAGGTCCTCGAAAAAGAAAAGACAACCTTAAGGCATCTTCAGGCGGAGAGAGCGAAGATTGAGATGGATATTGAAAACCTTGAAAATCATCGCAAAAGCCGTGAAGAAGAATTTAAGCAAAGTAAAAATGGGTTAATGGCGAATGAGCTTATGCTTTATAAGTTTCACTCAGAAAACACAAGATTACAGCTTAATAATCTTTATGAAGAGCTAAAACGTGCAGAAGCGAGAGTGGATGCACAAATTAAAGTTGTTGTAAGTGCTTCGCAAGAAGTTTCGGGGCTTGACAAACTCGAAGAAAAGCAATTAGAGGAATATAAGTATCTTGAAGCCAAAGAAATGCAAGAAGAAATTCTTGAGAGGGTGGCTCAGAAGTCATCTGAAGAAGATAGCGTTTCTTAAACTTCAATACTATATTATATAATTATTTCTTTAAGGGAGGTGACAAAGTGGAACAGGTGACTTTACAAGCGATTAAGCTTAAGCAGTTATCCCGAGGCAAAGGTAATGGCGTAACAGAAGAAGCTTCAGGCGATGGTTTTATGAACGTACTCGACAGTATGCTCTCAAATCTCGTTGATGGTGATTCAACTGGTATAGCTGATATTTTGAGCTTAGGGAAAACAGAGGATGCAGAATCCAGCGAAGATGCTTCTATTTTAAGTATGCTTATGGAACTTTTGCAGTCAGGTAACAGTAACGGTAATATTTCTCAGGATATTCTGGAACTTTTACAGAATATTGAAGGCATCGAAGGAATTGATGATATAGAAATTCCTAATATGATTGCTAAACTTCAGGAAAATAATTTCTTTGAAGCGATGGGAATGAATGAAGATACTGCAGATACGCTTTATACTTTAGGCAACAACACTTATAACTATCTTGATGCCCAAGGTGAAGTAATAAAGAATTATATTAATTCTAAGCTTGAAGCAAAAAATGCAGAACCAACTACCAATACTGCTATGGAAACTGGCGTAATGGAAAACAGAGTTTCTGAACTTCGGGCAACTATGAAAGAAGTTACAGAAACAACAGAAATGCCGATAGTTTCAGTGAGCTACGAAAAAACTTCAGCTTCGGAGCAGATTATGCAACCATCTTTAGGTGTTACAGTGCCTAATATGATTCAACAAAAAATAATAAGAGCTGATATGTCAGAGCTTTCAGGTGAATCACAAAACAGTAATTCACAGGAATCAGAAACAGGCGATTTAAGTAACCAATTAAGCGAAATTGCAACGGCAAATGCGAATGCAAACGTAATTACACCACAGTTTGAATTACCAAAGGTGCAGAATTTAAGTAATCCGTTATTTGACCAGTTTAATATCTTAGAGCAGATAACAGATGGCGTTAAGGCAAACTTAAATCTTGAAAAGAGTGAGTTTACCGTAAAATTAAATCCTGAATCTTTAGGTGAAGTTACTATTAAACTCGCCGAAGAAGGCGGTAAAATGGTGGTTAATATTACAGCTGCAACAGAGAGTACAGCAAAGCTTTTAAACAGCGATTTAACTGCACTTCGTGATTCTTTAGGTTCATTAAATCTTGAAATACGTGAAGTAACAGTTGAGGCGCCAGAAAGTATTGAAGAGTCAATAGCTCAGTTTAATATGACAAGTCAGCAATTCTCTGACAGACAGCGTGCATTCAACAATCAACAGCAAGACGACACACCTTATTACGCACACAGTGATGGTGCTTATATGAGCGAAGAAATTACTGCTGATTACAGTGGTAGAGTCAGAACGGCTGTTGACGGATTAGACACTTATGTATAATTTTGAAAGGAGGAAATTTAATGGGCGATTATACAACAGACAGAGTATTAGGTTCAACTGGTACTACCTATAACGCAGTATTTACTGATAAGACTGATAATGCGACTCTTACTCAGGATGACTTTTTAAAGCTTATGATTACAGAGCTTACAAATCAGGATTTCAATAATACTATGGATACAAGCCAGATGGTAAACCAGATGACACAGTTCTCAAATATGCAGGCAATGAATGAAATGCTTTCATACTCAAGAACAAATTACGCTATGTCTTTAGTTGGCAAAACAGTTACTGCTTCTCGTTATACAGTAAGCGGCGACTTGGATACCACAACAGGTAAAATCGACAAGGTTTCCTTAGTAGATGATGAATACGTCTTTTATATCGGCAGTAAAAGATATACTCTTTCACAGATTATGACTGTGCAGGATTCAAATTCTACAACTACAATTGACCCAACTAAGTTCAGTATTTCATCAAGTGACGTTACTGAAAGCACAGTAAAACTTAATTGGGAGCTTCCTACAGAAGACGATTTAGTTTCTGCAGGGCTTAAATACAGTGTTTATTACACAAAGGGTACAGATTTTAATAGTGTAGATGATATTCTTAAAAATGGTACTTTAGGTGCTGGTGATTTAACAACACAAGAGAAAATCATTACAATGTTAGAAGCAGATACCAGTTATCTTTTCAATATTATTGTTGAAGATAAGGATGGTAAAAAATACTGTTATAATCCTATAAAGGTACAGACAAAAAGTGCCGAATAAGCAAACAGAGTAATTAAAATTTAAGAAAGGTGAGTCTATCATGGATGATATTCGTTTAAAACACTTTTCGCCAATCGTAACAGGTACTCCGGGTGCGGGTCAGGGATTGTATCCGCCTTCAGTCAGTACACCAAAGAATGAGCCTTCTGTTTCTTTCGCAGATGTTTTAAAAAGCACTATAGAAAAAAACAGTGAAGTTACTTTTTCAAATCATGCTATTAAAAGAGCAGTCGATCATAATATGGATATTACCGACGACGAGCTTAATAGATTAAATGAAGGTGTGCGACTTGCGAGCGAGAAGAACCTTGACGACACTCTGATTCTTGTTGGTGAAAAAGCATTTGTGGTAAGTGTAAAAAATAACACAGTTATCACAACAGTAAACAACAATTCAATTCAAGGCAATGTATTTACAAATATTAACGGAGCTGTAATAGTGTAACTTATTACATAACTTTAAGCCGGACCTTTGGAGGAGGCTTATGGTATCTTGACCGACTGATAGATACCACTTCGTTAAGGGTGAAAAATTGTCCGAATTAGATTCGGATAGATTTGTTATACTCTTTTTATCCTAATAGGTTACTTATGCATGGCTTCGCATAAGGAGAAATAAATATGAATAGAGCTTTGTTTTCAGGTGTGGCAGGTTTAAAAACCCACCAAACTAAGATGGATGTTATCGGTAACAACATCGCTAACGTTAACACATACGGTTACAAATCACAGCGTGCTGTTTTCAGTGACCTTTACTACCAGGCACTCAGAAGTGCTTCTGCTGGTACAGCAAGCCAGGGTGGTAAAAACCCAACAGCTGTTGGTTATGGTTCACAACTTGCTGGTATTCAGACACAGATGTCTCAGTCAAGTATGCAGACTACTGGTTACGGTATGGACGTTGCTATTGCTGGTGAAGGTTTCCTTCAGGTAATGGATGGTTCAGGTAACATCTTCTACACAAAAGCTGGTATGCTCGATTATGATGCTAACGGTTACTTAACCGACATCAATGGTAACTTTGTTCTTGGTACAACAGCAAACGGTACTGCAGATACACAAAAAATCTGCTTAAGCAATATCGGTACTGTTAACCCAAAGAAAGCTTCAGTTACAGAATCAATCAATGGTATTGATTATACTATTACCGCATCTAACCCAAATAAATTCGGTAATATCGCAATTTCAATTTCATCAAGCGAAGGTCTTCCAGATGGTCTTCCTGCAAAAGCAGTTATCTCTTCTACAGGTGCTATCTCAGTTGAACTCAACGCTTATCATAAATTCAATTCAATGAGCGAATTAAATTCTGCTATTAACGATGCTATTACAGAAGCTAATGGTGGTAATCAGCACGCTGCAGGTGTATTCACTCTTACTTCATCAAGAAATATGTTTGGTACAGAAGCAACTGACGGTTCATTCAAAGGTGTTGCAGTTGCAAATCCATCAGTTATTACATTAAATGCTGATGCATTCGAAGGTAAATTAACAGTTAAGAGCTTTGACCCTGAAGAAGCAGCTCAGGTTATTGCAGATAATTCACCTGTTACATTTACAACTACAGCAGTTCCAAACACAAACCCAGCAGAATACACAATGACTGCAACAGTTAATGGTATTGATTACGTTGGTACAGTTCTTGGTACTTCTATCTACCCTGTAACTCTTACATCAGCAGGTGGCGGTACTATTGAGCTTGACACTAAATTAGGTCAGAAATTCACAGATTCAGATTTACAAAGAGCTACATTACAAGCTTCAAATGGTACTGTTTCTGCTCCTGAATTTTTCCTTGGTGGTGCACAGATTACAAAAATGAGCGAAAAATTCCCATCTTCAAGTGATATGGATTTCGCTATTTCAAATCTTGACGCTACTACTCATCAGTTTGACCTTACAGTTACTATAGCAGGTATTACTTATAAATCAGAAACACCTGCAATTCCTGGTCAGGAAATTACTCTTAAAACTGATAATGAAGCTGATGGTTCAATTACACTTTCTATACCAGCTCTCACAACAATGGCTGTGAACTATGGTTTAGATATAAACAATGCAAACTTTAATACTGCACTCAACAATTTACTTACAAACAGTGTTGATATGCATTCTTATGCATCAGTTGCTTCAAAAGAAGCTATTACAGAACCTCTTACAGGTGCTGAAATTGCTGGTACTGATTTCTCAGTTACAACTGGTCAATTAAAAGGCGCTCCTGTAGAGAACGGCTTCTTCGGTGGCGGTATGTTATTTATGCAGGCAAGTACTGACTTTGTAGGTAAGGGTACTGTTACACCTGATAAGTTTACTGCTTCTTACGTTCAGGGTGTTGATGATGGTAACTCTTACTGGACAGTATCTCTTGATATTGATGGTACAGAATATACCACAACAATTTCTGAGGGTACTATTGCTTCATCATTACTCCTTAAAGGTCCTGAGGGCGACTACATTCAGGTTACAAACCCAGGCTTTGAAGGTATGAACGATTACTTCAGAAGTCAGCAGAACCCACCACGTGACCCTGCAACTGGTGATACAGTTCAGGCTTACAATGGTAACGAAACAGTTGAGGTTACTCCTTCAGTTGCTTCAAGAGAAATGGGTCTTTCATCAAAACCATTCACACTTTCAGGTGGTACAGATGGTGGTGTTGTTACTCTTGATGAAATCAGCAGTATTGCTATTGCAGCAGACGGTACAATTACTGTTTCTCACGGCGAGCTTGGTAACGTTGTAGCAGGTAGAATTTCTCTTGCGAGCTTTGCAAACCCTGCAGGTCTTTTATTGCAAGGTACAAACTACTTCGCAGCAACTGCAAACTCAGGTGAACCAAATCTTTGCGACCCAGGCTCAGATGGTACTGGTTCTCTCGTTACAAGTGCTCTTGAGATGTCTAACGTTGACCTTTCATCAGAAATGGCAGATATGATTACTACACAAAGAGGTTTCCAGGCAAACTCTCGTATAATCACAGTTTCTGACTCAATGTTAGAAGAACTCATTAACCTCAAGAGATAATCTGGTAGTTAGTTAAATAGGGTAATTTAAAGTAAAATTTGTTGATTTATTTTAAGTTTTAACTACATACCATAAAATCTTTTTGAATATATACCATAAATCTTAAATTTTTAAATGCATTTTGGTATGTTATTCAGAACGTATCGGGATGCATCAGGTTGAAAAATCAACCTTAATAAAGTACCATAAATCTTTTAAATAATACTGCGACAACCTCTTTGGTTGTTGTGAGGTTGTCGCCAGTATTAAGATATATTTATTAACCTACTAAGACTAACAACCAAAATAAGAATTGTGGGGAAACGCTATGATTATTTTAACTAAGTTAAATAATGTTCCTTTTGCATTAAATCCGGACTTAATTGAAACTATAGAAGAAACTCCGGATACAACCATAAGATTAGTTACAAAAAACATTATCATTGTTAAAGAACCAATGGCAGATGTTACTAAGAAAATATATGAATATCGTGCTATTGCAGGTGGTTCAGCGGCAAAAATAATTCCTAATATCGGCGATTTATAAACACTGATTATTAAATAAAGGAAAGTAAATTTAAAGGGGCGTATTAGGCTTTATGAAACGATCGATTGATATAATGTCCATTATAGGACTTATTCTTGCATTTGGTATGATGGTTTTTGGTATTGTTTTTGGTGAAGATGATGCTGGAAATCCAGCAGTAAAATTTGATACGATAAGTAGCTTCTTACACTTACCAAGTATAATTATTGTTATCGGCGGTGTTTTTGCTTGTCTTATGTTCAGTTTCCCTGTGTCACAATTTGCAAAAATACCAAAACATTTAGGTATTGTTTTTTCTCCAAAAGTATATAATCCAGAGATTTATATTGCGAAAATAGTTGAATGTGCTAAAAAAGCGAGAGCTAATGGTCTTTTAGCACTTGAAGAAGATACAAACGAAATGACCGATGCCTTTATGAAAAATAGTTTTCAGATGGTAGTTGACTCGGTTGACCAGGAAAAAGTTAAAGAACAAATGGATTGCTGGCTTGCAAACCTTGATGACCGTCACTCAGCTGACAGGGCATTCTATGATAAAGGTGCAGAGCTTGGTCCTGCGTTCGGTATGATTGGTACATTGATAGGTCTTATAAATATGCTTCAGAAAATGAGTGATATTGATACATTAGGTCCTAACATGGCTGTTGCACTTGTTACAACCTTCTATGGTTCACTCTTAGCGAATGCAATATTCTTACCTATTTCAAATAAATTAAGAGTTCGTCACGAAGAAGAATATCTTTGTATGTCTATTATTGCAGAAGGTGTTCAGGCTATACAAGCTGGTGAAAACCCTAAGCTCGTTCAGGAAAGACTTATACATATGTTACCTGAGTATAAACAAAAGAAGTTTAACCCAGGAGACTCTGGCTCATCAGATGATGATGGTGGCAAGAAGGGTAAAAAATAATTCCCAATAACTATGTAAAGGTTGGTAAAAAATGGCAAGACAAAGAAAATCGTCCGGTGGTGGCGGTGGTGGCCAGGCTTGGCTTAATACCTACGCCGATATGGTTACCTTGCTTCTTTGTTTCTTTGTTCTTATGATTAGTATGTCAGTTATTGACCAGGAAAAGTTTAATGCTTTCCTTGAATCATTCCAGAACATAGATAAAGAAGTGCTTGAAGAAATTATTCAGGGTTCAGCAGTAGGTGGCGGTGAAGGTTCAGGTAACAGTCAGGATATGACAGAAGCCGCAATGGATACTCTTTTTGAAAAGTTAGAAGAGTACGTAGAAGAAAATAATATGCAAAGCTCTGTTTCAATCGCAAAGATTGAAGATGTTATTTACGTCCGTTTTGACAGTGCTATATTCTTTAAACCGAATGAGTATACTCTAAGAGACGATGCTTATGATGTATTGAATTTCATAGGTGACGGCTTAAAGGAATATGAAAAAGAAATTAAGCTTATAAATATTTGCGGTCATACTGCTAAGCCTGCCGTTGAGCAGGACCCTGAAAGAACATGGCGTCTTGCAGGCGAAAGAGCTGCAGTTGTTGCAAACTATTTTGAATTAAATAAAAAAATCGATAATATGAAAATTACGGTTTTGGGTTATGGTGATAACTTCCCTGTAGCTTCCAATGATACAGAAGAGGGTATGAGAAAGAACCGTCGTGTTGAGCTTGTTATTATCGGTAAAAACAGTAACGTTAATACAAATATTTACGATGCCCTTGAAGAGCTTTATAACAGCGATGAATATCCAAAAGAGGGCGATGTAAATGATGTATTACTTCCACAGTTATCAGGTAAAGATACTAAAAAATGATTTTTATACTATTATTTCCAAGAAAGGAGTTGAGTAGCTGAATGGCAGAAGCGTTATCCCAAAGCCAAATTGATGAACTTTTGCAGCGTATGAAAAGTGGTGCACCAGTTGAAAGTGAACCCGAAGAACGAATAAAAGTCTATAACTTCGCATCGCCTAAAAAGTTTACAAAGGACCAGCTTAAATCGTTAAACAACTTTCTTGAAACATTTGCAAGAATTGTTTCTTCTTACTTTACTAACGCTCTTCACAGTATATGTGAAGTAAACGTCAGCCAATTAGAAGAACAAAGATATTTTGAGTTTAACAATGCAATTCCAGATAGTACTTTGGTTGGTATTATAGGTTTTGAACCTGAAAATTCAAGCTTCGGTGAAACAACGTTGCTACTTGAATTCCCTACCTCCTTCGGTTATATGTTAATTGACAGATTGATGGGTGGTAACGGCGAACCTACAATACTTCAGAGAGATTTTACAGAAATAGAAACAGCCCTTCTTGAGCACGTAATGCAAAAGGTTACAAAAACAATGAAGGATGCCTGGAAGACTTACTTCCCACTCGAAACTGACTTTAAAGGAATTCAGACAAATGGTAGATTGATTCAGGCATTTTCGCCACAGGATATAGTTCTTATAGTTTCTTTCGATATTAAGGAAGAGTTTTATGAAGGTACGGCAAACTTATGTATGCCTGCTGATAAATTCGAAGAAGTCATTAACAATCTTAGTCAGAAATATTCACAAGGCACAAGGCAACAAGATCAGGATAAGGAACAGAAAAAGCAAGATCTTCTTATGGATTACCTTAAGAAATCTGACCTTAATATTGAAGCTTATCTTGACAGATGCACAATGTCGTTTGAAGAAGTTACTGACTTAAGAGTAAATGATGTTTTAATGTTAAATAAGCGTATTGACGATGACATAGAGGTTCACATCGAAGGAATGCCTTGGTATTCTGCACGAATGGGTGAATCAAATAATAAAAAAGCTATTAAGCTTGTTAAGTCATTAGGCGACCCAAAAAAAGAAGAACAAAGGGAGGATGCGAACGTTGATGACTGATAATGAAAAATTCTTATCATCAGATGACCTTGATGCCATCGGTGAAGTCTTAAACATTAGCATGGGTGCGGCAGCTACTGCGGTATCTTCAATGTTAGATAAGAGAGTGTTAATAACAACTCCTAATGTTGAATTAAATACTTTTGACACAATCGACTATTCAAAACTCGAACCTGCAATCTTAGTTAAAATTAACTATGTTGAGGGTATTGAGGGTGCTAACGTAATTATTCTCAGAAGAAACGATATGAGAATAATCTTAGATATCCTTATGGGTAACGATTATACTCAAGGCTCAGAAGAAGAATTTGAATTTGACGATATGAGCCTTAGTGCTGCTTGTGAGGTTATGAATCAGATGATGGGTTCATCTGCAACAGCACTCTCAGAAATCTTAGGTATGACAGTTAATATTTCAACTCCTGAGTCAAAGCTCATTACTTCACGTACAGACGTGCTTGAGTCCTTTGAAGCAGATGGTCATACTGAAGAAAACGTTGTAGCCGTTTCATTCAATCTTAATATTGAAGAAGAGGGCGGCGAAGCAATAGTTGATACGGTATTTACTTCATACTTGTCTATTGACTTGGCTAAGAAAATTGTTTCAACTATTTCAGGTGAACAAGAACCTGTAGACACTTTAATTGAAGAGCCAGCACCAGCTCCTGCTCCAGCACCAGCTCCTGCTCCGGCACCAGCTCCTGCTCCAGCACCAGCTCCTGCTCCGACTCCAATTCCTGAACCACCGGTTCAACAACCACCAATGGGTCAGCAACCAATTAACCAGGGTGCTCCTAATATGTATGGTCAACCACCGATGTATCCTCAGGAACAATATATGGCACAACAACAGGCTATGTATCAGAATCAATACCCACAAGGTATGATGCCTAATATGCAAAATCCATATTACGGAATGCCGATGCAGCAACCAATGGGTTACGGTATGCCAGTCGGTCAGCCAGACCCTTCTGTAACTATTAAAACTGCAGATTTTCCTGACTTTGGCAAAAAGGTTGGTATGCAGGGCACACCTTACAGCGGTAATCTTAATTTACTTATGGGCGTTCAGCTTGATATTTCAGTTGTAATTGGTCGCTCTAAGAAAAAGATTAAAGATATTATGGAATTCGGTCAGGGTACTGTCATTGAACTTGATAAACAAACAGGTGCTCCTGCAGAAATAATTGTTAACGGTCAGTTACTTGCATACGGCGATGTTATCGTTGTTGGCGATAACTTCGGTGTTCGTGTAACAGAGATTGTTGGCGCAAAAGAACTTTTAGACTCACTTGGCGGAACATTATAAATTAGTGTTACCAAATAAATAAATTATAATCAGAAATGAGGAAGATTTTATGTATAAAATTATGTTAGCTGATGACGCTGGTTTCATGAGAAAAATGATTCAAAATCACTTAAGTGGTGCAGGTTACACAGATTTCGTAGAGGCTGCTGACGGTGCTCAGGCTGTTGAGCTTTACAATGAGCATAAGCCAGACTTAGTTCTTCTTGATATTACTATGCCTAATATGAGCGGTATTGAAGCTCTTGCAGCTATTAAGCAAATTGACCCTAACTCAAAAGTGGTTATGTGTTCTGCTATGGGTCAGGAATCAATGGTTATGGAGGCTATTAAATTAGGCGCTCTTGACTTCATTGTTAAACCTTTCAAGCAAGACAGAATTGTTCAGACAGTTACTAAGATTTTACCATTGTAATTGTATTATATTTATAATAGAATTTATAAGTGAGGACTTTGTATGGGGCAAGATTTAACTACGATTCTTACAGGAATCGGTACAATAGTTCTTATGCTCGCAGTTTTTGTAGGAGCTTATTATTTCTCTAAATTTGTTTCTAAAAAATACCAACCTAAATATGGTAACGTAAGAAACATTGAAATAATAGAGCGAATGACTGTGGGTAAGGACCAATCTCTTGCTTTAGTTAGAGTTTCCGGTAAAGTATTTCTTTTGGCATTTACAGCGCAAAGCGTTACAAAGATTGAAGAAATGGATGCTTCACTTTTCCCTGAGAATAAGGATATTGCAAAAACCGGGGATATTAGCTTTATGTCAATCTTCACAGACGCATACAACAATTTGTTGAATAAAAAGGACGAGGGGAAGGGAGACGATTCAAATGAAAAATAATCCCACACTTTCTAAAGTGAAAAAATCCCCACGTTCAAAACAGATAAAACGGTTGTGGGGACGGCTAATAGCATTAACGGTTGCCATAACTGTTTTTACTATTATTTTAGTAGTTACCGCAAATGCCGCATCAGTAAAGGTTGATGTAAACAGTGATGCACAAGACGGGGCAATGAGTGAATTACAACTCTTATTCCTGTTTGTATTGCTCGCTTTAGCACCGTCACTGCTTATGATGATGACGAGCTTTACAAGAATTGTAATAGTTCTGTCGTTTTTAAGGAATGCAATCGGTATACAGCAGACTCCACCTAATCAGGTTATTATAGGACTTGCTTTAGCACTTTCTCTTTTTATAATGACTCCTGTTATTTCTACAATAAACGAAACAGCTATTGAGCCGTTACAAAAAGGAAAAATTACAGAAGAAGTTGCTTTAGAAAGAATGCAGGACCCTATAAAAGAGTTTATGCTTAAACAAACTAAAGATAAAGACTTAAACCTTTTCTTATCTTTGTCAGGCGACGAAGATGTTATTGAAAGCGGTAATCCTGATTCTTTAAAGAAATTAGACCTTACAGTTATTGTACCAGCTTTCATTACAAGTGAATTAAAACGTGCATTTACAATGGGCTTCTTATTGTTCTTGCCGTTCTTAATTATCGATATGATAGTTTCGAGTACCCTTATGTCAATGGGTATGGTTATGCTTCCACCGTCTATGATATCGCTACCATTCAAACTGATGCTCTTTGTGGTAGTTGACGGATGGGGTCTGATTATAGAAATGCTCATAACGAGTTTTAAGTAGCGATGCTTAATTTATTTTAGAATTTGAATGAAAGGAGAACTTGTGATGACACAGGAAGATGCACTTGTAGTATTCAGAGAAGCACTTTTTTTAATAATAAAACTTGTAGCGCCAATGCTTCTTGTGAGTGTTGCAGTTGGTCTTATAATTGCAATTTTTCAGGCGGCAACACAAATTCACGAGCAGACTCTTTCATTTGCACCTAAAATTATGATAATCGGAGTTATTCTGATTGCAGCTGGCTCTTGGATACTTTCAAGTATGGAAGAATTCTTCCAGTACATTATGAGCTTTATGGCGGGGTTATAGTAAATGTCAGGGCAAGCTTTATTTGAAAATCTTGGCGCTTACATTCTCGTTTTTTGCAGAATGGGTTCAATGCTCTTTTTTAACCCATTGTTAGCAAGAAAAAATGTAGTATCATCAGTAAAAATAGCATTGGCATTGGGACTTACACTTATAATTACACCAACGCTAAATGTATCACAGATTGAAGCATTCGAAGGACTTGTATTTTTATTTGCAATGCTTAAAGAGTTTTTAGTAGGCTTTGCAGCAGGTCTTGTTTTCCAGATTTTTTATTATATGCTTTTTGCTGCTGGTGATATAATTGATATAGGTTTTGGTCTTTCAATGGCAAAGGCTTTTGACCCTGGTACAAGTATACAGACTTCTCTTTCTGGTGAATTATTTGAGTTGTTATTTGTACTCTATTTCTTTGCAACTGACAGTCACCTGACGTTTATAAGAGTAGTGGTATCTTCTTACGATATAGTGTCAATAGGGGCTGTAACAATAGGTGAAGACGTTGCAACTTTCATAGCGACTATGTTTGTTTCTGCATTTTCACTTATAATTAAACTTGCCGCACCATTTATGGTTGCTACGTTTGTTTTAGAAGTTGCGTTAGGTGTTTTAATGAAGTTATCACCACAAATCAATATTTTCTCAATACATTTTCCTATTAAAATTTTCTTAGGACTTCTTCTTTTATTTGCATTTGCTGTTCCGGTAGGTAATTTTATGGAAAATTATATAGGGATTTTGAACGATAATCTTTATAATCTCTTTAAGACTATATAATATATTTAAATCTTACTGTGAAAAGTGGTGGTAAAAAATGGCGGGTGAAAAAACCGAAAAAGCGACGCCCAAAAAGCGAAAAGACGAGCGAAAGAAAGGTAACGTCTTTGTCAGTAAAGATGCAGTTACTGCCGTTTCACTTATAACGTCATTTTATGGTCTTAAAATATTTTATCCCACCATTCTTACCAACATACAGGATTTAATTAAACGGTATATAAGTCTTGCAGGTACACAAGAAACTTTTCTGAAAAGCGATGTGGCAACAACTTTTGTTGATTTAGCACTTGTGTTTTTGAAATGTGCTATGCCACTGGTGCTTATAACAGTTGCAGTTGCAATTATTGTTACTATGGGTCAGACTAAGATGCTTTTTACAATGAAAGCGGCATCTCCCAAGTTTAACAGAATTAATCCACTTAACGGAATTAAAAAAATGTTTTCAATAAGAGCGATTGTTGAACTTTTAAAATCGCTTATAAAAATAGTAGTTTTACTTTTTGTAGTTTACTCAGTGCTTGTAGATGAAGTTGAAACTTTACCGGCTCTTATGGATATGACTCCAATGACCGCTATAACGAAAACCGGCGGTGTAATAATGGACGTAGTTATAAAATCTGGTATAGCCTTTGTATTCTTAGCAGCTGCTGACTATTTGTATCAGTGGTGGGATTATGAAAAGAATATGAAGATGAGTAAACAAGAAATCAAAGATGAATATAAGCAAATTGAAGGTAACCCGCAAATTAAGGGCAGGCAAAGAAACATTCAGCAGCAACGCGCACGTCAACGTATGATGCAGAATGTTCCTGAAGCAGACGTTGTTATCCGTAACCCTACTCACTTTGCGGTTGCACTTAAATTTGACAGAGATAAAGACAGAGCACCAAAGGTTATTGCTAAAGGTATGGACCAGTTAGCATTAAGAATTGTTCAGGTAGCTGAAGAAAATGATGTTTATGTTACTGAAGACAGACCATTAGCTCGCGCTCTTTACGATGCAGTAGAAGTCGGTGAAGAAATTCCAGAAGAATTCTACAAAGCAATTGCTAAAATCTTAGCATTCGTTTATAACCTTAAAGAAAAGAATAAAAACAAGAAAAAATAACAGAAAAGGAGGTTGAGTAAGAATGAATATAAAATCAAGACTTAAAACAAGCTCGGTTGCACTCTTGATGGTTGCGGTTGTAGCACTTCTTATTATTCCGCTTCCTACAGCAATTCTTGACTTTATGTTTATTCTCAACATTACAATCTCTTTAGTTATTTTGTTTATAACAATGTATATCAAGGAAACCCTTGAGTTTGCGATATTCCCGTCGCTGTTGCTTGTTACAACAGTTTATCGTCTTAGCCTTAATATTTCTTCAACCCGTTCAATTCTCACAAACGGCGGTTATGCGGGTGAAGTTGTTAAGACTTTCGGGCAGTTTGTTATTCAGGGTAACATTGTTGTTGGTCTTATTATATTCCTTATTTTAGTTTTAGTTCAGTTTATTGTTATTACGAAGGGTGCTGAACGTGTTGCTGAAGTTTCAGCAAGATTTACACTTGATGCTTTACCTGGTAAACAGATGGCTATTGACGCAGACCTTAGTTCTGGTCTTATTACAGAAGAACAGGCAAGAGAAAGACGTGCTAAAATTCAACGTGAAGCAGACTTTTTCGGCGCTATGGACGGTGCTACCAAGTTTGTTAAAGGTGATGCGATTATTTCAATTATCGTTACTTTGATAAACTTAATCGGTGGTATTGTTATTGGTCTTATAAATGGCGAAGGCGACTTTATGACAATTATTCAGACCTACTCAATTTCAACGGTAGGCGATGGTCTTATGAGCCAGATTCCGTCACTCTTGATTTCAATGGCAACAGGTCTTGTTGTTACACGTTCGTCTTCTGAAGCAGACCTTAACTCTGACGTTCTTAAGCAATTTTCAAATCAACCGTTTGTATTGCTTATTGCAGGTATTATATTACCATTCCTTACGTTTATTGGTTTCCCTGTACCACAGACTGCGATTATTTCTGTTGTACTTATTACTTTGGGTGTAATACTTTTGAGAAAAGCAAAAGAACCGTTGGCAGACGGTACTCAGGATTTGGGCGATTTACCGGCGGCACAAGAGGTTACAAGCGAAGTGAGTTACTACAAGAATCTTGATAACGTTTATAATCTTCTCAACGTTGACGCAATTTGTGTTGAAGTTGGTTACAGCCTTTTACCTATTGTTGATGAGAGTAGTGGTGGTAACTTCCTCGACCGTGTAGTTATGCTCAGAAAACACTTTGCAGATGAAATGGGTATGGTTATTCCAGCTATCCGTCTTAAAGATAGTTCTCAACTTAACCCTAACCAATATGAAATTAAATTAAAGGGCGAATCTGTTGCAGTGGGTGAAGTTTTACTTGACCATTATTTAGGTCTTGTTCCTGCAGAAGTACCTGAAAACGACGTTGATGGTATTGAAACAGTTGAACCAGCATTTGGTATGCCTGCTAAATGGATTAGTGATGATAAGAAAATCAAAGCAGAAATTGCGGGTTACACACTTATTGACCCTACTTCTGTTATGGTTACACACTTGTCTGAGGTTATAAGAAAGCACGCAAGCGAGCTTCTCAGCAGACAAGAAGTTAAAAGAATGGTTGATAACCTTAAAGAGCACAACGAAAGTATTGTTGAAGATACAGTTCCTGCAATTGTATCTCTTAATGAACTCCAGAGAGTTTTAAGAAACCTTTTAAGAGAAGGTATTCCGATTTTAGATATGGAAACAATCTTAGAAACTCTTGCAGATTATGCTCCTACAGTTAAAGACCACGATATGCTTACAGAATATGTAAGACAAGCGTTGAGAAGAACTATTACTCATAAATTCTCAATAGCTGGTCAGTTAAAGGTTGTAAGTCTTGATTCAGAAATAGAAGATTTGATTATTAAGAGTATAAAGAAAATTGAAGGCGGTGCTTACTTAGCACTTGAACCTGACGTTATTCAGATGATTGTTACAAGCACAACAGAGCAGATTAATCAGATGAAGAAGCTCGTGCAAGAGCCAATTATTATTACATCTCCTGTTGTAAGAATTTACTTTAAAAAGTTACTCGACCAATTTTATCCTGATATTACCGTGTTGTCATTCAATGATATTGACACATCAGTTCAAATTCAGGCATTAGGTACTATTACACTCTCTCCAGCACAATAAATAAAATTTAAAGAAATGGGGTGATAACAGTTATGAACGGCTCAAGTCAGATTAAAGAAGTAAAATTAGATAATCCTGAAAAGGTAATGAAAGATTTTAAAGCAACAGGTAGCGTTGAACTCAGAAATAAACTTGTTATGCATTACCTTAACCTTGTTAATCTTGCTATTTATAGTATGCGTTCTGTATTGTTATCAAATATCCCGTTTGAAGATTTCTTTAATCAGGGCGTTATTGCTCTTATAGATTGTCTCGAGCGTTACGACCCTGACAGAGGGGCAAGTTTTGATACTTACAGTTATTTAGCTATAAGAGGTTCAATTCTCAAATATATGAGAAAACAGAACTGGCTTACAAATAGAGCGTGGGATGCTCAAAATAAAATTTCTCAAGGCAGAAAACACTTGGAGCAAAAATTATTAAGAGAACCTACTGATGCTGAGCTTGCTGAGTATTTAGGTATAACAGAGCAACAGTTGAGTCAGCGTATTGTAGAGATTGCTTCTATTGATACAATTTCTTTTGAAGAAATGATTGAACAAGCCTGGGAAGGCGTAATTGAAAAGTCAATGGACAATTCAAAATCTCATGTTGACAGTGATTTATTAGAAAACGAACTTAAAGGTGAGCTTGCAAAGGCGATTGACTCACTCGACCCGAAAGAAAAGCAGGTTATATCACTTTATTATTACGAAAATCTTAATTTAAGAGAAATAGGCGAGGTTTTAGATATCTCTCAGCAAAGAGTATCACAAATCCGCAAAAAAGCTCTTGATAAAATGTACGAAGAAATGAAAGAATACAGATACGATTAATATCTGATATTTTTAGAATAAATTATGGAGGAAAACTTATGTATTCAGGTTTTTACACTCTTGCATCAGGAATTCTTACAAGACAAAA
>SVOI01000064.1 GCA_015066465.1 Oscillospiraceae bacterium
AGGGAACGACATTAGTTGTTTCCGCAAAATAGGTAATTTAAATTAAACGACCGTCACTTTTGCAGAAGTGGCGGTCATCTCTTTATGTAAAGTATAATAATCATTACCAATAAAGTAAAAGAAATTATTTCTTCCATAAGTAACACCCCCTTATCATGAGGTGTCGGAAACAACCGCCGCCGTTTCTCTTGCTACGGATGGTATTGTATCATAAAATGGGTATTATGTCAAATTATAGTTTGATAAACATCTATTATTTATTAATGCTCACAGATATAAAATCGCATTTCATCATTTTCGTATGAAGCATTGAGTTCGGTTAACTTTCCTTTTGCCCATGCTGCATTCTTTCTCGCCCAAGAAGTTGCCCTGTCGTCATATTCCCAAATAGTTGCCATATAATAATTACAATCAATGTTCAAATTTTCAATGTAGTATTTGATTTTTTCATAGTCCTCTAAAATGTTTTCAGCTCCTTGAAAAGTCCCTTTGAATTTTAGCTCAATTATACAAGCATAATCCTCTATACAATCACCCAAGAAGCCCTCCGGTTCTTCTTTGACTTGTGCAATAATCATATCAGGACGGCATCCTGTACCTCTGAAAATATCTGTGTTGAATTCAGTAAAAATTCGTAGATTATATTTTTCGAGTAAAGAAGATAATTTATTTCTCAAATGAAAATACAATGCATTTTTCAATGTATCTTCTTTTAACAGATAATCTTTGTCATAATCCAATTTGATATCATATGTCCATATATATTTTATTACTGTGTCAATTTGAGATAATATTTCTTGTTTCATCAGTACGACAACTCCTTTTAAAAACTTAGTCCCATCATTCTGATTTTGCTCAAAATGATGGGACTAACTGTTTTTATTAAATATTAAAGTTTTAAAGAGCTTTTAAAAATCCCTGAAACTCTTATTTATTCATTGCTTCCTGTACTGCAACAGCAACAGCAACAGTCATACCAACCATCGGGTTGTTACCTGCGCCGATAAGTCCCATCATTTCAACGTGCCACGCCCACTTCGTGGTCATGGCGGAGGGGTGCAGTGATGCGGAAACCTTGATTAAATAAGGCTTTGTTTTATGTATTACTTTTTTGTTAGTCACATCAATGATGTGATTCTACACACTCATTATACCATAATGTGACTAACTTGTCAAAACCTATTTTGATTCAAAAAACATACAACTTTTATACATCTTTCAAACAACTAACTAACATCTTTTTAACATCTTTTATACTTCTTTAGTACATCTCTCTTATCTTATCAAGGTATTCGGCAAATTCTTCTCTTACTTCTGGCGGTGAAACAATTTGAACTTTTTTACCAAATCCCAAAAGCCAACCGAAAAATTGGTCACTAACTTCTACTTTTGCCGTAACAGTAAAATGTCTTTCATCACTCTTGGAATAATGAATATCTTTTGTACCGAAGCGGTCAACAACCGCATCCAATAGCGGGGTTATAAATTTCAATGTAATTCTTTTTTCTTCTCCACCATACATTGAAAATACTCTTTGTGTGTATGATTTCAAATCAATATCTTTGAAAACTTCCTCGCCCTCTCTTGGAATGTTGGTGTATCTCACATCTTTCATACGGTCAACTCTGTATGTTCGCATTTTGCCCTTTTCATCATCAAATGCAAGAAGATAATAATTGCCGTCGTTGATAAGAAGTTGAAAGGGACTGACGGTGTATCTTGCACCCTTACGGCGTTCCACTTGGTTGTTAATGTCGTCAATGGAATATTTCAAGTATTTAAAACTTATCTTTTCTGGCGTATGCGGTAAACCGTCTATTTTGGTACTCATTGCCTCGTTGATTGTTGCAATGTTATTCAATACACCTTTGTTATTTGTTTTTACTCTGTCGGTCAAAAATGCGTTGTGTCTGATTTTCTCGGCTTGGTAATCACTTACAAAATCACAAACAACATCAACAAGGCGTTTTGCCTGCCCCTCGGCAATAAATTTTGAAGAATAGATGCACTCTGCCAGAAGTCGAATATCATTCAAATCAAAATGCCGTTGTTTAACATAAAATCCCTTTTTACTCTTGTCATAGACGATTAGTTTTTCTTCGTCATATTCATCCTCGAAAAGTTTCTCTTCCGCCTCATCAACTGTATAATCTTCTTGAATTATCAAATTTGCCTTGTTAATCTCCTCAATATCTCGGTAGACGGAGCGGCGTTCCGCAACAATTCCGTTCTCCTCCAGATACCCCATAATATCATACGCCGATTTTGTGTGATTCTCGTCTGAATTTTTGAGTAAATATTGCAAAACAAAATACGGTTTCATTTTATGGTTATTTCGTTTGCCGTGTTCCGCCTTAATTTTACCATTCAAATGTTTGTCGGCTTTTCTATAAAATTTCTTGTATTGTATATCTTCCATAAAGCACACCTCACGAAAAATATTATATCACATTTGATAAAATTTGAAAAGATATATTGATTTAAAAGTCCAATAGTGGTATAATATAGTCACCACACTTTATATATCATATTTTTAATTATGATACTACTTTAATTTAATATTATATTTTAGAATATTTCTTTTGGAATATTCTTCGTTCGGTGTTCATATAAAGTATTGTGTTTGTTAAAAACGCAGGCTTTATGAAATAACCTTTATATGAATACCATTAGAGTAGTGTTTCATAGTTGATATATAAATGTGTGGTAACATTGAAATCAAGCCTCGTTTTTATGCGTGGTGCAGATTTCTGTTGCCACGCATTTTTTATTGTGTGAAATGTCAAAATTCAATATACAAGGAGTAATCAAACATGAAGAGAAAAATTTTAAGTGTAACAATCATTTTAACGATGTTATTATCAACATTGATTCCATTGTCGGTAAGTGCCGCAACAAGTGGAACTTGTGGTGAAAATTTAACATGGGAACTTGATGATAATGGTATACTCACAATAAGTGGCAGTGGTGCAATGACTAACTGGGAATATTATGATGAAGTACCTTGGTATTCATACACAAAGAACATCAAAGTAATTTATGTAGACGATGGTGTTACGAGCATAGGGGATTGTGCGTTTGCGGATTGTAGTAATCTACTTAGAATTGAACTGCCTGATAATATGGATTCGATTGGCGAATATGCTTTTACAAATTGTCGTTCTCTTGTAAATATTGTTATTCCAAATGGTGTTCGAGTTATTGATGAAGATACATTTTATGATTGCATTTCACTTCAAAGTGTTACTATTCCTGAGAGTCTTGTCACCATTCGTAGTATGGGATTTTGTAATTGCAAAAGTCTTTCAACAGTATATATTGATGGAACAGTATGGAATGTAAAAAATATATATGCCGATAATGAACCTTTTAAAAATGCAACGAGAATTTATAAAAAAGTGAATGTTTCATATAATGCAAACGGCGGTGTTGGATCACCTGAAACATTAAAAATTTCAACAAATAGTACAGTAACAATTTCTTCAACTACGCCTACAAGAGATGGCTATGTTTTTCTTGGCTGGTCTACTTCGAGTTCTCAAAAAACGGCTGAATATAAAGCAAATGACACATTAACAGTTGGCACAAACAGTATAAATTTATATGCAGTATGGAAAAAGATTATTTGCACAAAAACCCAGATTAAAGACGATACATTTCTTGTAACTCCAACTGGTGTTGAAAACGGAAACAGAATAATTTTTGCTTGTTATAACGGCAATAAAATGGTTTATGTAAATCCTTATATTTATGCAGGAGAAACAACAATACCATTTACAACAACCGAAACTTATGACAAAGTAAAAGTTATGGTATGGGAGAATTTAGAAACTTGTGTGCCGTTATGTGAGGCAGAAAACGTCCCTTTAAACTAATTAAATAACAAAACAAAAATAAAGTCAGACAATTAACAGAAACCATTTATAATATTGGTGTTAATAGTCTGACTTAAATTTTATCTATTTTTCCAAAAGAGAAACATATTTATAGACGGTTGTACGGCTCATGTCACACACTCTGGCAAGTTCTGAAACATTCAATTTGCCAGACTTCAAAGACGGATAATGTCGCAAAAAGGATGCAGGAATATCGTCTTTCGTTACTTGCGGTCTGCCGATATTTGCCCCTTTTGCTCTGGCGTTTTCCATGCCAGAACGCACCCTTGCACGAATCATGGCAAGTTCTAATTGACTGAATACGCCTGCCATTTGCAAAAATGCCTCACTCATAGGGTCGCATTTGCCGTTTCGGCAATCAAGAGTTATACTGCCGACAATTACAAGGCGTAATTTTTTGTCGTGTATCACATCAATTATTTCACATAATTGTTTTGTACTTCTGGCAAGTCTGGGAACTTCAAGAGTTATAATTGTGTCGCCCTCTCTTGCCGTTTCAAATAATGCCCTTTGTTGGTCTTTTATTTTACTGTCGCCGTGTTCGTATTCAAGAAATATTTCTTCTGCCCCTGCCTCTTTCAGTTCTCTGACTTGGCGGTTAATGTCTTGTTTTGTTTCGTTGGTACTGCACCTTGCATATCCGTAATTCATAACATTGTCCTTTCTTCCACTCCGCAAGGTTTCCCCTGCGGAGTGGTTTTGTATTTAACAAGAGATTGAAAATCTTCGACTTGCACTCTGTTTTGTGAATGCCTTGTAAAGGTCGCCGTACATTTTCTTGAAGTTTGTTGTGTCAAATCTGTTACTTAATACGGAAGTCCAACGGATGATGTAAGAGCCTGCAATAAGTTCTTCGGTTTCTCTTTCAAGCATTTCTTCCTTGATACTGTCGCGGATTGCCTCGGCTTCTGCCTTTGCTTGTTCCATAAGTTCTTCCCATTCGTTAAGTGCCTCAATTTTTGTAATAAGTTCTGCCTTTGTCATTTTTGTTTTCTCCTTTTGGTTTATTATTTATTTTGTGGGGTGTTCCCCTTGACTACATTTATATTATAGCACTAAATATTAGTGTTGTCTATTGACAAATTGCACTAACTTTTAGTGTTTTAATTGTGCAATTTTTACACTTGATTTTAGTGCATAGTTTTGATATAATTAGGATAATAAAAAAGGTGGTGAATTAAATGTCAATCCGTTATAAAATTGATATTCTTGCAGAACTCAAAAAAATTGGTTATTCTTCCACAAGAATCAGAGAAGAAAAACTAATCGGTCAATCCTATTTGCAACAATTACGGCATGGGGAATTGGTGTCGTGGAAAACATTAGACACAATTTGCTCTCTCTTGGAGTGTCAGCCTGCCGACTTGATAGAATATGTAAAAGACGAAGAATAGGGGTGTCCAATTAAACAACTGGTTTCGTGAACGTTTTTTCCGCACACACTAAATGCCAAAAGTCAACAGAAAAACGGCGTGTTTTTGTTCAAGAAAATTTACATACCTTTTTGTGAACATAGGGGGGGTATGTTTCGGGAAAAATATTTTTTCAACGCCGTTTGCCGTTTTGGTGTGGCTCTCTCGGTTTTGGAATGGGATTTTAATTTCAAAAGACGATTTTCATGTTCGTGGGCGGATTTTATGTATTTTTCTTTTTCACGACCTTGACGGCAATAAACGACAAAAACGGCGAATAGTTCTTTTTTGAACTACTCGCCGTCATTTATTTATTAAAGTTTTTGAATATTTCATCAAGTGCCTTTTCAACTGTCTGTTCCAATTTCACTTCAATTTGTTGTTCCAGTCTTTTTTCAATCTCGTTTTCCAAATCCTTTTCCGCCTGCATTTTTTGAAATCGTTTCAACATAGTGTTATGTTGTGCAACCCATATTTCCTCTGGTGTATAACCGTCAAGATACATTGTAGGGTAATAGTCTGGTAATGGTCTGTCTGGGTAAAGTTTCAATTTTTTCACTCCTTTAATTCATTTTACTACTGGCTTTTATCATAAATTTTAGTCGCCTGCGACTAAAATTTTGATAAAGCCGTTTTATGTTTCTACTGTATTTGAAAATTGAATGAGATAATTTAATGGTCTTTGGCTTTTTAAGTCATTCTATTAACACAGAATAGAATAACACTTTTTATGTTAATAGAATGACTTAAAATCACTCTAAAAACGATTCATTAACCAATTCAATTAGGTTTTGTATTTGTTCTGAATAAATGATGTTTTCAGTTATTTTAGGTCGTTTGTATGGGTGTCCGCCGACATAATTATACATCATTTTGTATGCGGTATTTGTGCCGACCTCGTTTTTATTACTCCAATACAAATTCCAACCTTTGCAATAAACCTCTCTTAATATTTCTTTGTAATGTTTCTTGCCGTCTGCCGTCTTTGTGATTGCATAATAAACACATTCTGTATTTTTATCAATGTGAATATATCCAACTCTTGAAAGGCGGTCAATCCAGTTTGAGATTGTTTGTCTTGAAACGTGAACGCCATCCTCTGACATAATTACTTCCATTTCCACTATTGGAAAATTTGCAAAGGTTTCATCACAAAAAAGGTAATAACAAAAGTATTTGAACTTTTCAAAATTGATAACTGCCGAAATTCCCATTTCGGTAATGCAATACAACTTAAAACGGTCTGGCACTTTCTGAATTTCATACATCAAATTTTGCCCTCTGCCAGTGGAAACAAATTCAACTCCGTATCGTTGCAATTTGCGGTCAATACCTTGTTTGTCATTTGTTCCCAAAACGGCAGACAATTCATTTTTTGTATATTTTCTGATTTCTAACATTTTAAATTCCTTTCGTTTTAAGTCAACCATTTAACATTGAATGTATTATTTTATTTGTGTTAATAGGTTGACTTAATAGATGGTTTATGCGATTTTTGCAAAATCAACAATTTCTGGATATTTCTCTAAAAACCATCTCTTGATTGTAGGATAACGCAAACCTTGTTTGTGGCACTTGGAAATTGTGCGTAATTCGTTGAACTCTTTGATAATTGCAAGTGCATTTTCTTCTGATTCGTGTCTTAAAATGTAATCTTCCATATATTCATAAGTCAAGCCTTTGTATGTTTCTTTTTCGGGATTGCGTTTGATTGTTTTTGTAACAACTGTGAAGTCTGGATAGTCACGGCGTACACTCTGTAACTGTGCGTATTCATCACTATTGGTATTTGTACAATTCTTTGCAAATGTTCTGTCCATAACAATTTTCTTTCCGTTAAAATCAATTTTTAATGTGTTTTTCATAGTCTTTAATTCCTTTCTCATTTATAAATTTAATTTTTTAAATTAGGCTGATTTCTTTAAAATGTTTTCAAGTTTGTTGTGATACTCTTTGATTTGGGGGTATGTGTTCAAAAACCACTTTTTAATTTCGCCATAGGATGCGGATTCTGCAAATTCAACTTTGTTTCCCTCTTGGTCTTTACCACAAAGGATATTGAACTCTGACATAATTTCATTGTCGGTATCGTGTCCTTTGATGTAGTTTTCCATATATTCCAAAGTCAAACCTTTGAAACCATTTGATTTGTTTGCAGTCTTGTTTGTTACTACTTTGAAATTCGGATAATCTCTGCGAACTGCCTGCAAGTCATTGTATTGGTCTGTGCCGTACTTGCTTGCCTCTTTGTAAAATGCCTTTGTTACCTCGATTGTTCTCTTTGTTTCGTTGATTCTGATGTTTGTCATAATTAACACCAATCCTTTCTTAAATTAAAATTTTTATTATTTTTGAAAGAGTTAAGTTTTTGTTTTCCTTGCCCTTTCTGTAATTACATTATAACACGCAGGCAGCGGAAACCAGTCGTTATAATATGACACATTAAACTTTTTTGAAAGTTTTTTTATTTATTTTTTAGTGGGCGGTGGTAATCAACAAATCAAAGTAGTTAAAAAGATGTTAAATAGATGTTTTATAGACGTTTTTAACTTGTTTTCTTTTGGAAAAAAAGATGTTTTAATCACATTAAAATAGAGGATAAAACATTGATTGTTCTATCCTCTGAAATGGTTTAATTTCTTTTCATTTTTATACTGTGTTTGCCTGCAAATTTATCAAGTAAATTTATTTCGTTGACTTGCTCTGCAACATCACTAACAAGTAAATTTATATAATTCTGCGTGATTTCAAGG
Organism: Oscillospiraceae bacterium; assembly: GCA_015066465.1. Taxonomy (GTDB): domain Bacteria; phylum Bacillota; class Clostridia; order Oscillospirales; family Acutalibacteraceae; genus DTU089. The sequence continues at coordinate 8,062 of SVOI01000064.1, forward strand.
CTCGAATGTCCTAAAAGTCTTGAAAGAGTGACAACATTTCCGCCGTTTAAAATCCATTGTTTCGCAAACGTGTGTCTGTACCTATGTATTCCAGTTGTTTCAACTCCACGCCGTTTATTATATTCATATAGACGGTGGTAACAAGTGCTTTTTACTAACTGACATCCAAACACATTGCAAAACAAAAAATCGTCTGTTGTTTTATACTGTCTGTGTTTTAAATACTCAATTAAAATATTTACCATTGTTTGATTTATCGGCAAAAGAAGTGGTTTTCTGTTTTTCGTGACATTGACTTTTACTATGTGATTATCAATGTCAATGTCTTTCACTTTAATAAAAATCAAACTTCTTTGCCGTATGCCAGTACAAAACAAAAAGTTTGTCATTACCCAACTTTGATATTCTGCAAAACTACATTTTTTTATGTTTGGTTTCTCTAATAACAACTTTAATTCATCATCCGTGTATGTTTCAACATGAGATTTATCAACTCTGATTGCCTGCATTTTGTAATGTTCCAAATATCCCTCATTCATCAAAAAGTGCAATGTGGTAATCATGTCACGCAAATATGCGTTGATACTGACATCATTGTGAAGTATTTCCCTTAAATGCACAACAAATTGTTTATAGACTTCTTGTGTCATGTCGGTAATAGGCATTTGCGGATTGAAATATTTATAAAATTGAGTGTAACTCTGTTTATAATGGTTAATTGTTCCCTCACGCAAATTCCGTTGTCGGCAATTATCAAGGTATAAGTTGCAACCTTGTTCAAAAGTGATTGTTTTGGTTTTAGACATTTGCAATTTCTTCATAAAAAATCCCTTTCAATTTCACAAAAAAAGTTAGACACATCATGGGTAAAAATCCCAAAATGATGTGTCTAACTAAAAAATTCTACATTTTTAATTCAAAGAAATTTTTAAAAGTCCTAAAACCCTCTAAATTCCTTATTTATTCATACATTCCTGAACTGCAACTGCAACTGCAACAGTCATACCAACCATTGGGTTGTTACCTGCACCGATTAAGCCCATCATTTCAACATGAGCGGGAACGGAGGAAGAACCTGCAAACTGTGCATCGGAGTGCATTCTTCCCATTGTATCTGTCATACCATAGGAAGCGGGGCCTGCAGCCATGTTATCGGGGTGAAGTGTACGACCTGTACCGCCACCGGATGCAACTGAGAAGTATTTTTTGCCCATTTCGTTACATTCTTTTTTGTATGTACCTGCAACGGGGTGCTGGAATCTTGTGGGGTTGGTGGAGTTACCGGTGATGGAAACATCAACACCTTCAAGATGCATGATAGCAACACCTTCTCTAACGTCGTCGGAGCCGTAGCAACGTACCTTTGCTCTTTCGCCGTTGGAGTATGCTTTTTCTTTAACAACTTCTACTTTACCTGTAGCATAGTCAAACTTTGTCTGAACATAGGTAAAGCCGTTGATTCTTGAAATAATCTGAGCAGCATCTTTGCCGAGACCGTTGAGGATAACCTTGAGGGGTTCTTTACGAACCTTGTTAGCTGTTCTTGCGATGCCGATAGCACCTTCAGCAGCAGCAAAGGATTCGTGACCTGCGAGGAATGCGAAACATTTTGTTTCTTCTCTGAGGAGCATTGCTCCGAGGTTACCGTGACCGAGACCAACTTTTCTGTCGTCAGCAACACTGCCGTCGATACAGAAAGCCTGGAGACCTTCACCGATTACTTCTGCAGCATCAGCAGCATTTTTGCAGCCTTTTTTGATTGCAAGTGCAGCACCTACAACATATGCCCAAGCGGCATTTTCAAAGCA
>SVOI01000010.1 GCA_015066465.1 Oscillospiraceae bacterium
TCTATAGTAGCAGCAATACCAATTGCTTCTTTAATCATCGTAACACCTTATTTCTTTTCGTTTTCTACACGTAATTTTGTAGTGTTTTCTTTTGAACGTCTTAAAATAGTTTCCTCAACCATTTGTTGTGCTATAACCTTTTTAGGACTATAAACAAATGATGTAAATATCTGTTGAACAAATGAAATAATATTTGAAATAATCCAGTAAACACCAACACCAGTCGGGAACATAAATGTAAACATAAGTGACATAGCCGGTGACATAAATGTCATACAACCCATAGCAGGATTTTTAGCCATTTCAGGATTCTGCTTTTTTTGTTTTAAATACATATAAATTGATGAAATCAATGCAGTAACACAAGAAAGAATTGGAATTAACCAATAAGCACTTGGGTCTTTAGCATCTGGTGTAACTGAAAGGTCAAGACCTAAAAACTTAAACTTTTCAGCAAACTCTGCTAAATCTGCAAAATCCTCTGCACTTAAAACCTCTGAAAGCTTACCTTCGTAAGCTTTGTAGTTTTTAAGCATTGCAATTTCATACATATTTGCACTTCTTGAATTTTTGTCACCAGTTTCAATAACTGAAGCCATGATTGTTTTCATAGCTTCCATTTTTTCTGAGCTGAATCTCAAAACGCTTGAAATTGGTGTGTACATAACACCATAAAGACCAATCATAACAAGCATTTGAATTGCCATAGGCATACAACCCATATTTGCAGCACCAAAGCCCTCACGCTGATAAAGTGCCTGAATTTCCTGTTGTGCTTTCTGTTGGTTGTTTGCATATTTTTGTCTGATTCTGTTTACTTTTGCGTTAAGTCGTGTTTGTTTTGCTGAGTTTTTTTGCTGCTTGATTGTAACAGGTAAAAGCGCTATTTTTATAACGATGGTCAACAACAAAATTGCTAACACATAGCTACCCGTCCACTCATAAATCAAACTAAGCGGTAAACTCAAAATTGGCGAAAAAAACGCTCTTATTGCATCATACATTGTGATGTAAGTCCTTTCGTTTTAATGTCTGCCTTTGTGCTCACATTTTTTCTCCCTCTTAGGCGGAACAGGGTCCACACCACCAGGAAAAAGAATGTTACATCTCATAAGGCGACAGATGGCGAGAATTAAACCTTTAAATACACCATGGATTTCAATAGCCTCTTTAGCATATTGTGAACAAGTAGGATAAAATCTGCACCTTGGTGGAAAAAGCGGAGAAATACGCCTTTGATAAAAGCTTATCATTTTAAGAAGACGTTCTTTCATCATTTTCTTCCTTTACATTATCTGCAATTATACCACTGTCAAGCATCATTTCACGCATAACCTTTTCAATATAAGTGCTTTTCTGATACTTTGTTTTACTTCTTGCCACAAAAACGAAATCGTAAGTTCCCTCTACGTCTTTATGAACAGAACGGAAAGCCTCTTTTATAATGCGCCTTGAACGATTACGCTCTACCGCATTACCTATTTTTTTACCAGTGGTTATACCAATACGGCAAATTCCCGCGCGGTTCTTCATATAATACATAACCAACGCAGGATTCGTTACAGCCTTACCTCTATTATAAAGACGGCGGAAGTCGCCATTCATTTTTAGTGTGACGAAGTCTAACACTTGTTCTCTCCAAATACCAGGTTAATTCTAAAACTTAAACTTAATAAGTGAGTTGTTTTCTGCCTTTTCTTCTACGACGAGCAAGTACCTTGCGGCCGTTTCTGTCTGCCATTCTTTTACGGAAGCCGTGTTCCATTTTTCTGTGTCTTTTCTTAGGCTGATAAGTTCTTTTCATTTTTATTTACTCCTATCTATTATTCAGGTAAATTATTTAAGTAGTGTAAGAAGTGGGTAAAATAACAACCTGTTTTACAAATTTATACGTCTGTTTTCGTAAATACAGACAATCGCACATTGCATTATATAAAAATTAAACAAAAAAGTCAATAGTTTTTCATTCACAAAATATAATTGAAAAATAACGTTTTATAGTGCAACTTGAATTAAAAGATATATTACTGTATTGATATTTTTAATTCTCTATGTTAAAATAACACGTAGGAGATGATTTAAAATGAGCGAATGCACACACGATTGTAGCAGTTGCAGTCAGAACTGCTCATCACGTGACCCAAAAAGTCTTGTAGAAAAGCCACACGAATTGTCAAAAATCAAAAAAGTCATTGGCGTTGTAAGTGGTAAAGGTGGCGTTGGTAAATCACTTGTTACCTCACTTTTAGCCGTTTCAATGAAAAGAAAAGGCTTTTCTACTGCAATACTTGATGCTGATATTACAGGTCCTTCAATTCCAAAAGCATTTGGAATCAAAGAAAAAGCTCAAGGCAGCGAACAAGGTATTTTCCCTTGCATGACAAAAACAGGCATTGAAATTATGTCTGTAAACCTTTTATTAGAAAATGAAACTGACCCTGTTGTATGGCGTGGTCCTGTTATTGCCGGTACTGTAAAGCAATTCTGGACTGACGTTATCTGGAATGACGTTGACTTTATGTTTGTAGATATGCCACCTGGCACAGGCGACGTTCCTTTGACAGTTTTCCAGAGCCTTCCTGTTGATGGAATTGTTATTGTTGCTTCACCGCAGGAGTTAGTTGGAATGATTGTTGAAAAAGCAGTTAAAATGGCTTCTCTTATGAATATTCCTGTTTTAGGATTTGTAGAGAATATGTCTTATTTTGAGTGTCCAGACTGCAAAAAGCGTCATAGCATTTTTGGTGAAAGTCATATTGACGAAATTGCAAAAGAACACGCTGTGGATACAGTTTCAAAATTACCAATCAATAACAAATTAGCTGCAGCAGTAGATGCCGGTGCAATTGAGCTCTTTGAAGGCGATTGGTTAGATGAACTCACAGACAAAATCGAAAATTTATAAGTAGGTATTGTTATGAAAAAAGCAGTTAAAAGTTCATTAACTCTTATTGTAGCATTTATCATGAGTCTGGTAAGTGCAAATACTTCTTTTGCTGCTTTTATCTTCCAACCGGATTATCATTTAGCAGAACCTACAAATTATAATGTAGCCTCAGTATCCGGCACGTCTTTAGAAGATGTGCTGGACACCGAGGCTTTTGTTGATTATCTTATAGAGCAGCTTAAAGTAGTTGATTGCACCCATATCATACAAGGAAGCTCAAAACTTTTTGGTTATATCGACATTTCTCAATTTGAAATTCCGTATTCAGATGAAATGTGGTCTAATCTTCGTTCGCTTATATGGTACAATTCCCCCGAGCTTTTCAGAATCTACTCTATGGGCTGTTCTACCTCATCAGGGAAAATTTCATTAATAGCTTTTGCAGAGTATTACACAAAAGAAGATTACGCTGTTATGTTAGAAGAAATGTACTCTTCTGCCGATAAGCTCCTCAATGGTATAAAAGGCAATGAAAATTTAGACGATGTTGAAAAAGCGCTGCTTCTTCACGACAGACTCGCCCTTTTATGTGAATATGATTACGACAGTTATTTAGCAGGAAACGTCCCTGAAAGCTCTTACAATGCTTACGGCGTTTTTGTTTTAAACGACGCTGTGTGCAAAGGCTACGCTTTAGCATACGACTATCTTTTAGAGCAAGTAGATATTAAATCTGATTACTGTGCATCTGACGACCTTAACCATGCATGGAATATAGTTTACATAAACGACATTCCTTACCACGTTGACGTTACGTGGGATGACCCCGTGTGGGATGTTTCAGGCCGTGTAACTCATGAAAACTTTTTACGCTCTACAAACGGTATTATTGAAACCGGACACAAAAAATCAGGAGAAACTACAATTGATTATACCTCTACCCCTACTGACACAACCTATGACGAATATTTCTGGCAAAACTCAGAAACAGCATTTCAGCTTCTCAATGATAAAATTTATTATTTCAACCGTTCAGATAAAAATATCTACCTTTTAAAATCAGTAAATGAATCCGAAATTGAAGTTGTTAAAAATCTTCCATACAAGTGGAGTACGGGTGAATATGCTGTTTTCTTAGCAAGCTTTTCTAAACTTATTTGTGATGGCGAATACTTATATTATAACACACCTGATACTGTTATGAGATATGATCCTGAAACACAAACCGACGAAGTGATTTTCAAACCAGATTTAACAGTATACGGCAATTACTTCTGGATATACGGATTAAATATAAAAAACGACAAAATCATTTGCGAAATTTATTCTTCACCAAATTTCAATTCTTCTGTTAAAGCAAACTACACTTTGACGAGTGAGCTCTACAAAGAGATTTACGTAGCAGATGAAAAGAGTGTTATAGATAAAGAAAATAATATTATTTTTTCCGAAAACGATGCTTGCCAGAGCGTTGAAGAAATTTGCAAAACCGCCGAAGATATAACGTATAACGTTGAACCAAGCAGTAGCTTTGGTGAATACAGTTATTTAGGCACCGGCACTGTTGTAACGCTTTATAAAAACGAAGAAAAAATCGCCGAATACACAATAGTAATCGACGGCGATTTAGACGGCGACAGCGTTTGCGATGCTCTTGATATTTCTCTTGCAGAATTGTCAATGAACAAAAACAGAACTCCGTCAGAAATTGAATGCTACGCTGCCAACGGAATGGCTATAGCTGAAATTAATATTGATTCATTCCAATACGTAGTTAATACTGCATTAGGGTAAAAAGAATTGCAAAAAATTCAGAATATCATTTAATTCTCAAATATCAATAAATCAATATTCTCTTCGCTGTATTCAATTTGCTTAGACCATCTTTTTACGTTATTTATTCTGTCAGCTTCTGACACAGAGCCTTTTTCTATATAGGTTTTTATATCACAAAGCTTAATAAATCTTACTGACGAAATACAGAAGCTAAGATACCTATAAAAATCTGCAATATCAGAAAAAACAGTTTTCAAAAGATGTCTGAAAACTATATAACTCAATAGTTTTGAATATTTATTATCGCCGTTTGACTCTTCGTCGAACGGCTTTTCTTTTTCAAGAATTTTACCTTTATTCTTTTTTAACTCCTCAAAATATTCTGTCCATTCAGTATTTATAGGCTCAGTTTTTTCATATATTTCTAATATTTCGTTGTCATCTGAAAGTTTAATTTTTTCACCGCAGAATTTCTCTGCCACACTTATTATTTTCTCAAGCTTAGCGTTATAAGCCTCTGTTGTTCTGAGTATTCTGAAAAATTCATTTCTGATATTAAAAAGCTTGTTATAATTTTCTTTTTCGCTCTCATCAACCACAAAAAACTCGTCTTCATCGTTGAACGCTACAAATTCGAGTGGTTCATCATTTTCTAAAAGCAATCTCACAACCTCTTCACAACAAAGCCCTAAACCATATTCTGTCACTTCCTGAAAATCATTGTAAAAGCGTGGATGCTCTTTACATATATAACAAATACTATCTTCGCCACAATTAAGAATAATATCACAAAGATTATTTTCAGTGAGAAACGGACAGCGGTCACCTTCAAGAAGTTTAAAAGAGTATGTATCATCTTCATTTTCTGTAATATTTTCTCTTATCTTACAACCGAACTCTGTGTTCATATTTTTATAAACATCCATCGTTTCGTTATCTACAGCTATTTCCCAACCAACACAACAGGAGTCGGTGCATTTGTCTGCTACACACTTGAATTTATCATAAAATGCAGGTTTTATATAAAGCATTTTTAAACCCTTTCTATTTTTAAAACATATATATTATCTTTCTCGCATCTGAATTTCACAGATAAATCTTTGTATGACAACCCATAAATTCTCTCGCTATCATTCTGATATGAAGGCTTCGGGTCAAGCGCTAAAATTTCTGAAAGCTCTGTCTTTTCATTTTCGCTAATAACAGCTTCTGTTTCTTCCTTAAAAATTACTTTTGAAAATTCGTTTTTATGTTCATCTGAAAAACCGCCCGTTGCTTCCAGGACAGAATCAACGTAAGGAAGATATGGTTTTATATCAAATATCGGTGTACCATCGACCAAATCAGCTCCACTTATTAAAAGCACCTTTCCATCTGGAGTATCCTTCACCCCATTGAGCTTTACAACAGTTAGCCCCAATGAATTCGGCCTAAATGGTGAGCGTGTTGCAAAAACACCTGTGCGTTTGTTGCCACCAAGCTTTGGTGGTCTTACCGTAGGAGTCCATTCACCAACATTTTCTGAAAAGCCCCATATAAGCCAGAGATGTGAAAACGCTTCAATATCCCTTATCATATTTTCATCCTTGAAAGCTTCTTCAAAAACAATTTCTGACTTAACGGATGGTGCAAGGCCACTCTGTCTTGGAACGCCAAATTTTTCTTTATAGCCATTTTTTATTGTTGCAACCGGAGTTATTTTAATTTCATTCATGTTATCACCAACTATAAAATTTATAACATAAAACACTTTTTTCGTCAATTCTTACTGATTTTTATTCAATTTGTTATTTTTTCTTCGATTTTTTTCATCTAAACTGTTGATTTTTAATATAGTTTTATAGTAAAATAACATTGATATATTATGTTTTTTATAAAACTGTGGAGGGAATTTATGTTTAGCAAATTTAAAGACTATATCATTTCTACATTCTTCTATGCAGGTATCACACCAGAAGAATATGACTCAATCAGACCACAACGTGAAGAGAAAAACAAAGGTGTTCTTTTTGTTACGTCAGGTCTTGGCACTATTGTGTTCTTTGCATTGTTTGTTTTATCATTCTTAGAGGATACGTACAAACACAATATGATTTTATACTTAGCACTCTTTGTGTGTGAATTCTTAGTTTTACTTTGCGCATGGAAATTCTTAAAAAAGAAACCCGACTTAATAACAGCGGTTACATACGTTTCGATTTTTGCAATTTTTGCTTATGCAATTATTTTAGGTACATTTAACAGTCCTACAATAACAAGTACAACATTCTGTGTATTTTTAATTGCAATTCCTATGATAATAATCGATAGGCCCTGGCGTCTTATTGCATTCAATGCTGTTCAGGTTGTTATCTTCTGCCTCTGCAGTTACTTTGTAAAAGACTGGTCTGTTGCTTCCGTTGATATTCTTAATGCAGTAAGCTTCTACTTCCTTGGTGGCGTTCTTAACACTTATATGATTAAAACAAAAGCTAAAGAGCTTACATTAAGAAGATATATTGAACATGACAGAGATACTGACCCTCTTACACTCCTTTATAATAAAGCGGCTGTTGGCAGAGAAATTTCTAATCACATAAACGGAGGCGGAACAGGCGTATTTATGTTTGTTGACCTTGACAACTTTAAAAAGGTTAACGACACTTATGGTCACGCTGTTGGTGACGACGTTCTTCACGAGTTTGGTGACTGTATCAGACGTGTTTTCCGTCACACCGATATTTTAGGTCGTTTTGGTGGCGATGAATTTATAATTTTCTTACCACACCCTATTGAAGATGATATTGTTTCAACACGTGCTCAGGACCTTTTAAGTTTAATGGATGAAAACATAAAAATTGAAGATACATCTATTGACTTCCACGCAAGTATCGGTATTGCAAAATGCCCTGAAAATGGTGCAACTTATGAAGAAGTAATGGAAAAAGCTGACCAAGCTCTTTATTATTCAAAGAAAAATGGTAAAAATATGTTTATGTATTACGATGACCTTCCTGAAGATTACTTAAAATCTTTAGAGGAAGCAGAAAACGATTAATCTTAGTATAGAAGGCGATTTTTTTGAACATCTGGCACGATATTAACCCTGAAAGAATTTCACGTTCATCCTATGCTGCAGTTATTGAAATAAGCAAGGGCAGTAAAATGAAATATGAACTCGACAAAGAAACAGGTCTTTTAAGACTTGACAGGGTTCTCTACACATCAACACACTACCCTGCTAACTACGGCTTTATTCCAAGAACTTATGCAAAAGACAATGACCCTTTGGACGTGCTTGTTCTTTGCTCTGAACAAATTCAGCCGATGTCTATTGTTGAGTGTTACCCTATAGGCGTTATTTCAATGCTTGATAATGGTGCCCCTGATGATAAGATTATTTCTATTCCATTTAATGACCCGACTTATAACACTTATAAAGATATAAGCCAATTGCCTGCTCACGTGTTTGATGAAATGAAACATTTCTTTTCAGTTTACAAAACACTTGAAGAAAAAGAAACCGCAATTGATGAGGTTAAGGGTGTATTGGATGCCGTTTCTATTATTGAAGATTCAATAAGGGCATACGAAGAAAAATTCTCTAAAAAATAAGGTGAACTTTTATGGCTTTCACAAATTTTGAAAATGGTTTATATATCGTTGGTAGCGACTTTAAAGTACGCTATGCAAATGATACTTTAAAAGAGTTCTTCCCCAAAATTATTGAGGGTGGGCTCTGCTATGAAGCGATTGCAAACAGAGAAGAACCGTGCACCTTTTGCCCGATTGCCAACGGCCTTGAAAAAGGCAGACTTTTATTTAACTCAAGTAATTTCAGTCGCTATGGTGCAGCTTTTACTAATATAACTACACCAGAATTTAAAGATTGCTATTCTGTAATGGTGCAACAAATCGCAAGTCCTGATATGCTCCAGAAGCTTGACGAGGACCAGATGCACGCACTTATGATGCAACAAAAGGAGCTTCAGAACAGAAACCTTGTTATAGATACACTTTCTGCAGAATACGAGCTTATTTATTTCGTATGTGAAGAAAATGGTACTTTCAAATGCACAAAGTACTATGACCAGAAGGGTTCAAATGCTTTTGAAACAGGTGATCTCGGAATCGAGAGCTACGACAAGCTTCTCGCTAATTACGCCGAACTTCACATTCACCCTGAAGACAGAAAAATGTTTTTAGAGGAAACTCAGATTACTAACGTAAGAGCATCTATTTTTGGTGAAGACACTCAATTTGAATTAAACTACAGAGAGCTCCACGATGGTATTGTAAAATATATGCAAATCAGGTTTATTCCTATCAAAGCAGAGAATACTGTAAACGTAATTATCGCTTTCCGTTGCATTGATACTATCGTTGAACAGGAATTAGAGGAACGTGAAAGAACACAAAAGCTTCTCGAAAGCTCAAACCAGCGTCTTAAAGTTATTGAGGGTCTTTGCACAGAATATGAAACACTTTATTACGTTGATGCTAATCACGACCTTGCTATTCCTTACCTTGTTTCAGATTTATGGCCTGAGGAATACAAAAAAACATTTTTATTTAATGAAATACCTTTTACTATAACCTTCCATCAATATATTGATAATGACGTTGCACCTAATCAACGTGAGTATGTAAAATCACAGACCGATTTAAATCTCGTTACAAATAAGTTAAAAGAGCAGAAATGCTACAGAATCAATTTTGAAGTTTTAGCAGAAAACAAGCTTCTTCATTTCCAGATATTTATAGCTCGAATTGGTGAGCCTCACGAGCAGGTATGGGCATTCAAGAGTATTGAAGAAACTGTTGAAGAACAGGTTAAACAGCACAGAATTCTCATTGATGCACTTGACAAAGCGAAAAAAGCTGAACAAGCGAAGACAAATTTCCTCTTCAATATGTCTCACGATATCCGCACACCTATGAATGCAATTTTAGGCTATAACACCATTGCAGAGAAGAATATTGAAGATAAAGAAGTTGCACTTGATGCTCTTAAAAAGGCGAAAAATTCTGGTCAACATATGCTCAGTATCATAAATGACATTCTTGATATGGCACGTATCGAAAATGGTAAAATTGAAATCAATAATGATATTGTAGATTTCACCAATCTCGTTAATGAGCTTAAAGAAATGTTCGTTCATGAAATGTCCAAAAAAGGCATTGAATTTGTAACGTCTATAAAAGTAACTACCCCTACCATTTATACAGATTCTCTTCGCATTTCACAAGTAATAACCAACCTTTTAAGTAATGCTTTGAAGTTCACAAATGCTGGTGGCAAAGTTACCTTCCAGGTAACAGAATTAAGTTCTCCTGATGATACTGCTCATTTCCAGATAAGAATCGAGGATACTGGTGTTGGTATGAGTGAAGACTTCCAGAAACATCTTTTCACTGCTTTTGAACGTGAACACAATACAACAAAAAGTGGTATTCAGGGTACTGGTCTTGGTCTTGCAATCACTAAAAACCTTGTATCTCTTTTAGGTGGTTCACTTACATACAACAGCATGCTCGGTATTGGCACTGAATTCACCGTTACCTTCAAAGCAAAAAAAGCTGATTCACCTGTATTAGAACAAAAAGAATCATCTACACTTATGCCAGAACTTAAAGGTGCAAGAATTCTTGTTGTTGAAGATAATATGATAAACCGTGAAATTGCACGTGAACTCCTTGAAGAAGAAGGATTTATAATCGAAGAAGCTGAAGATGGTACTGTTGCTGTCGATATGCTTGAAAAGAGCAGTAAGGATTATTACACCTTTGTACTTATGGATATTCAGATGCCTATTATGAACGGCTACACCGCAACAAGAAAAATTCGTAGTTCATATAACAGCGATATTGCAAATATACCGATTATTGCGATGACTGCAAATGCCTTTACTGAAGACAGAAAAAATGCACTCGATTCTGGTATGAATGAACACGTTCCAAAACCTCTTGATATAGATAAACTCGTCGAGGTATTAAATCGTGTGTACAAAGAAACTCATAAATAATAAAAGAAAAACCGAAAACTTTTTAAGTTTTCGGTTTTTTTGTAATTTTTGGGCACAATAATACTGGTGATAAATATGAGTCCCAAAAGAATTGGAAAAAACGTAATTTTATTAAATAATCGTCCCAGCATTATAGGAAACGCCGCTGTTGTAGGCAAAAAAGAAGGCGAAGGACCTCTTTCTCAGGAATTCGACAAAATATTTGAAGATGAATTTTTGGGAAAAGAAACCTTTGAAAAAGCTGAAAGCGAATTAGTTAAAGAAGCCGTAAAAACCGCTCTTAGTAAATCTAATCTTTCTCCTGAAGATATCGACTGTTGCTTTTCAGGTGACCTTTTAAATCAATGCATTGGCTCATCGTTTGGTCTACGTGAATTCAACATTCCTTTTTCAGGGCTTTATGGTGCTTGCTCAACAATGGCACTCTCTCTTGCACTTTCAGCTACACTGATTGATTCTGGGGCATTGGAAACTGCAATTGCCTCTACATCCTCACATTTCTGCTCTGCCGAACGCCAATACAGAAATCCTTTAGAATATGGTGGGCAAAGACCACCTTGTGCACAATGGACCGTTACCGGCTCTGGTGCACTTGTTTTAAAAAACAACGTTCCCTTTAACCCTCGTGTAAACGCTGTTATATTCGGCAAAATACGTGATTTAGGAATAACTGACACTAACAATATGGGTGCTGCAATGGCTCCCGCCGCCTCACTTCTTATAAGTGAATTTTTAAATGAAACCCACACAACACCCGACGATTTCGATTTAATTTTAACAGGTGATTTAGGCAAAGTCGGAAGCGATATTTTGAAAGAGCTTTTAATTAAAGAAAGTAATATCGACATTTCATCTGTTCATAATGATTGTGGTATTATGATTTATGATGCCGATGCTCAGGATGTTCACTCAGGAGGTTCTGGTTGTGGTTGCAGTGCTACTGTACTTTGCTCATACATTATAAATAAAATGAGAAAAAAAGAACTTAACAGAGTATTTTTCGTTGGTACTGGCGCACTTCTCTCCCCAACCTCCTCATTACAAGGCGAGAGCATCCCTGGTATTGCACACGGCGTTTTACTCACCTCTGACTGAAAGGAATTATAATATGAACCATTGTTTGAAAACCTTAAAAAACATTGAAAAACTCACTAAAGCGTATAAATCTATTTATGTTTTAAAAAAGCTATTATCTATATTTCTTATAACCTACACCGCTATTAAGGTTATTACTTTTTTTATCAATAAATAAAAACAACTCTAAAAACCTCTTGAAAACACAAAGTTTTATCGGTATAAAAGTAAAAACTATTGACTTTTCGAAAGTTTTTCGATATAATTTTGTTTAACGGAGGTGGTTACAGTGATTTTAAGACCTGATTATATAAACGCCATCACACCATTTATAGACACACCACTTGTAAAAATCCTTACTGGTGTACGTCGCTGTGGCAAATCAACAATTTTTGAAATGCTTGTACAGGAATTCATTAATAAGGGTATCTCGCCTGAAAATATTATCCAAAGGAAGTATAACACCCCAGAATATGATGATTACACATCAAAAAAAATGTATAATGATTTGAAATCAGCTATAACGGATAAAGATAGATGTTATTTACTCCTTGATGAACTTCAGGAAATCCACAATTGGGAAAAAGTTGTAAATACTCTTATGGAAGATTTCGATGTTGACATTTATGTTACTGGCTCAAACTCAAAACTTATGTCCAGCGAAATATCAACTTATTTAACAGGACGATACATTTTAATTCCCGTATATACACTATCATTTAAAGAGTATCTTATATTTAAAAACAAACCTTTTTCTTCAGCCAGAGAAACATTTAATGAATATATTCAGTATGGTGGATTCCCGATTATTGCGATAAGTGACTTTGATACAAAATCAGCTTACCAAATTATTGAGGGTATTTATGCTTCTGTTATAACAAAAGACATTTCCAAAAGGCACAAAATAAGAAACAAAGACCTTTTTGACAGAGTTGTAAGATATATTATTGAAAATGTGGGTAATACCTTTTCTGCTTCATCCATAGTAAAATTTCTAAAAAGTGAAAACCGAAGCCTTTCTGTTGAAACTATATATAATTATCTAAAATGGTTAAATGAAGCATTTATTATTTACCCCTGCAAAAGATATGACTTACAAGGAAAAGCAATCTTAAAAACACAAGAGAAGTATTATCTTTCAGATATATCAATAAAGTATAGTCTGCAAGGCTTTGATCACAAAATGCTTTCTTCTGTGTTTGAAAACATTATTTTTCTTGAAATGAAACGTAGGGGTTATGATGTTTACATCGGTAAAAATGGCACTAAAGAAATTGATTTTATCGGTACACGAAGAAATGAAAAAATTTATGTGCAAGTGTGTGTAGAGTTACCTGATAGTTCTTCACGGGAAACAGATAACCTTATGGATATAAAAGACCATTATCATAAATATGTCGTCTGTAGAGACGATCTCGCCATAGGTAATAATAACGGAATCGAAATTATTCATATTGCAGACTTCTTATTAAAGGAAAATTGGTAGAATTTATAAAGAATAACCGAAACACAAAAAAATAAAAGCGTGTGAATTTTCATCACACGCTTTTATTTTTATTACATTAATTTCTTATAAAGTGCAACAATTTCTTCAACGCTTGTATCTCTTGGGTTACCAGGTCTGCAAGCATCAGCGTAAGCACTTTCAGCAAGGAACTGAATATCTTCTTCCTTAACGATTTCTTTAAGGTCTTCTGGAATACCAACGTCAACAGCTAACTTCTTAACTGCTGCAATAGCTGCTGTGCGAGCACCTTCAATTGTCATTGTTTCAGTACCCTTAACGCCCATTGCCTTAGCAATATCTCTGTATTTTTCACCAGTACATTCTGCATTGTATTCCATTACAGTAGGAAGAATAATAGCGTTAGCTACGCCATGAGGTGTATCATAAAGAGCACCTAAGCCGTGAGCCATACTATGAACAATGCCAAGACCAACATTTGAGAAGCCCTGACCTGCTATGTATTGAGCAAGTGCCATACCCTCTCTGCCTTCAGCAGTATTTTCACAAGCACCGCGAAGATGTTTTGAAATAAGCTCAATAGCTTTGAGGTGGAACATATCTGTCATTTCCCAAGCGCCTTTAGTAATATAACCTTCAATAGCGTGAGTTAATGCATCCATACCAGTAGCTGCTGTAAGACCTTTCGGCATAGAAGCCATCATATCAGGGTCAACAACTGCAATTTCTGGAATATCGTGAACGTCAACACAAACGAATTTACGTTTCTTTTCAACGTCAGTAATAACGTAGTTAATTGTAACCTCAGCCGCAGTACCAGCAGTTGTAGGAACCGCAATAGTAAATGTAGCATGATTTTTTGTAGGTGCAACGCCTTCAAGACTTCTTACGTCAGAAAACTCTGGATTTTCAATAATAATACCAATAGCTTTTGCAGTATCCATCGCAGAACCGCCACCAATAGCAACTATTGAATCTGCCTTAGAGTCTTTAAAAGCTTTAACGCCATCAAGCACGTTTTCAATAGTAGGGTTAGCCTTAATATTGCTGAAAATCTCATAAGGAACAGAAGCTTCTGCTAAAACATCTGTAACCTTTGCCGCAACACCAAATTTAATTAAATCAGGGTCAGTACAAACAAAAACCTTTTTATAGCCGCGAGCCTTAAGCTCGTTAGGAATTTCTGCTATAGCGCCTTTACCGTGATAAGAAATTGTGTTTAAAACTATTCTTTGTGCCATGGGAATCTCCTCCTAAAAATTAACAAGTTATTTGTAAAATGTTCACAAATATGTTTTATAATGTAGATAACTTTTATAAGTATCTAATAATAGATTACACTATTTCAGGGCTATTGTCAAGTCTGCTGGCATAAATATATATTATGTTTTTATATTGTATTTAATTACCAATTGTGTTATAATCATTTTATATCATTTCAGGAGATTTTTTATGGAAATACCAAAGATACTTTTAAACAAAGCAAATGAAATCGAAGCAAAGCTTAAAGAAAAATGTCCCGAAGCAGCACCATTTTTTAAAGGTTGCTTTTTAAATACTATTGAAACTACTGTAAAAGAGCTTTCTGATGGCAGTTACTTTGTTATTACTGGTGACATTCCTGCAATGTGGTTAAGAGACAGTGCCGCACAGGTTAAGCCATATATACGCTATGCAAATGATGATGAGGATTTAAAAAACATTTTAAAAAGCATTATTGAAAAACAGGCTTTTTACGTTTGCCTTGACCCATATTCAAATGCATTCAATTCAGAGGCTAACCCAGACTCTGCAAAAGATGAAACCGATTTTTATCACGAGCTTATTTGGGAAAGAAAGTATGAGGTTGACTCTTTGTGTGCACCACTTTATTTAGCACACGAGTATTACGAAACAACTCTTGATACCTCAATTTTTACTGAGCAATTCCACGAAATGCTTATTAAAATTTATGAAACCTTCAAAAAAGAGCAAAATCATTTTGTAAACTCTACATATTATTTTCACAGAGAAAACTGCCCTGTTATTGACACACTTTCAAATAATGGTAAGGGTGAAGACGTCAGTTACACGGGTATGACGTGGTCAGGCTTCAGACCATCTGACGACCGTTGTAAATTAGGTTATTTAATTCCTGCCAATATGATGGCTGTGTGTGCTTTAAAAAAGGCTGCAGAAATGGCAAATATTGGTTTCGAAGATATCAAGCTCGAGAGCGAATGCCGTTCACTTGCGTTTGATATTGACGAGGGTATTAAAGAATACGGCGTAATTGAGAATGAACGCCACGGCAAGATGTTTGCTTATGAAACAGACGGCAAGGGTAATTATGTTTTAATGGATGATGCAAACTCGCCGAGTCTTCTTGCCGCACCATATTTGGGTTACGTAAAGGCAGATAACGAGCTTTATAAAAATACAAGAAGCTTTGTGCTTTCTAATGATAACCCTTGGTATTTCGAAGGCAGAGCTGCAAAAGGTGTTGGTAGCCCTCACACCGGTATTGATAAAATATGGCACATAGCCCTTTCAATGCAGGCTCTCACGAGCACTGACCCTACAGAAATCAAGGAATGCATTACTATGCTCACCACTACCGATGCTGGTACAAAATTAATGCACGAGTCATTTTATAAACACGATGCAACCGATTTTACAAGACCTTGGTTTGCCTGGTCTAATAGCCTCTTTGCAGAGCTTCTTATAAGAATTGCAGAGTGGAAAATTTCATTAAATTAAAAATGAAAAATTAAGTATTAAAAAAACTACATTCTTTCGTTTAAAGATTAAGATTAAATCTAAAATGAACGAGTGTAGTTATTTTTATAATACTAACTCACTGACGACTAACTTACTAACCACTAACAACAAAAAACCTTTCACAGTTTTCACTGTGAAAGGTTTTATTTTTAGTTAATTTACAACTTAAGCAGCTGAATTTTCAGTTGTTGTAGAAGCAGTTGTAGCTTCTGTAGTTGCCTCTGTTGTAGGAGCAGCTGTTGTAGCTTCAGTTGTTGCCTCTGTTGTAGGAGCAGCTGTTGTAGCTTCAGTTGTTGCCTCTGTTGTAGGAGCAGCTGTTGTAGCTTCAGTTGTTGCCTCTGTTGTAGGAGCAGCTGTTGTAGTAACAGTTGTTTCCTCTTCTTTTTCAACTACAAGGTCTTCCCCGAAGATTTTGAGAACAGCAGCTGAAAGGTCGTCAGCAGTAATAGTTGAGTCAGCAGTAATGTTACCAGCTGTGTAATAAACACCTTCAAGAGGTCTTGTGCTGTTATCAGCTGCAGCTAACTGAATTAACATACAGTCAAGAGCGTCAACTGCACCATCACCGTTTACGTCACCCTGAACAGCAATTTCAATTACGTCAACTACGTTACCTAAGTTATCTTTAACAAATACCTTAGTACCTGTACCATAGAAGTCTTTACAATTTTCTGTAATTACATTACCATCTTCATCTACAGGTCTGTAGCTCTGGCTTGCTTCAACCTCTACAGTGTAACCAGCAGCATTGATATCAACAACTGCAGCGATTTGCTGAGCGATATCCTTCTCATTCGGATCATCTTTTTCATATACCTTGAATTCCTTGAAGAGAACTGTTGAACCAGCTTTTTCAGCTACTTCTGCAAATTCTTCTGGAATTTCAACTTCGTAAACATCAGCAATAGCTGCGAACTTGAAGTCGTCAGTATCAACCTTTGGATCCTGAGCAGCATAAACTGCAGCAGCAGAATCTTTAACACCGTAAATTGCGAATGTAAAGTCTTCTGTATTAACAGTTGTAGCGCTGATTTTTTCAACTAATGGAAGATCTTCTACTTTTTCGCCCTCTTTAGCTTCAGCTTTTTCCCAAGTGATAGTTGCATTATAACCGAATGCGTAGTCACCGATTGTAGTAACTGTACCTGGGATAACAACTGACTTGAAGTTATCGCTTGCGCTTGCGAATGCATAAGCACCAATTGTTGTTACAGTTTCAGGAATTGTAACTGTTTCAATTGTTGATTTTTCGCATTTTGTTGTATCCTGACCAGCAGGTGTTGTTTCAGTTGCTTCAGCACCCTTAACAACAACGATGTTCATAAATGCTCTGTCGCCAATAGCTTTTACAATATAGCCATCAATTTCAGAAGGAATTACAACGTTCTTATCTGAACCGTTATATTTAGTAATTTCAATATCTGTTGTGCTTTCGCCGATTAATTTGTATTCATAAAGCTGAGCATCACAGTCTTTAGCACTACATGTATTTGAAGTTGTGTAGTTATGGCCTAATGCAGCAATTGGAGTTGCTTCAGTCTTATAATCACATCTTGAGCATTCCTGATGTTTAGAACCTTCTACTGTACAAGTAGGAGCTGTAATAACATCTTTGCCTAAATCGTGACCAAGAGCAAGAATCTTTTCAGATTTTGTTGTTAAACATACAGTACATACGCTCTGTCTTATACCCTTTTCAGTACATGTTGGTTCAACAAATACTTTCCAGTCTGTGAATGTATGGTCTGTAGCTGCGATTTCTTCTACTTTCTTGCCTTCACAATTCTTACAAACAAGAGTTTTTGAACCTGCAGTGTTACATGTTGGTTCTACTCTCTTTGTTGTGTCTTCTTCGTATTCGTGAGCATCTGTAGCATAAAGTGTCTGTTTATTCATTTCGAACTTACAAACTGTACATTCTGTATGCATCTTACCATTTGTTGAGCAAGTTGCATCAGCATCTAAAATCCAGCCACTTTCTGTATGAGCTGTGTTTTCGCCGTATTCATAACCGTTACAGTTTTTAACTGTACAGTATCTTACCATTGAATCTTCTGTCTTACAACTATCAAATAATTGATCACCTGAATCATCTTTACGCATTTCCCATTCGCCGAAAGTATGACCTTTAGCAGGAATTTCATTTGAAACATTTGATAATCCACAGATTGAACATTTACCTGTAACCGAACCTTTTTCAACACAAGTTGCCTGTACAGTTTCAGGTGTTTCATCAAACTTGTGACCTACAGACTCAACAACGTTAATTTTAACTTTACCTAAGTTATTCTTATTGTTTTCGTTACATACGTAGCAATAGCCTTCTTCGTAGCCTGTTACAGTACATTTATTTGTTGTAGTTTGGTCTACTTTAGTATAACCATCATCAGTAGAACGCAACTTATGACCAAGTGCCGGTGTTTCTTCTAATTCAGATTTAGCTGTACAACCAGCACGTTCACAAGCTTTATAAGATTGACCTTTATTTACACAATCCGCATCAACAAGTGTCCAAGTTTCAGCCCACTTATGACCAAGAGCCTTTGCTTCACGCTCTGTATATTCGTTACAAACTGTACAGTTGTTGTACTCAAGACCTTTTCCTTCACAAGTTGGAGCTTTACCCTCAACGTAAGCCCAAGTTCTGTCATTATATGTGTGGTCAGCTTTTGCTAATTTTCTTTCGCCTGTATATTCTTCACAATCTTCGTTTGTGCAGTAACGAGCTTCTTTACCTTCAGCCTGACAAGTTGCAGGAGTTACTGTTTTGTATTCTGTTGAATAGTTATGGCCGAGTTTAGCAATTGCTCTTTCGCCTGTTGTTTCATCACAATCTTCGTTTGTGCAATGACGAGATTCTTTACCCGGAACTTCACAAGTTGCAGCTAAATCTTCTGTATATTCATCTGAGAAAGCGTGACCTGTTGCTTTTGTAACTTGTTTTGCACCTTCGCAATATTCATAACCTTCTGGAGCTGCTGGTCTTGTAGCAGGAGTAGTTGTTGTGCCACCTTCAGTACCAGTAGTTGTGTCTCCTTCTGCTTGTGTTGCTGGTGTATTATTAGCTGGTGCTTTGTAAGGTTCGCCTGTCACTTTATTGAAGAGATTCAAGCATTCTTTAACCTTTTCGCCGTCTTCTGTACAAGTTGCATCTGAGCCAACCCATTTTGCATCATCAGCATGTTTGTGACCTAAAGCAGGAAGAACTTCTTCGCCATTAATCTTATCACAAGCAGGGTTTGAACATTTGTAATATTTTCTACCAGCTTCTTCACAAGTTGGGTATTCGAAAGTATATTCAGTTTCAAATACACAAGCTGCGAAATCGCCTGTATCTTGTCTCATTGTTTCATTACAACGTGAGCATGTGTTTGTTTCAAATGCTTTTGTTGTACATGTAGCTGGAGTTGCATCTTTAGTCCATTCCGCAAACTTAGCTTTGTGACCAAGTTTCTCAACTGCAGTTACGTCTTTGTATTCACCACAAGTCTCGTAGTTCTTACAGTAAACTGCTGTGTAACCTGGATTTTCACAATCAGGAGCAGAAACTACCTTGTCAACCATTACTGGATTACCATCTTTACCAAGAACAACATTACCGTTATCGTCAAGTTCTGGAACCTTGATAGTAATATCCTCTCTTAAAATTTCAGCAGCTGCTTCATATTCATGAGCTTTTTGAGCAAGTTCAATTTTTACATAACCCTTGTTTTCATTTGTTTTATTTGCTTCACTACAAGTTTTACACCATTTGAACATATAACCAGCTTCTTTACAAGTTGCAGCCTTGTTTGCTGGAATATCGGTATTGTATGTATCATCGTAATCGTGACCTAAAGCATCAACTTTAACAAGAGAACCCTCTTTAATGATTGATGCAGGGCAATCTTTGTTTGTACAATAGATAGCCTGATAACCTTCGTCTTCACAAGTTGGAGCTGTGTATGTGAATTCAACCATTACTGGTTTGCCATCTTCGTCAACCTTTGGAGTACCGTCTTCGTTAGTAGCTTGAATTGTACCTTCGATATCAGCTTTAAGGTTAACAGCAGTTTCAGCCCATTTGTGTTCGAGCTTAGCTATTGGTAATACACAGTTAGTTGCTTTACATACTGCACAAGTACCAGTCTTTTCACCTTCAGCGTAGCAAGTTGCTGCTTTGCCTTCAACTGTTGTCCAAGTATCATCTGCAGTGTGAGGTGCAAGAGCTGTTTCTCTTGCTGTTTCTTCGTCTTTATCGCCACAAACTGTACATTTTTTAGACTCTGAGCCCTTCTTTGTACAAGTTGCAGGAGTATCTACTGTATATTCTTCTGCCCATTTGTGCCCGAGAGCTGGGATTTCTACTACATCTGTTGCGCCACAAGCACAAGTACCTGTTTTTGAACCTTCTTCGTCGCAAGTAGCAGCTTTTGTTTCTGTGTAATCTTTAAAGTCGTGTTTGCCTGTTGCTGGAAGAACACGAGTGTATTCGATTTCGCCTTCAGGGTCTACCATCTGAATACCGCAGTTTGCACAACGAACTTCTGCAAAACCGTCTTCTGAGCAAGTAGGAGCTTTAACGATAGTCCATTTTAATTCTGTTGTATCATCATCAACTTCAACTGTTGCAGCAACGTGACCTGGAGCTTTAAGTTCCATATCGCTGCCATCTAAGTAGTCGCCACAATATTCACATTCTTCGTGTTGCCAGCCGTTAACTGTACAAGTAGCTTCAGCATCAACAACTTCAACGTATTTGTGAGTAAGTTTTTCGTAAGTAATGGTTACTACGTTACCACAGTGGTCGCAGTTACCTGTTACGAAACCAGCTTCTTCACAAGTAGCATCTTTCTTTGCTGTAATATTTTCGTTTGTGCCATTGTCTGTGATTTCGTGTGTAAGAGCAGGGATAGCTGTTACATCTGTCTTAGCATCACAACCAGGAGTTAAACAGTGCTTAGATTTTGAACCTCTGTTATCTGTATTTTCATCGCCATCTTCACAAGTTGCAGCTACGTCAACAGTGAACTCTGTTGCATAGTTATGTTGTGTTTTTTCAACAATTTCTGTATATACGTGACCGCAAGTATTTGTGCCATCTGTATTGATACAAGTTTTTTGACGTGTACCTTTAACTAAGCAAGTAGCTTCTGTAATAACATTCCACTCGCCATATGTATGAGCATCAGCATCAATTGCGATTGGTGTTGTTCTGAGTTCAGCTTCACAATATGTACATTTGTAAGCTGTAACACCTTCTGCCATACAAGTAGCAGGTGTCTTTGTATAACCAGCACCTTCTATATGATCAGTCATACCTAAGTGAAGTTTTTTATTATTTTCTTCAGTTGCTTCTTCACCTTCGCCTTCTGTTGTGTAGAAAGCTGGGTGTTTATCAAATGAAGTAATATCTTCGTCTGCGCAGAATACATATTCTACATTACCAAGAGCCTGGAATGCACCATCAGCAACTGCTGTAACAGCTAATGTATCAACTGTTGCAGGAATTGTATATGTTTTTGCTTCGTTTGTTGCTACGTAAGCAGCTGGGAATGCAATGAGTTTGAGAGTTGTTACAGGTGTCTCACCTGTTGTATCTGTAACTTTCTCAAATAATACGCCGTCTTTAGCAACAAAACGTGTCTGTCCTGCTGCTACTGTGAATGCTGTGATATTAGCTGCATTTTCGCCTTGGAATGCATCAGCTGCAATACCAATAACATCTAATTCTGATGGGATAATCTGAGCGCTAATAGTAACATTAGCTGCAGGCATTGAGAATGTATATTTCTTGTTTGCTTCAACTGTTGTTAAAGCAACTGTTTTTGTTCCTTCCCCATCTGTATAAGAAACTTGAAGTGTGTCAGCTTTTAATTCGCAACCCTTATCAATTGTTACTGTAAGAGTAACTGTATCACCAATGTTGAGTTTTGTTAAATCTTCAACTTCAACTTCGTCTTCGCCTTCGCCACGTTTTGCAGTAGCTTCTACTTTACCATTGATAATACCAGTAGCAACTTCTGCTTTGTATTCAATAGCTTCAAATTCAGCTGTAACTGTAACTGCTGCAGCTGGCATTGTGAATGTGTTATCAGTAACTGTAACATCACCATTGTTAACCTTTAATGAGTTAGCAACTAATTGATAACCGTCTTCTGGATCTACTGTTAAAGTAACAGTAGCACCAGCTTCTGCTTCAGCAACACTTGCTGTAACTTTACCAGTTGCTGTATTTACACCAGTAATAGCAAATACTTCTACGAAATCAGCTTCAATTGTTACGGCATAAGCTGGCATTGTGAATGCATAACCTGTTTCACCCTCAGTAATATCTGCTGATTTTTCTTCGCCGTCGTTATATTTGTATTTTAATGTTTTTAAAGCATAGCCTTCTGCCGGAGTTACTGTAACTGCAACTTTATCACCTGCAGCAGCTTCATCTACGGCAGCAATAGCTGTACCGCCTGTTACTTCACAATCTGTAATAGCAAATTTTTCTGCTTCAACTTCTGTGAATGTAGCAACAACTGCTACGTCAGCAGTAATGTTTTCTATTATATATGTACCTTCAGCTGCTTCAGCTAATTTGTCTACATCATCAACTGTGAATGATGCTAATTCATAGCCATCTTTAACGGTAATTGTTAATTCAACATTGTCGCCTTCAGCTATTCCAGTTGCCTTATCAGCAACAACTGAACAGCCTTCAACGTCACCATCATCAATTGTAACAGTGTATGTTGCTGGAGCTGGTGTTTCTTCTTCGAAAACAACTGTAACTGTTACAGCTGCTTCTGGCATAGTAAATGTGCCTTCAACAGTATCGAACTCAACAGCAGTTGCACTTTCTGTTTCTGTTACTGTTATTGAAACAACTTCATAACCTTCTTTTTCTGCAGTAACTTTTACAACAGCATTTGGCTCTGCATATGTAACTGAAGACTCTTCAACTGTAAGAGTAATAGTTGCATCTTCAATAGTTGCATCTTCACCATCTACTGCAACTGTTGTAATATCATAAGAACCCTCTGGAGCAGCCTGTTGTTCAGGATCTGTTGGTGGAAATAAAACAAAATCCTCCGCAGGTTGATATGTAGCAGGAATCTCCACTGGACCTGTTACACCGTCTTTTACGCCTGTGATAATGTAACCTGTTGGGTTTTCAGCATTATCAAGCTCGTAAGTGAATGGATCAGTATCATTAGCACTTGCAATCATAGGTACGCTGAAGCATACGCCAAGTACAAGAACTACCGCTAATACTGCACTCAATGCCTTTTTCATAAGTATTTCTCCTTAGTTTTAATTTTTCGGTGTAGCATAATACACCAATTTTTATAAATTATGGAATAATCCAAATTGAATTTTAACATAATATTTCAAGTATTTCAAGTCTATTTACAAATTTTTAATAAAAATTCCACAAATCCACAAAGTTTGGCGTAAAAAATGCAAAATGCAAAATGCAGAATGCAAAATTGCGATGCTATTTTGTTTAATTAAAAATTAAAAATTAAAAATTAAAAATTTCGGAAGGCTTCGCCTTGATTATAATTAAATATGAATAACAAAAACTACATTCTATCATTTAAAGATTATTTTAAATCTAAAAAATGAACGAATGTAGTTGTTTTTTGTAATTTTATAATTGCCGACCGCAGGTCCCACAATTTTTAATTTTTAATTTTTAATTTTGAATTTCTCCGTCTCACAACAGCAACCGCCACAATTCCGCCGAATGAACCAATTCCCATAATCACAAATGGCAACTGGTCAATTAAGAGTTCCGGTTCGAGAGCGTAAACTGCAACAGCAACGAGTGGTTTAAGGGCAACACGTGTTGCGGCTTTGAGAGTTTCGTGCTCTGCAATAAAATCTGCAATAGGTGGTGAAACTGTGTAATATGCCTTAACAAACATTCTGCCGAGTGGGTTTGTTTTTAAGCATTGGTCTCTGAAATCGCAGAGAATACCAACTTCACCGGTTGCTTCGCCGTAACCGGCAGTAGCAATAAAGCAAAAGCTTGAAACAGAAACAGCCGCTGCAGCGTTATCTGCCGAAATAGCTGAGTCAGAGGTTATTCTTAAAACCTGACCATCAGCGTCAACAGATTCAACAGAGTTATTAGTAGCAGCACTTGTGGTATATTGTCTGGCAGTATCTCGCACACCACCGGTGTAGTTAACACGGAACTGGTCGTTATTTGTTACCATATTAGGAAAATGGTAAGAAACGTCCATATCATAGAAAATGTAATCTCTGATTGCCTCAGACTCTGGGATAGTAACAGCAACCTCATTTCCCTCTCCATCTGTCTGAGTAACAGTATATGTATCTTTATAAACAAAATCGTTGTCAACAGCGCCGATATTCACCTTAACGCCACACTGGTTAGTAATCTCGCCTGCACCAGTGTAGTCCTCATCTCTATAAACGTCAAACGTAATATAAAGCGGAACCTCCTCGTTAAGACAAACCTCAGCTGATTTTGGCTGACCAGCCTCTAATTTATAAAGGTAATAACCATCAATTACGCCGTCGGGCTCACCTTCTGGGAGCAAATCTCTTTTTTCTACATAAATATAAGCATAAGAGCCGTCGCCACCCTGAGTAGTAGGAACAACTGAGGTATTAGGGTAAATCTCTGCCTTGGTTGCGGCACCTATATTTGTGGATTGTTGCAAATACTCTGCAACCTGTTTTACTGCCTCTTGCTTTATGTAGCGTTCTTCGGTTTTGTTGAACGTACGTAAAGCCGATTGAAAAAGATTCATAAGGGCAACTGCACCAAAGCCCAATAACGCCACAACAACTAAAAGCTCCACAAGTGTGAAACCTCTTTTATTTTTTAACATAAAATTGAACATTTGGCGTTGCCTCCTTTTTTAAAATGCTGAATACAGGGTGCTGAGTGCTGAGTTGTGAACCTGCGGTCATTTCATCAAATTAAAAATTAAAAATGAAAAATTAAAAATTGTGGGTCTGCGACGCTATTGTAAATGATAAAATAAAGTTGTTCCCACAAACGCCTCTCTTCGAAGAGAGGGGGACCGCCTTTTAATTTGGTTGTTTGTTTTAATAAATTCTCAAGCGTGTTGAAAACTTATTGAACTAAACATTTTTCTCGGGTGGTGGAGAGTTCTTCGTAACGAGGTTGTTTTTATTAATTTAGTTAGTCGGTGGAGTAATAATTTTTTAATTTATCAATTAACCGACCAACTGCTTTTTTAGAAGTTATCTCGTGGCGAAGAACTCTCCACCATTCCGTTTTGATTTTTTAATAAAACAAAATTTATATTTCGCCTGAAACCCATTCAATAATTTTTTAATTTACGTAGTGAATGGTCCCCCTCTCTTCGAAGAGAGGCGTGGTTGTGGAATTAAATTTTTTGTTTCATTTTTTCTAACTTAAATTTTATACTCTTTAAAGTTATCTTTATCAGGTGCGCTATCAACAAATTCCACGTTAAACTCTTCAGCTTTTTCTTTACAAATTTTTCGTATTAAAGAACCTACGTAATTAAAGTCGTAATTAACGTCCTGATTATCTATTCTCAAAACAGAAAATCCCAAACCTTCAAGATATTCTGTTCTTTTGTCGTCATAATCTTTTTTCAAAATTTCGTGTTGCCATCCATCAACCTCTATTACAAGGTTTAATTTTGGACAATAAAAATCAACAATATAATTACCAATTATTCTCTGTCTATGAAAATTTGGTTTTAAATATCTTAACAAAGCATACCACATTGTCTTTTCTTCTGGTGTAGGATTTTTTCGCATTTCTTTTGCATACTCTCTTAAATTCGCATTAAGAGGTAACGGCTTGTGTTTATTAATCAATATAATTCTCCGCTTTTATTCTTTTTAATATTTCAATAAACTTTATAAAGCTTCTTTTACAAAACGCCTCTCTTCGAAGAGAGGGGGACCGCCTTTTCGTTTGGTTGTTTATTTTAATAAATTTTCAAACGATTTAAAAACTTATTAAAATTAACAAAACTCTTTGGGTGGTGGAGAGTTCTTTTAGTTTGCGAATAAGCTCTTTTAAGAACTCTCCACCATTCCGTTTTAATTTTTAACAAAACAAAATTTATATTTCGCCTGAAAACCATTCAATAACATTCAACTTACGTTGTGAATGGTCCCCCTCTCTTCGAAGAGAGGCGTTTTTGGGAATTTAATTTATTGTTTCATTTTAATTGAGCTGTAATTTTGAATTACGCATTACGAATTCCGAATTATTTATGTCCGTCTATAGCGTAAATAGCATCTGGAAGATTAACACATTTTAACGAAACTGTATGTTCTATGCTTGTCGTTCTTGACATTAATATTGAACGTAAATCGGCTACAGAAACGCCTGCAACAAAGCCACGATCTGAAGTAGCAGTTCCGACATATCTACCAGCAATATAAAGGTAACCGTCAAGCACGAGTAAATCTTCAACCCAGCAATCAGCTGCAACTGTTGAAGAAGAGTAGTTAATTATCCACTCTATATTACCTGTAGCTTCATCAATCAAACCAACAACTGTTGGAACGCCTTTTGCATTTATTTCAGCAGCGTTTGCCTGATTTGGCTTACCTGAAATAAATATCATATTACCTTCAACAACTAAAGAAGTAATTGAGTCAAATATATCTACAAATTGTTTTGAGCCTGGGAGTGTTAATTGCTCCATATAGCCAACAGTATCAGAAGCGAGTCTTGAGTCACCTGTACTTACAATAATATCTGAAACATAATTAACCTTTGTAGGTGTACCTGCTACTGTAGCAGATGAATTACGTGTAGCAACCTTGCTTCTGAAAACTCTACCTTTATTATCTGCATAATAAGCGTAATACGTAGCTTTTTCGCTTGTGTCACTTACCTTAGTATATTGAATACCAATATCTACAGCAGTGAACTGAACGCTATCACGAGAGTTTGAACCGATGTTGGTACCATCTTTACCCCACAACTTGTCATACTCTTTTTCGCCTGTATAATATGAAATTTCACCATTTGAAAGCGATGTTCTATCAAAGTTCTCTGTCTCTTTGAAATAAAGAAGGTTTGTAAACGATGTATCACTACCAAGAACCATTGTCGCAAGAACACCATCGTTATGAATGCCTGACAAAGCTGTAGATGAGTTTGTACTCTCATCAGGGTTAATGTATGTATACGTTGAACCAGATACAGCGTAACCTACAGAAACTGTAACACCTTCTTTAGTAACTACATGAGTTAAGTTATACATTTCGCCAGGGAACCACACATTATAGTAATCATTATCAGGACTATTTAAATATTGTGTATTCTTAGAATCATTGCTTACATTACCATTATCTCTGCTTTTTTTGTCATAAGCTATTTTGGTATATTGTGTCTGATTGAAATATCCGTTAGCGAAATGATCTTCATCCCCATAGTGCGACAAATAATAGAATGGTTCGTAGGATTTATAAGCTTCCTGCAAGCCAACACCATCAACATTACCATAGACAATTTTAGAGTATACCATTTCTCTGTTTGAAGCGTAGCCCATTGTAAAAAGCAAATCATTAAACAGAGCATATTTTTCACCATATTTATTTTTTTCACTCGGTGTACGCGTTATAAAGAACTCTCTGGAATCATCTGTGTTTATTTTTGCAGATTTTATTTCTACATTATATGAATATTCTTCATCAGCAGGGAAAATAGTGTTAACGCCATCAACTAATCTCGGTAAAACATCATCATTCATTATAGAAAAATCTAAACCGGTTGTGCCTTTTGCTGACGGCATCATCTTATAAGCAGTAGTTGCAGTTCCTTCATCATTACTCATAAGCCAATAGGTTGTGACAAAACCAGTGTTGTCGGAACCATTATTCCATATTCGCGCTGCATCATTTGCACCTGATGCAACATTATCAGTCTGATAAATCAAGCTATGAGCAGCAACCGTGCCAACATAAAACATTCCACCTGTTGTTGTTGATGTTGCAGGGATATAAACTGCACCTGTAATATTTATTTTTGATCTATTCTCTTGATTATTATAAACAAATTTAACGTCACTTAATTGGGAGTCGTTAGTTCCGTGATACGCCTCTCTTTCAACAAAAAAACGTTGCGACAATGTTGTTAACGTCTGAAGTCTGACCTGAGCAAAACCGTTATCACTACGTCTATCCAAGTCGCTAGATGAACCTTCATCAGCGAAATACGTAGGAAGCTGGTTAAGTGAAACACCAGCATCGGTGTAGTTTTTACCCTCTTCATTCAACTTTGAGATTGCAGATCTTGCATGATTTTCAGTTGACATATGATAGTACCATGTTTCCATCGCATCTTTTGCGTTTTTTGTTTCCTTTTGAGACGCATATTGACCATTTTCTAATTTCTGTGGTCTTTCCCAGATTCTATTAGGACCAAAGTCGTAGTTACCTGGATCTGCCATAATTCCACCGACCCTTAAGGCGTTTTCTCTTTCGGTCAGAATGTAAGAAATCTTTTTAGACCTTTGTGTTTTTGCAGAAAAAGTTAAACCAAATGCATTATAATAATAACCAAATTTTGCAATATTACTGTAGTAGCCTGCCTGACCTTTGCCGGAATTGCCATCCTCGGTGTACCAGCATTGTATATCTTTTCCATCACGATCGATATAACCAACAGATTTATCATATGTTGAATAACCAAAAATATGGCTGAAGTCGCCACCCCAGACTGCAGGGTAAACTCTTGTTGAAGCTCTGTCATCAAGTATATATGCTTCATCTGTCACGCCAATAACGTCAGCCATAGCGGTCTGGTCTATACCATTGAATTGAGCATCAGTTGTATTTAACTTAACCTTACCTGCAACTGAACCGGTTTTTACAAAGCTGTAGGTTCTGTAAATAGCACCATTTGTACCAGTGAGAACATAATAAGAAGGCGCATAAACATTGCCCACGAGCTCACCAGATTTTGTTGTTTCAGTAATCCAGTTTGCAGATTTAAAAATTGTGCCATCAGGTATTGCCTGAGTACCAGTTGCGTTATCAGTACGCATAGTTCTGCCATAGAATCCGAAAGACTCTGTAACATTTTTATCTATAACGTTACCGCTGGCATCAACCGTGGACTTTGTTTTCTGAACAAAGCCAGGCGAAGTGTAATAGTCATAAGTACCAGTTTCACCAGCAGCAATAATTGTTGGTGTATCTACCTCAAGGTAAGCTTCTGTAGTCTGTCTTTTCTTGTTTTCATCAAGGTAAGCAACATAAAGCTTAATTGGTGACTGTGTAAAATCGAAGCCGTTAATTTTAACAGTAATTCTGCCTGTTATAGGGTCAACCTTAATATCACTATAGTCAACATTTGCAAGCTTAGCTTCTTGACCATGATATGTATAAATTCGCTCGAGTACATCTGTTGATTTATTAGGAATAATAAACGTAATATCTATATATTTTTCGTAGCCATCTACAATTTTGCCACCATCAGCAATATTATCTGTAGTATTAATTGAAAGGTGTGCCTGTGCTTCATTTTTATTTGTTGTGCCAAAATCTAAGTTAGTTGTCTGAATAACAACCTCGTGCCAACCTGCACCAGCGGTATTATCTGTACCCTGAGTCCAGATTTTACCGTTCATTGAATAGTCGTCATTAACTGTTTTTGAAGAAATAATAGCAACTCTTACACGTGCATTTGTAAAGAGTGTTTCTAAAGAGCCATAAAGTGAAGAAACTGCACGTCTGCCGTTAAGAC
This sequence comes from Oscillospiraceae bacterium, assembly GCA_015066465.1. Lineage (GTDB taxonomy): Bacteria > Bacillota > Clostridia > Oscillospirales > Acutalibacteraceae > DTU089. The sequence continues at coordinate 29,685 of SVOI01000010.1, forward strand.
TTGCCACTTCACCAAGGTTTTTAAAGTTAACAACAAAGTCGGGGTAAACATTACGGGTGTTTCTTGTAGCAAGCATTTCTTCTATATCACTTTTTGCTTCATAGGTCTCTTGAGTTTTTTCACCTGCTGTGTAAAGACCATTATAAGCCTGAAGCATAACAGGAGTTGTGCCCACTATTATAATTAAAAGAAGTGAGAGAGCTACGAGTATTTCCATAAGTGTCATACCACGTTTTTGCTTTAATAGTCTTTTCATAGAGGTCGTTCCTTCCTTTAAATTAAAAATAAAAAATGAAAAATTGATTAGTGAGTCAGTAAGTCAGTGGTCAGTGGTCGGTAATTAGTAAATCAGCTACTAAAAACCACAATTCTGCACTCTGCATTCTGAATTCTGCATTCCCAAAACGCCTCTCTTCGAAGAGGTAGGTTTTAGAGAAATCAATTTATTCCATCACATTCACCGTAGGGGCAGAGCTTTGCTCGCCCGCTACGATAAATTTATTTTTATTTGCAATTTTAAAATGAAACAATGTATTTTCATTCATTAAATTTATTGTGAATTTTAATTCATTCCATTACTTACGGGAGACCAAAGGTCTTCCCCTACGGTTGTGGAATTTAATTTATTGTTTCATTTTGCATTTAATCAGTTTTCCCAAATAACGTAATAGTCATCAACTTCAGGGTATTCAATAAGTGAAACGCCGTCGTTAAGGTTACCTATGTAATGGAAGTCGTCTTCAACATAGGTTGAATCTTTGAGCTGACCTTCCATATATGCACCAAAAATAGCTGCTTGTGTGTTATTCCACACATTCCACCATTTTTTGCTGTTTTCATCCTGATAATTAGGTAGATATTTTGTTTCAAGAATATAACCTGTAAGTGAGAAACCGACAAAATCGGTTATTGTGTCTGTTACACCGTCGCCGTCACTATCAACACCGTTGCCCTCGGCGTCCGTAACATCCCTTGTCTGTGTAACCTCTGCATTAAAGTAATAAACGTCACCAGCGTTAGCAATTTTTATCTTCTGGAAGTCTGAGTCACGCTCATAAACGGTTTCTGACAAGAAGCCTGACCACGAAGAAGCCGACCCATCGTCACCATAAGGAATAATCCAGAGGTAGCTATCCTCAGCAAAGAACACTCTGCCAGCCTTAACTGTGCCATAATCATCGTGTTCATAGTGGTAAGGAGTGCTACTTGGAGCATTAAGCACAACAGAGCTCATTCTACGCGCATCTTGATTGTTAGAAGGAACATAGAATGACATCATCATATCTACACTGCCCTCAAAAATAATATCGGGCGCCTGGAACATAAGAATCTTGTAAAGTGAAGCGTTCTTATTTCTACCATCACCGAGTCTGTTAGCACGGCAAGGGTTAACAAGAAGGTTAACTGGTAAATCAACTCTTATAGCCTTGGTTGAAGCGAAGGCTACAAAGTTATTCATCTGAGCAACATCGCTATTACTATCGTAGTTAGCACCGTCTATTATAGCAAAGGTAGGGTCATTGTTTGGTGTAGTGTTAAGACCAGGCTCAACACCTAAAACAAACTGAGAATTGTTAAGACCAGAACCATGAGTTTTCAAAGGTATTTTATTACCATTCGCATCCTTTATATATTGACCTGCACTGTCTTTTTGGTATTCAATAACCTCACCCTGAGAAATAATCATATTACCGATTGAAGAAAATACAAGTAACGACTGACCTTGGTAATCCTTAAAGCTGTCACCACCTCTATCGTACTCAATAGGTACACGGGTAGTTGCTTTATCAGGGTCAACAAAAATCTGATTACCACCACTTTCAGGCTTGAATTGAAGCCAGTTTTCTTCGGTAGGGTAGGTCTGAAGCACAAGCACACAGCTTCTTGTAGCAGAAATACCATTTACTGTTGCTGTTGATTTAAAGTAAACGTTTTTACTATCCACACTTGAAAGCTCGTAATGTATAGTGTTACCTGCTATAATATCAGCAGTATATGTCTGAACTTCAGAATCATATTTTTGTTTATCTAATTCCTCTACGTCGCCAGCAAAATGACCATTACCATCGTCTGAAGTCCATTTTTTATAATACTTTGTACCGCCTTCATATGTAAGAATGCACTGAGCCTCACCTAAATAGGTAAAACCTGAGTTTTCTGCTTTTTTATCGTTATAATCCTGAGAGCCTACCTGTGAATAGTAAAGTTTTTCAACGTAAACTATTTTATTAGGGTCTTCAGGTGGACGAGATGATTCAATCTCTAAAGAATAAGTTGGTGTACCACCATTATCTAAAATATCAATTCTTGCCTGAAGAAGTACCTGATAGTCTGCTTCAGACACAGGGGTTCTTACGCCATTTACAACTTTATAATAAAGTGTACCTTCTTCTTTTCTTGAAAACATTGCAATTGGCTCAGCTTCAATTTTATCTCTGGTACCATTAAGTAACTCATCAATACCATTTCTGACAGTTCTCTGTTCGCTGGTTAACTGAGCATTTTCTATAGAGTCAAATTTTTTGAATGCCGCAACTGACATCTCTGTGACAGTTCTTGCAAGGTAAGAAGCTCTTTGACGGTCAGTACCCTTAACGGCAATCATTAATGATGTGTCAGATAAATTGAACATAACAGGAATAAACATTGAAGATATAAGCATTATAGTAAGTACCGCAACAAGTGCTATACCATTACGCGCTTTTAATATTTTCATAATATATCATCCTTTCGTATGTTCGAGGTAGGTTGTAGGGGATGACCACTGGTCTCCCGCACGTGTTAGTGCTGAGTGCTGAGTGCAAAGTGCTGAGTTTTGGAAGGCTTCGCCTTGATTATAATGCTATAACAATTACTACTTCTTCCTTTTTCAGTACACTTATGCAATCAAACACGTTGCACTATTTATTTTCTTATTGTTTAATCGATATACATAACAAAAATAACACTTCAAATTGCCCTTTATCCGTAAACAATTATCATTACGGCGTAGCCCCTCAACTCAGCACTCAGCACTTTGCACTCAGCACTTTTTTGTGTTTCAGGGCAAAAATTGGCAAAATCGGGGAACAAACATATTCAGTTCGTCCCCCAACATAATAATAACATTTTATATTACCAATATTATGCTTTTTAGGCATTATCGGTGAACAAACTATGAATTATACAAGAACACGGAGTACTTCTTCAACAGAAGTTGTACCTTCAAGAATTTTGTCGATACCTTCCTGACGAAGTGTGTGCATACCTTGTTTAATTGCAAGTTCTTTGATTTCTGCAGAGCTTGCACGTCTTATAATAAGCTCGCGCATTTCGTTAGTAACCTGCAAGAATTCAAATACACCCTGACGGCCTTTGTAGCCTGTATTGTTACAAGCAATACAACCTTTTGCTTTGTGAATTTTGATTGTATCTGTAGGTTTTTTGCCGTCATGTGGGAAGTCTGGCAAACTCTTTAAGAGTTCTTCATAAGTAATTTCAATCTCCTCTTTACAACGTGGGCAAAGCACACGAATAAGACGCTGCGCTAAAACACCAACGAGTGAAGACGCTGTAAGGAATGGCTCAACGCCCATTTCATCAAGACGGGTAACTGCACCAGGAGCATCGTTTGTATGCAATGTAGAGAAAACCATGTGACCTGTAAGAGCAGATTCAACAGCGATTTTCGCAGTTTCACCGTCACGGATTTCACCGACCATGACAATATCAGGGTCAGCACGAAGAACAGAACGAAGAGCTGCCGCGAAGGTCATACCAGCTTTTGAGTTCATTTGAACCTGACAAAGACCAGCCATACGACGTTCAACAGGGTCTTCAAGTGTAATAACGTGCTTTGTAATATCACTAACTTCTGCAAGTGTAGCATAAAGTGTTGTTGACTTACCACTACCTGTAGGACCAGTAACAAGTAAGAATCCATAAGGTAAATGAATTGTATTTAAGAACTTCTCTTCTTGGTCTTTTGAGAAGTTAATATCTTTAAGCTGAACAGATTTTGAACCACGCTCGAGAAGACGCATAACGATTTTTTCGCCGTAAACTGATGGTAACACAGCAATACGAATATCGAATGTTCTTTCATCAACCTTAACAGTTGTACGACCGTCCTGCGGAATTCTTCTTTCGGCAATATCCATACCACCGATAACCTTAACACGAGAAGCAACTGAAGCGTGAAGCTTAACTGGCTGAGTCATAATCTCGTGAAGAACGCCGTCTATACGAAGACGAACTCTGAGGGTTTTTTCCATTGGTTCAAAGTGAATATCAGATGCGCCTGAACGAACGGCATTTGTAATAACCTGATTAACAAGCTGAACAGCTGGTTTTTCGTCAAGGTCATTATCAAGTGACTCGAGAGCATCATTCTGCTCTTCATCTGCATCTTCAAATTCATCTACGTTAACGTTGTTGAGAATTGTGTCAAGAGCGGCATCAAGCTCAGTATCAGTAACGATAACCGGAACAATTTCCATACCGCCAGTAAGAACTGACAAGTTATCTCGTGTAACAACGTCATTAGGGTTTTTCATAGCAACAAAAAGTCTGCCATCCTCTTCATAAAGAGGTAAAACACCTTTTTTAACGCTATATTCAATCGGAACCATATTTGCAATAGCAAAGTTGACACCAATCTCTTCAATAGAAACATATTTACAGCCTGTTTTCTGCTCAATAGCTCTTGAAATGTCTGCTTCTGTACAGAAGCCCATATCAACAAGAATCTGACCTAAAAGACCTTTTTCCTGTGCCTGAATTTCGAGAGCTTGCGCAAGCTGTTCTTCTGTAATTATTTTCCCTTTAATTAAAAAGTAACCAATGCTACCAGGGATTACAACATTATTATCTGCCAAAACAAATTTCTCCTTCGTTACGGTGAATGAACTAAACCCTTTTTCTTCATTCGCCTTAGACTTTAACTTTCCACATTAAAGTAACGATTTAAACAGCCAATTACTGAGCTGTTGCACCAACAAGACCGGTTGAACCATCTTGTGAAAGAATTGCTATAGTTAAATCTGCAGTGTAAACACCTGCATCTGTTGTTTTAAGATTTATTGAGTCAATTCTGTGAATCTGACGTAATGTTGAAACGTATTGCATAAATAAAACTATATTTTCAAAGGAACCCTCAACAGACATAGTGAACTTTGTTTCTTTAGTATCTGCTGCTTCTTCTACAGGGTCCTGAAAAGAAACAATATTAAGACCAAAGTTTCTGCAAAGCTGTTCTGTACCTTCAGCGTGAAGATATATATCACCAAGACTATCTGGAAGAACTTCTTTATAAGCTGAAAGCTGTTCCTCTGCCTTCTGGCTTTGTGCTCTCAATTCTTCTAAGGTTGCAATTTCTTGTAAGTGAGTCTGGTAAGACTGACGTGTTGTTACAAGGTCTGCCTTTATACCTATGATTGAGTAAATTGAAAAAGCAATAAGACCAACTACCACGAGAGCAACAAATATAAAGCAACCTAAAATAAAGGAAGGCGACTCTTTTAAATCTTCAAATTTGATATCTTTTAAATCTTTATTCATATCGCCCCTCCTTACTGTGCCGCAGTGGTAGCTTCAGTAGTAGCTGCTGTAGTTGTTTCAACTACCTGAACGCCACCTTCAACTGAAACACTTATAGTAAATGTTGCAGGGTCAGTTTCATCGCCACCAACATTAGTTTTATAACTTACACAGCTTACTGAAACTACACCAGTAATTTTACTTAATGCTTTTTCGTAAGCCAAATATTCATCTCTTGAGTCACAAGAACCAACAATTGTACACAAACGGTCTGTTTTCCAGTTAGCGCATTCAATAGAGTCAATGCTCACACCTGGGTGATTGATATTGCTCCACTCTACTATAAAGCTGTAAAGCTGAGGTTCTTTAACCTGAATTTTATCGAAAAGATTAACTTTTTGTTGTAATGCAGAGTGAATATCTCTGTAAGAAGAAAGTTTTTCAATCTCTGCTAAGCATTCGTTATCTAACCTTTCTGCTTCTTTGAGTTGACTATTTGCATAAAGATTAACTGCAAATACAACTGCTAAAAATGCACCTAAAACTGCAAGACATATAAGAGAAACTGATGTTATCTTTTTAATAGAATTACGCGCATTGATTTGTTTTTTTCTGCTTTCAGGAAGCAAACTAACTTTATATTTCACTCTATTAACCCTCCAATGCGACTTTTGCGAGACTTATGCAACCCGAGTAACCAACAGGGTCGAAGTTATTATTCATATATTCATCGTAAAGCTTTGGTATCTCTACCGGAACATAAGACTTCTGATTGAGTGCCTCAAGAAGTGCACCTTCTGCTGCTGTTGAAGCAGTCAATAAAATTTTATTTATCTGGAAACCATATTGCATCTGGAAGTAACTTATTGATGAAGAAAGCTCTGAGTACATAAAATCTACTACTGAAGCGATTTCTTCTTCTGTTACTTCAGCTGGTTTTTCAAATACTTTTTTAACGTCTAACACAGCTCTGTCTGGAATTGTAATAGAACGAACCATTTTAATATCGCCCTCAACAATAACAACGAAGTTAAGAACGTCATCTGTTAAATTAAGGAAACCATAAATTTCATCAGGAACAGCTTTTTCCATTGTTGCACGGCACCAAGCCAAGAAAGACGAGTCAATATCCATAACGTCAAACTGGGTGTCATTAAAGCAACCTATAAGGTTCTCAAGCATTGGTGTTCTTGCACCAATTAAAAGAACGTTTACTATCGGTTGGTCATCATCATCAACTGCTTCGTTAACTACTACGTAATCAAGACCCAACTCCATAACAGGCACAGGAATAAAGTCACCCGCCTGCATAGTGATAACGCTTCTTAATTTGTCATCTGGAACCTTTGGGAACGTAGCATAACGCAAAATAACGTTTTCATTATTTACACCTACTACAACTGGTGCTTTTTCTGTGAAACCACCGTTAGTGTAAAGGTCTTTTAAGATTGCTGTGAATGTTTCTGGTTCTGAAATCATACCTTCAAACATTACACCCTCTGGAATTTCTTCTTTACTGAATGCAGTAACTGCTAAAGTACCATCAGGCTTTTTAACAAGCTCAACTGCTTTAATTTCGTGAGAATTATATTCAATTCCGATTGCGCTGTTTACTTTATTAGCCATTAGTTCTAACTCCCTGTGGATAAATATCTTTTGAGTGTTTCATTTTTCGTTTTATGATGGCATTGCAGTAGATGCCTGGAAAATAGGAAGATAAAGAGCAATAAGAAGGAAACCAACAACAACACCGAGCAATAACATCATTAATGGCTCGAGGGTTGTACCAAGGTTTTTCGAAATTGCTGTAACGTCTTCCTCATAGAATTCAGCAACCTTGTCAAGCATAGTAGGTAATGTACCAGCCTCTTCACCGATTGCTATCATACTTATAAGCATTGGTGGGAACATTTTTGTTTCATCTAATGCTTCGTGAATTGTTCTACCGTTTTCAATCTGTTCAATAGCATTTGAAACAGCATTTGCAACAAGCTTTGAACCAGAAGTAGGACCAGCTGTTTCAAGAGCTTTAACCGCCGTAACACCACCTGCTAAAAGTGTTGCAAAAATACGGCAGAAACGAGCAAGAACAGTCTTTGTTAAAAGCTCACCAATAAGTGGGAATTTCATTTTGTGATTTTCCCAGAAATTCTGAACTGGTGGAGATTTAATTATAAATCTCAATGCAAAAATTGCCACTACAACTCCAACGATATAAAAATACCAGTGTGCTCTTAATGAGTCTGAAAGGTTATAAATCATCTGTGTAATCGGGTTAATATCTTCAACAGTTGCAGCCATTTCTTTAAACATAGGAACCATAAAGATAATCATAACCAAACAAATTACAACTGCCATACCACCAACCATTTTAGGATATGAAGTAGCTGACTTAATAGAGTCTTTAAGCTGTTTATCCTTATGTAACTGGTTAGACATAGCAAGTAACGTTTTGTCAAGCATACCACCGATTTCACCAGCGGCAACCATTGAACAGAACAAATCTGTAAAAACAGGACGTTGGTTGCGGAATGCATCTGAAAGAGCCGCACCGCCCTCAACATCTTCTGCAATAGTTCTTACGGAATTTGCGAGAGTCTGATGAGTTGTCTGTGAAGCCAATGTAGAAAGCGCCTGAGTTACAGGAATACCCGCATCAAGCATCGCCGCAAACTGACGACTGAACATTGACATATCAGCAAGAGGGACTTTTTTACCCTTTTTCTTTTTTGCACCGTTTTTTACAGGCTCAACTTTAGTTACTATAACACCAGCACCACGAAGTTTTTCATTCGCTTCTGCCATGTTTTCTGCTGTAACCTTACCCGTAACAGGCTGACCTTGTTTATTTAAGGCTTCATATATAAATTCCAAGAGTGTCCCCCCTGATGTTAGAATTGAGAATTAAGAATTAAGAATTGAGAATTGAGAATTACAAGTTAAAATTCATAAACTCTCAATCTGATATTATGCATTAATAAACCTGCATCTGACGGATGATATCCGCACGTTCAATACAGTTTTCAATAACACTTTCTCTTGAAATTCTCTGCTCACGAAGGAGCTTGAGAAGAGATTGGTCCATAGTTTGCATACCCTCTTTCTGAGCGGTCTGCATTGTTGAGTAAAGCTGATGGTCTTTACCCTCACGAATCATACTCTTGATAGCTGGTGTATCAATCATATATTCAATAGCAGCAACACGACCACCACCAAGACGTGGTAAAAGTTGTTGTGAAATAACTGCTTTGAGTGTATTTGAAAGCTGACTTCTTACCTGATTCTGTTGTGAAGAAGGGAAAGAGTCAATAATACGTGCAATAGTAAGCGGTGCTGTTTGTGTATGTAACGTTGAAAGCACCAAGTGACCGGTTTCAGCAGCAGTCAATGCTATTGAAATACTTTCAGGGTCACGCATTTCACCTATCATAATAACGTCAGGGTCGTGACGGAGAACTGTTCTTAAAGCGTTGTTAAAGCTTAAGGTATCACTACCCAATTCACGCTGTCTTACAATAGACTTTTTATGTGAGTGTAAGAACTCAATAGGGTCTTCAATAGTAACCATATTATACTCAAAGTTAGTATTCATATAGTTAAGCATTGCAGCAAGAGTTGTTGACTTACCACTACCTGTAGGACCTGTAACAAGAATAAGTCCACGTGGTAATGTGCAAAGACGTTTGATATCTGCAGGAAGACCTAACGTATCTAATGCTGGAATTTCAAAAGGAATCGCTCTGAATACTGCTGCCAATGTACCACGTTGAACAATGATATTACCTCTGAAACGTGCACATCTTGGAACTGAATATGAAATATCAAGCTCAAGATTTGTAAGAAGCTCTTGTCTGTCTCTTGGAGAGAGCACCTTCATAATCATCGCTTCAACATCTGCAGGCATCATTCGCGGATAATCCTGTTTTACAATATCACCGTCAATTCTTATACAAGGCTCCATACCAACAACAAGGTGTAAGTCTGAACCTTTTTTTTCAACAGTTAAACGAAGTAAATCTTCTAAAGTAACAGGATAATTACTTTCCTGATTTAAAAATTCTAACACAAATTTTCACTCCAAAACTATATAATTCAAAAAGAATTAGTCAACAATACCCCACATATTAGTGATTAAATCAATCTTTTCAGGTGCTTCGCATACATAAACAATGTATTTAACAGCATCCTCTGCTGGATCAAGGTCGCTTGAAACAACAAATGAATCAACCGTAATTGATGAGTCATTAAGGAACTTAACAACAAGTTCTTTCTTAGCATTAAGAGCATTAAGCTCTGCTTCACTTGTAATTGTAGCAATTGGGTAGTACATTGAACCTAAGTTACTATCAAGTGTTGCAATAATATTCTTAACCTTTTCAACCTGATTTGATGGGCAGTAAACAATAATTGATTTTGTGAGTTCTGGGTATGAACCAAAGTAGAATTCAACACCATCAACATCCATATTACCCATTTTATTTTGTAATTCAGCAGCAACAATGTTCTGTAAGTCATATGTGAATGAAACCTTTTCAGTATTGTTACCTGAAATATCGTGTTCTTTAATTACAGCAACCGCTGCATCTACTTCTTCAGTAGTACCACGGAGCCAGAGAGTTTTTTCATAAAGGTCAAGACCTAATACTTCAACTTCGTGACCGAATGTTGAGAGGATATTCTTAGCAGCATCTTTATTGAGATATTGAAGTTCGATTTTAACAAGTGAAGTTTCACCGTCTGAAATCACAACGTCACTTGATGTGCCATTATTGTTATCGCCAGCATTAGTGCCATTATTGGTTCCGTTGTTTGTACCATCATTAGTGCCAGCATTTTCGTCTTTGTTTTCTGAGTCTTTGTCATCTTCAACTACGTTACCATTTTCGTCAGTAACTGGTTCTTCTTCAGCATTCGCATCTGGATAATCAACGAGCTTTTTAATTTTCATAATATCCTGAAGCTCGTCACCAGTAACGTAAACGTAAAGAATCATTGGGTGAGCAGACATTGTAAGACCTGCATGAAGACCGAGTGTTGAAAGAAGTGAACTGAATTCACTTGCAGATATGTATTTTAACTCAATAGGAGTAAGGCTTGAACTGATAGCCGCACTACCTAAAGTTGTGTGCTTTTTAATATCAAGAGTTTTAGCAACGTCTTTTAACTTTGCTAACTGCATTGGTGTGCCAGTAACCCAAAACTCACGGTTATTATCAGCCATCTTAACAAGTGTAACTGATACACCGAGTGTTGAGAGCTGTGACATAAGTGTATCTACAGAAATATATTTGAGAGAGAATTTAGTAAGTGCCTGTTTATCAACAAAGCTTGCATTAAGTGTTGAAGCAGTACCTACATAAATAATGTTATCGTGCTTGATATAAGTCATATCAACCATACGAAGAACGTAGTCAATAGCTGCAAGAGGAGATACTTTTGGAAGAGAAAGAGAAACAGTTGTTGTGCTTCCTTTGAAAATCATTGTATAACCTGTGTGAGCAAGAATTGTTTCAAGAACACCAACAAGGTCAGCATCTTTAAACTCCATAGAAAGTGAGCTTGAAGAACCAAAGCTTGTTGTTGAGTCCTCTTCTACAGATGTTGCACCAGGAATATAAAGAACCTGACCTGCAAAAAGAGTTGAAGAAGCAGAAATATCATTTTCCTTTACAATACTTGAAACAGTAACACCATATTTTGCTGCAATTGATGAAAGAGTATCACCGGTTTTAACAGTGTATGTAGCCATATATTCATCAATTGAGCTACCTGCTGCTGTCATTGGGAGCACTGCACCTATAAGAAGAATAATTGAAAGTGCAAACATGCTTATTGTTTTCAATGCTTGATTTTTGAAAAATTTCATCTAAGTAGTCCTCCTGAAAAGAGCGAAATTGTACATTAAAAATGTAATATATATTAAATGGTTTGTAAGCTATCTTTTAATTCGTTTGGTAGCTTCGCCTGCTTTAAAAAGAACGTGATCTTCGGTAATTTCAATTACCTCCCAACTTGAATCCCCGACTGTTTCACCAACCGAAAGAACAAGCTTATCATCTTTGATTTCTATTAATGCAGTTTTAAGACCGCTGGAGCCGGTAGCATAACCTGTATATTTTGCTCCTGCAAGAATATCTGCTGAAAGAGGGTCTTTATTAATAATTTCTAACACTTTTTCATCGGTAACTTCGTTACCACCTGGGAGCACCTCAACAATATTCGAGTTTGGATTCTGAACTCCAGTGTCAGTAGATGGGTCCTCAATTAAAACCTTGTCACCAAAAACTATTAGTAAGAATACGGTTACCAATATAACAAAGCCTATAACCGGAACCACAATTTTCATAATCGGGTTTTTTTGGAAAAACTCCTCAATTTTGGGGAGAATATTAACCTGTGGCTTAGGGTTCTTTTTGTTCCCGCCTTTTCTTGTTAACTCAAGCGCCATAATAAAAGCCTCCGAATTCAGCAATAAAATACAAAATGTAATACCCCTGTAAATATATGGGTATATATATATTTACTATAAATTTACTCACTATTTGTGTTGAAAATATCCAAAACATTCCATAATTTTGGGCATACTACACCTATTCGAGTATATTTCATTCATCATCATACTACAACTTTTGTAAATAATCAATATCTTTTTCAAAAAAAATAGAAAAAATTATGAACAATTTTTGTTCGTAAATTACAATTTTGTAACTTTTTATTCTCGCTTTGGTTACTTTTTTCTTATTTGTCAATAAAAATTCAATAATTCTTAATCAAATAAATAAACAAATTGCACAATTCCCCTATATTCATATCGGGGAAACCAATGTTCATAATTTTGTTCAAAACTAAAAACCACCTTCACCAAAAAAGTGAAAGTGGTTTTCATTATTTTAGAACTACTATTTTTACTATCTTCTTGTAGATTGTGAACTACTTGTTCTTGATGATGAGCTACCCGAACGAGAACTACTACTTGAAGATGTTGAACGCGAACCAGAACCCGAGCCTGAACGTGAACTCTGACTCTGAGCGTGCTGACGATGGTAGCTTGATGCATATGCATTTGCGTATGCATAGCCATAACCATAATGGCTACGACGATGGTATCCGCCATAAGCACCTGAGAAGTAACCGCCATGACGCTGAGAACTAAGACCAAGGAATTTAGGGTCAGCGTAGTTATAAATACAACCTAAAATATCTGATTTAGAAGTCATAAGGTCAGATAAAGCGTATTCAACCTGAGGAAGAGAAACTCTGCCTTCAGAAGCAACGAAAATAATTGAGTCTGCATAGTTTGAAATAATAGCAGCATCGGCAACAACACCAGATGGTGGGCAGTCTATGATAACATAGTCAAAGTTCTTTCTTGCTTCAGCAACAATAGCTTCCATACCCTTAGATGCAAGAACTTCAGAAGGGTCAACGGTCTGAGTATCAGAAATAAGAAGATAAAGGTTATATCTTTCAACGTATTTAACAGCCTCGTCAAAAGTTTTCTGACCACTAACTATTTCATAAATACCTCTGTCACCATCAAGAGTAATACCGAGTGTCTTACAAACAGCAGGTCTTCTCAAGTCAGCATCAATAAGAATGACTGATTTACCACTTTTAGCAAGTGAAAGCGCAATGTTTGCAGAGCAGGTAGTTTTACCCTCACTCTCAGTAGAGCTTGTAATAGCGAAAACTGAGTAGCCTTTTTTAAGCTTTGTATTTTCAAGCTTTGTTCTTATAAGCTTAAATGTTTCAATAAATGGAAGACCAACATTTCTGTCAGTAATAAGAAGTCTTGAAATATTTGCCTTCTTCATGTCAATTTTAGAAACAGTTGCCATAATGTCAACGTTATATTTATTTTTGATATCTTCACTTGAAATAAGAATATTTTTAATTTTATTCTCAATAACGATATATAAAACTGCTAAACCAGCACCGAGTACAAGACCTGCAAGAGTATAAATAAGAGCAGATGTATCTGTAACTAATTTTGAAGGTGTAGGGTCATCCGCAATAGTAAAGTTTGCAGTCGGGAACGCTCTTGTTGTAATATCTGCATAGCATTCTTTAATAGCTTTAGACATTGCATTAGAGAGCTCTTTATCATCAGAAGTAACAGTAACGTAAACAAGTGTACTTTCTGCAACAATGTTGATACCAATCATCTTACGTAAATACTCTTTGTCGTAAGTCTGACCTGTTTTTTCAGCAACGTTATCACGAATAGCAGTAATAAAGTCATTACCATTTGTAAGAATTTCTCTGAAGTTAATAGCAAGCATAGCTGAAGCTTCAGCGTCAGATTGTGTAATGTAAGTCGCAGCAGCACCTGCAATATTTTTATCCTTGTTAGAAACGTTAAAAATAATCTGAGAAGAATATTGTTCTGTATAAGTAACTCTTGAGAAAATAAAACCTAACAAGCCAAAAACAACCATAAAGATTACAACGAACCACCATTTTTTAGCAATAACACTTATAAGTCTTATAATAGTGTATAAACTGGCGCTGTTATCTTCGACTTTGTTTTTTTCTTCGTAAGCCATTTAATTCACCATACCTTTATTTATTTCATAATAACTTTTAAACATACCACAGGTTATTATATCACAATAAATATAGTTCTACAAGAGTTTTTTCAAAAATTTACAATCCGACATTTTTAAGGAAAAGCTCTTGTTTTTCTTTAACCTCAGCTTCTACGTTTGCAACGCCTGTTGCTTCGCTTTTTATACGGTTAAAATCGAATACAGTGCTCACAATTCTTACACCCCAGAACACAGGAAGAAGCGCCTTGTGCTTTTTAAGAACAGGGTAACGGTAGCTGAGTGTTTCTCTGTCTGGAAAAAGTCTTTCTAAAAAATAACTCTTTTTGTTATCGCTTATTCTGAGAACGCTATTTACAAAAAAATTAATATCTGTTCCATAAGCACCGCTTAAAATTATGTAATCAGACATTTCTTTAATAGTTTCATCAGCTTCTGCCCCCATAAACCAGAACTTTGTGAGCTTTGTGAACGTATCATTAAAATCTTTTAAACCACTTTTATTCAAATATTCTTGAAGAACCTGACCATCACACTTTGGCAAAAGATTTTTTAAAATATAATAATGGTCAATTACACTTTTAATGCCTGTACCAGCAGTTGCAAAATGGTGAGCTGTATGTGAAAGAAGATAAACATAGAGCTCTTCGTTGCTCATAAGTTTTTCATATGAATTCTCACGAGAAATGAGACGTTCGTTTACCTTCTCATAAAATTCGTAGCCTAAATCGTAGTCATATTTTAACTCCTGATGCAAATCGACATTGAGAAACGGCTTTTTTGAAAGTGAGCAGTCTTTTTCATCAGCACAACCAACCTCGTATCCCCTATTTTTCATAACTTCAATAGCTTTTTCATACTTTTCTGAATTGATATAAATATCAATATCAAGCATAAATCTCATTTCAGGAATATCGTAAAGAGAAGAAACTTTTAAGCCTTTTAAAAAACAATGCTCAATTTCTGCTTTTGTAAAATCTTCTGAAAGCTCTTTAATTTCGTGCTCTTGTGCTGTGTGACGGGCAGCAGTTTTATAAATTTCTGTTGCCATCTTAGTTTTCGTTGGCTCTTCAATCTCGTAATATTTACAAGCATACGCCACAAAACCGCTTACTCTGTGTGCATATGCTAATTTCATAATCTTATTAAAATCGGTATTTTCAGGAATATCTACACTTTTGTTTTCAATTATTCCCTTTATAATTTTAATAAGAATCCCGCCTGTTGTAAGGCAAGAAGCGTTGTTTTTGTTGTCTGATTCAGTTTTGTTATTTGCCATAATTTCTTGCCCCTTTCTAAAAGTGCTGAGTTACGGGTCTATGAAGCCATTATAAATGATAAAGTAAATTTCTTTCTATAAAACGCCTCTCTTCGAAGAGAGGGGGACCGCCTTTTCTTTTTGTTACTTATTTTAATAAATTCTCAAGCGGGTTAAGAGTTTATTAAAATTAATAATTTTTCTTGGGTGGTGGAGAGTTCTTTGTAACGAGGTTGTTTGTTTTTATATAGTTAGTTGATAAATAAATTATAAAACTTAATTTATTAATAAACCGACCAACTGCTTTAATATAAGTTAACTCGTGGCGAAGAACTCTCCACCATTCCGTTTTAATTTTTCAATAAAAAAATTTCCTTTTCGCCTAAAATCCATTCAATAATTTTTAATTTATGTAGTGAATGGTCCCCCTCTCTTCGAAGAGAGGCGTTATCTTTACAAAAAATCTATTGTTCTTTTTTAATCCGCTAATTAATATAATCAACAAAAAATGATACTATAAATTATCTGTTGTCCGCAAACAATTATATTTACGGCGTAGCCCCTCAACTCAGCACTTTGCACTCAGCACTAAAAAGGCTCCGCACTTTGTTGCGGGAGACCAAAGGTCGTCCCCTACATTTTTGCATTCTATTTAATTTTTTCTTTCACCAAATGCCCCAAATATCTAAGCCTCTTATACGGATAGCGGATATTTAAAAGTAAAAGACCCAATTTTACATATCGTTGATATTTTTTACTATCTACTGAAAATGTCTTTCCGTCACGGGTAATTTCAGTTACAACACCTATAATCTGGTTGTGAGCAATCCCCTTTTCTTTCAAGAACTGGTTATCGCCACACATTGTGTAGGTGTTATTATCCTCTACAGAAACAACTCTGTGTAATACAAAAGTGCCGTCTTCTCTTCTGTATAACGGCAAATCGCCTTTTTTCAATTTAGAATCACATTTTTTCAGAGTAACAGTATCACGCCCTGCAATTAAAAGTGGTCGCATACTCGTACCTGTTATAGGAATTATAAAGGTTTTATCATTATTAAGAGCTTCTTCTATAAATGGGAGAAGCTCTTGCATAGTTACTTTGTTATTCATATTATTCTTCTAAAATACCAAGTTTTCTTAATTTTTCAGTAAAATCGACAACATCTTCAATAATTGTAGCCTCATTTACATTCTGACAATTTGCTCTTACAGTAGAAATAACGTCTTCAAGTGTTGTTTCGTGTTCGAGTGCTTTCCAGATTACTTCTGCAGTAGGATTTAATTTAATCATACCATTTATTTTGCTTACCGCTTCGCCTACCGGCATAGCTACTGCTTCACCTGCGATTGTTTTAAGCACAAAATTTTCGTTAATTCTCATTTTATCTTCTCCTCATAGCGTTATAGGATGTTTCTACCGCTTCAAGCGACATATTACAGTTAAGGCGGTAAATTGGAATTTCTGTCAATACCTTATCAAGAGTATCCATAAATTGAAGCATATAATTTTTGTTACTCGGTCTCACTGTCTGATTTAAAAAATCTATTGTAACAGTATTGCCCTCTACACGTTCTATTTCGTTATTTTCGCTTCGTGAAAGGAAGGTTATTCCTGCAATTTCGGTTTTAGCGTTAATACTTTCGTCATTTTTTCCACTCCACGGAGTACCAAAAGCGTAAAATTTTCCATCAATGTAGCGAATTGCGGGTTTATCGTCATTAAGAATTTCTGCTTTTGGGAATTTTTTTAGCCACAAATGTGTGTGGGTAGATTTACCGGTTCCTGAATTTGCAGAAAAAAGATATGCGTAATTTTCATATTGAACACAAGAAGCGTGAAGCATTACACCACCAAATTTTACTATTTCGGTGTAAAAGTAAGAAGCTGTAAAAATTGCTTCAACCTCAGAAAGATGCAAGTGTGGATTTTCTTTTTGACGATCGAGAAAAAACTGCTCACTTAAATTGATAACAATATCAGGTTCTTTTTCGCCCTCGTAAATATATTGCTTTATTCGTTCTTGCATCATATTGTATTTTGGTTCAAATTCGACTATTAAGTCGGCAACTTGTAATTTCATTCAACGACTCCTATTTATATCTTTAAATTGTAGAGTTATATGTACAAAAGTGCTGAGTGCTGAGTGCAAAGTGCTGAGTTTCGGAAGGCTTCGCCTTGATTATAATGTTATAGTAATAACTGCGTTTTTCCTTTTTCAATACACTTATACAATCAAACTCGTTGCACTATTTATTTATAAAATCAAAAATTAATATAAAATGATACTACAAACTGCCCTTTACCTGTAAACAATTACAATCCAAGCCCATAGGGCTTCCACAACTCAGCACTCAGCACTTTGCACTCAGCACTAATTTTGTTCTACTCTAAATAGGTTTTAATTTTAACATATAACTTTCGTCATTTCAATACTCTGAAAGAATAAACAAATGAAAAACTTAAGGACTGCTACAAAGTAGCAGTCCTTTTTCAAGAAACTAATTTCTTTAAAAGTTGATATTAATACCAGCCTTCGTTCCAGTCTTCAGTGCCTGAGCCTGTTTGAATGGAGATAGTAAGAACGTCAACAATTTCGAATTCAGTAACTTCTAATTCTGGTTTTGTGTAATTTACCATTGGATTTTTTCTCCTTTCAAGCTTATATATTATAGAATATCATCAAAATCAATGTAACCGTCTCCACCTGAGCCGCCTATATTAACGCCTGCAGGGTGAGTTGTAACAACTTGTGAGTTAGTTAAAACATCTGCTACACTGAACTCAATAATTTCAATTTCTGGTGAAAAATATTTTTTCAACATAAATTATTTTGCTTCCATACCAACTGTAATAGCTCTTTCATATTGAGCTTTACCTGTTGTTTCGAATGAAGCGTCAGCTTTATATTCCTGACCATCAATCATTACATAAGCCTGTGCAGAGAATGTTGCTTCGCTGTCGTATGAAACGTTACCTACAACTACACGATAGAAGTAACCACCGTCAACGAAGTTGTAAATTGTGTATGCCTGGTATTTAGTACCATTCAAGTAGAAACCTACTTCTGTAAGTTTAGCAAGGTTGTCACCGCCGTTAGGACCTGTTGTACCAGCCTTATCATCAGCTGCATTATAACCTTCTGCAATCTGACCACGGAAACCAACGTTCATTAAGCCAGCTTCTTTGTTAGCCCATTGAACTTGTGTTGAAAGGTTGTTAACCTTAACTGTTGGTTGTTCTGGTTCTGTTGAACCGCCAGCACCAACTGTGAATTCAGCTACACCAAAATCATATAAATTTGCTTTACCGAAGCCTGAACCATCGTTACCATAGAGACCACCACCATTGAGGTCTGTAGCATAAGCTGTGAAATTTGTTTCATAACCATCTTGGTTGAAACCGATTGTATATGTGCCGTCTGCAGCATTTGCAGCAATCTTCATTTTAACTGTGAAGAGAGTTGCTTCAGCATCAGCACAATCTTTACTGATTGAACCGTTATCAGCTACACAATAAAGAATAACTGAATCCCAACCCTTGCCAGCAGTAACTGAACCGCCGTTAGCCATAGTTGTCTCACTATAGATAACCTGTGACATTGAAGCATCATAAGCACCAGCAAAATAAGCATCAGCTGCGAAACCATGACCCTCAAGAGTTGTATCACTAGCTGCATATGGTTCTAAAACTGCTGAGTTATAACCAAGTTCGTATTGACCTGTGAGAAGCATAGGACCTACGTCAGCAGTAGCTTTTACTGCAACTGTAAGTACAACTTCATCACCAGGAGCATAGTTTGCTTTGTCTGTTTTAACAATAAGAGCACAAGCAGCATCATCTGGATATGCAGCAAATACGCTAACAGCAAAAACATTAACAAGCATAATGAGTGTAAGAACTACACCTAAAACTTTTTTTGAAGTTTTCATTGTTAATATCTCCTTCTAATTATTGATAGTTTTTATTAAATGAAGCGTGTTTTGCTGCGAGAGCTGCAAAATCGATCTTCTTACCACCGATATGGTTTTTAATTGCTGATGCGTCACCAGTAACGATGTTATGCATCATTGCATCACTGTTAACATTCTGAGCGTTAGCAGCAAGTCTCTCTACTGAATCATTAGGAATTTTTGTGTTGTTAACAGAAGCCTTTGTAGCATTAGCATCAGCTGTGTTAATAAGACCATTGCCATCAACATCACCAAAAATTACTACTACATATGTTTTTGTACCAACTGTAACTGTTGTACCAGTACCCCAGCCCTTTGTACCTTTTGTAGCTGAGATAGCACTACCATCTGTTGCCTCGAGTGAGTTGTTGAGGTAGTTAACTGTTGCAAATGTATTGTTAGCAGCTTGTGCAAAACCATAAACAGCACCTGCATATTTGCCACCAAATGTTTTATTTTTATCAATAACAACACCAGTAACACCTGATTTAACCTGAAGGTCTGCTTCAGTTGGAGAAGGCATTTCGCCACCAAGTGCAACGATTGTAGCTTTCTGACCAACAATGAATGAAGCACTGTTTACATAGTCGCTACCATCAAGACGAGCAGCCATAAGAGTACCCTGTGGGTTAGAAGCTGATTTTACGTCATCTTTAATAGCAGGAGTGCCGTTTGAAGATGATTTGTAAGTAACTGTTGCAACAACAGCATTTGAAAGCTTCTTACCTAAGAGGTTTGAAGAGGTATCAGGAGTTAACATAACAAGACCTGTTTTACCATAGCTTGGAGTAGCTTTGTAGTAACCACTACCAACAGTAACGCTTGTTACTTCGTCAACACCATCAATTTTGAACTGAATAGGACCTACTGGGTAGTTTGTTGTAAGAAGAACGTCTACTGTGTAGGTGCCATCTGAGCCTGCTTTGTTTGCAAGACCCCATGTCTGTGTGTATGATGTGTCTGTCTCATAGCCTGTACCTGCAGCGAAAACAGAGAAGCTGAATACGCTGAGAACTAAAGCTAAAGCGAGAAGACCACCAATGACTTTCTTGGACATTTGATTGCCTCCTTAAGAACTATTTAATTCTCTTTCCTTAACGAATTAAAAAATCCGCATAGATAGAACATCTATTGTTCATTCTCATATTTTAATACAATATATAGAAAATTGCAATAGCAAATAATAAAAAAATGAGAGAAAACAATAAAAATGTTTTGTTTAATTTTAACAAATCCTAACTTCCCCACCCCAAATGTGGGGAAGTTGGATTTTTTTATTTATTTGTTGTTTGGGAAACCTGCAGGGTCAGAGCACTGCTCACCCGTTAAGTCATCCCCTACGATTTTTTAATTAAGCAACTTTATCAGGAATAGCTTTGTTAACAATAGCTGAGAAGTCGCCCTTATCCATTGCGTTGTTAACCTGAAGGTCACCAGCGATAAGGTAAATACCATCGAGTGAAGCCTGGTCATTTACGCAAAGGTCAGCAATCATACAGTCAAGGGCGTCGATAACGCCGTCACCAGTAACGTCACCTTCAACGATAAGCTTGATTGTAGCAACTGGAACGTTAACACCACCAACACTCTGAAGGATTGTAACTGTAGCACCTGTACCTACTGGAATCTTTTCTAAGTTAGCATCACTTGTAGCTGAATATTTTGCATCGAGTGAAACTTCAACTGTGCAGCCTGTAACTGCTAATGCATCAGCAACAGCTTTCTTAAATTGTTTAGCTTCAATCTTCTTAGTGTAGATGTTTTCAGTAACTGGATTACCTGATTCATCCTCTTCACCAGTTGCAATAGCTGTAGAATCAACACCTGAAGGTTTCTTAGAAGCGAAGTCGTTGAACTCTAACTTAGCAAGAGCTGCTTTGAGTTCATCAGCTGCATCGTCGATTTCATCCTGGTCATGCTTGCTGTAAGATGTAGCAACTACGTCTTTAGCAGCACCTGGGAAGATTTCTGTGCCGTTAACTTCATAACCGAGAGCTGCAAGAACTCTACCGAAGTCAACGTCTGCATTCTTGTAGTAAGAAGCATTCTTAACAGCATTTTCAGCTTGTGCAATAAGTTCTTTAAGTTCTGAGTAATCAGCTTCGTTATCTTTAGTAACTAAGTTGTTACGTGCAACCTGAAGAGCATATTTTGCATTGAAGATTACGTCTTGTGAAGCACTATTCATAGCAGCTTCAGCATTACTGAGAGCTTTTGAGTAAACTGCCCAGCTCATATCTGAATAGTTACCTTGTGTAGTACCGATAGTTGCTTTTGCAGATTCGATTTCTTTTGAAAGGTAAGTATTAACTACGCCACCTTCACGAGGAAGAAGTCTTTGTGACATTCTTGTTGCAAGGTTCTGAATCTGAGCAATATCAAGAGTTGTATATCCACCGTATTCTTTTGTTACGTCTGAATATCTCTTCTGAGCTGCAGCAGCTTCTTCTTCATTGAGGTCAACGAAAAGAGCCTTGATATATTTCTCGTAAGCATCACCTTTAATAAGGTCAGCATTTTCTTTTACAGACATTGAGTTGTATTCAAATTTCTGTGTTGGAAGACCTGCTTCAAATTCTCTCTGAAGTTCGAAAGCATGGTTAGCATCCTTTACTGCATCCTGGTAACGAGACCATCTGTAAAGCATGTGAGTTCTGTAATCTTTACCATCAAGAGTAGTCTTAATAGAATTGATTGTTGTCTCAAGTTTAGCAATAGCAGCATCAACTGTTTCAAGACCTGCTGCAGCTTGTTCTGCAGGAGTATACTTTGTTGCTTCGAGAGCTGCAATAGCAGACTTAAGTTGTTCATAAACTGGCTTTGCATCTGTTACAAAGCTATTATCAATACCAGGGTTCCAAGCAACTGCTATACCCTGTGCAAGAAGACCTAAGTATGTGTTATAAGCATTTGCATCCTTATAACCCTCTGGGCGTCTGTTAAGACCTGTTTCTTCGTTAACTAAGTCACGAAGTAAATTCATATACTCAGCGTTATAAATCTTAATATAAGTTGTTGGGAGAGTTGTGTGGCCGCCTTCAGAATCATTGTGCCAACCACGATAATATCTTGTACCCCAGCTCTTATATGTTGCATAGAATTTATAAGTGAATGAGAGTGTCTGACCCTCTACACCAGGAGCTGTGTAATTTGCTGCATCAAATGTAATAGGAGCAAATGGGTAATTTGTTTCTTCATCACAATCATCATTACCTGAGTTTACAACTGCAAAACCATTACCAGGTTGTGACTGTGCTTCGAATTGATATTCCTTACCGCCATTACTCTTACCATTGTAGAATCTTGCGATGCTGTCATTGCCATTTATAGATGCCATATTATCTGTATCAGCGAAAACAACAGCTTTCTTAAAGAAGAATTCGTAATCGTCATCGTTTACGTGGTAATATTCTTCGCCATCATAAGCAAAGTATGTGAAGTATGCCTTTGAGTATGACTTACCGTTATCCATTAAGTTACCGTCTTCGTCAGTTACCTGATAAACAACGTCAATTCTGTCACCCAAACCAGCTGCTGGAATAGTACCTGTAAGAGTAAATGTCTTACTTTGACCATAAGCAAGATTACCTGCATAACCGCTACCTACAGTAATACCCTGAGCAGAAGTGATTGACTGTACGTTATAAGCATATTGTTCGTCCTGAACACGAGCGCCGTCTTTCATATAACCACGCCAAATACCACGAGAACCGTTAGTAAGAGTTACTGTGTAGTTAAGAGTACCGTTTGAAGCGTATGTTACTTCGTTAATGTTCATTGTTGGTGAACGAAGAGCCTGTTCTGAACCCCAGTCATCAACGAATGCTGCAACAATTGGAAGAGCATTTGGAAGAAGACCAGTTTTAACGCTGTTAAGACCATCAAGAAGATTAATGATAATTGTCTTGAGGTTAGCCTGTGTAACAGCTGCATTAAGTGAAGATGTTACAGGGAAGAGCTTTCTGCCAAAGATAACAGAGATAAGTCTGTTAACAAGGTTATCAAGAAGTTGATTGATAATATTTGTTGCACCAAGAAGGTTGTCGTCTCTCTTATTTCTACCGAATGTACCGAGAAGAACTTCAAGGTCAAGGTCATCAATTACGTCAATAAGTCTGTCAAATACCATCTTAACGTCAAGTGCATAAGCTTCTGATGAAACGTTGCAAAGAAGACCAAGTGGGAGAATCTTATTGAGAATTGTTGAAAGAATTGTGAATGCATTACCTGCATAGTTGTTAGCAACAGTAACTTTATCTGTCTTATAATCGTATGCTGTTACGCAACGAACAGAGTTAAGAGTTGTTGGGTCACAGCCAGCAAGAATACTTGTGTTGCCTTCACCAACGTAGTTAACTGCATAGTCAACAATTTCTTCAAGAACACCCATATAAGCTGGGTCGCCTTTAGCAACTGCATATTCTTTAACTTGTTTAAGTGTAGCAGCATCAAGAGCGATGTTGCAGATATTATCAAGGTAAGTAGCACCTAAATCAAGACCCATATTAAGAAGAAGTTCAATCCACTTTTCAGAACTCATAGTTTTGAACTTTCTGCCAGTTTTAAGAGAAGCATCTTCAAAAATCTGGTCGTCATAGTTGATTTGTGGTGTAAGGTCTGAAAGGAATTCTCTTACGAGAAGAACAGCTGTCTGTTCAATCTGAAGACCATCTGTGAACATATCAACATCATAAACGAGCTGTGGTAAAACGTCACCTAAGAGAGGAAGGAGGATATAAGCGATAAGACCTTCTCTGCCTTTTGCATCGTTACCGAATTCATCAATTTTTGCAACGAATTCTGGTGTTGCTTTAAATGTATTAAGATCAACGTAAGCTTCGTTTCTGCCAAAGAACATAAATGTGAAGTTCTTAAGAAGGAACTTTGCTGTTGTCATAAGGTTTTCATTGAAGTTTGAGTTGTCGCCATCTTTCCAGATATCTGTTACTTTAATACCGAGAACGTCGAAGTTAATAGCGTTATCGAAAAGAACATAGATAAGGTGGTTAAGGCAACCAATGATTGAACCATACTTTGGAATTAATGTGTCAAAGTCAATTGTATCACCTGTGAGGTTGTAATCCCAGTTAACAAGGTTAAAGAGAGAATCTGTTCCACCGATGTTTGCACGTTGGAAAATATCTTTCTGAACTGTGATTGCATTACCTTCTTCGTCAACAGCGCCTGTATCTACAGTTTTGTAGCCTCTGTAGTACCAAGTGCCATCAACCTTCCACATCTGAGCGTTGCAGAAGTAGTTTTTAACTAAAGCAACTTTATCAGCTGAAGCAGTTGCTACGTCAATATAACCAGTACCTGCTTTTGTGATTTTTGCAATTTCAGCAGCATCTGCTGTTTCATCAAGAGTTACAAAATCAGCACCTAAAGCTCTCATTAAGTTTTTCTTAAGGTCGTTGTTAAGGAAAACTGTACCAAAATCTTCATAAGCAATCTGAAGAAGGCTATCAAGAAGAGAGAATACTGAGTTGTTTGTAAGAGTTAAATCTTTATCTGCGATTTTAGAAGCATCAAGAATGTATGAGTTCATATCCCATACTTTTTTGCCACTTTCATCATATGTGTAGCTCTGAGGCTTTGTAAGGAGACCTCTTAATGCTGTGTTGATAATTTCATCAAGTGAGTCAACATCTGTAGGAAGAGTGCCGTGCTCCTCAGCATTTTTATCAAATCTACCTTGTTCATCATATGAACCGTGGATGAGTAAATCATAAACCATATTTACTGCAAAGCCAGGAAGGTTACCAACAATGTCGTTGATATCACCAAGGTCAACGAATGAGCCAACGATACCTAAGTCAATACCGTTACCACCGTCAAGACCATAAGCTGCTTTACCAAGAATGTCTGAGTTGTCATCAAGGAACTGAAGCAAATTGTAAACGAGCTGCAAGTCACCTGTTTTAGCACGTGTCTGCTTACCTTTAACTGCATTCAAGTTAAGGTTTTTAAGGTCGCCACCAGCAAGACCTTTAATGCCGTTTACAGAGTCGAGGGTTT
>SVOI01000065.1 GCA_015066465.1 Oscillospiraceae bacterium
ATTGCTATTGACAATTCTGCTGTTGAATTATTCCTCAAATGCGGGTTTGTGGAAGTGTTAAGAACCAGTGAGTATGTTTTGGTAAAAAAAGAATTATGAGTTCGACAAATTCCAATAGGTCGAACAGTTAGGAAAATAAGAATTTGACGAGGTGTTTCAATGGTTAGAATAGCAAGAAATAAAGACAGTCGTGTTTTGGCAGAAATGGCTGTTCAAATGTGGGATAGTCATACTGTTGATGAATTAGAAGCAGAGTTTGTTGAAACACTTAATGACAAGCAATCTGCATTTTTTATCAAGTATATAAATGATTTACCCGTAGGATTTGCGCAATGTGGTTTGAGAACTGACTATGTTGAAGGCACGGAAAGTTCTCCTGTGGGTTACTTGGAAGGTATTTTCGTAAAAGAAGAATACCGAAAGAACGGATATGCAAAAGAACTCCTTTCAGCTTGTGAAATATGGGCAAAAGAAATTGGATGCAGTGAGTTTGCCAGTGATTGCGAGATAGACAATATGGATAGTTTCAAATTCCATATGGCAATGGGATTTGATGAAGCAAATCGTATCATTTGCTTCAAGAAAAGATTGTAAACAGTTCTCTAAATGCCAATATATCGAACAGTTAGGAAAATAAGAATTTAACGAGGAGAACATATATGAAATACAAAGGAACGCTTATTGTTGTTAAAGATTGTAACCGTGCGTTAAAGTTCTATCGTGATATGTTTGGATTTCAACTGCTTCAAGACAACGATGGGAATATGGAATTGACGGATAATTTATATTTACAGGAATCGGGATGCTGGGAACAATTCACAAAAAGAAGTGTAATTCCAAACAGTAATCAGTCGGAGTTGTATTTTGAAGAGTCTAATATAGAGCAATTTGTAGAGCGTCTTGAAACACTTTACCCCGAAATCGAATATGTCAATCACCTGATGACCCACAGTTGGGGGCAAAAGGTAGTCAGATTCTACGATTTGGATGGCAACTTAATTGAAGTTGGAACACCTGTATAATCTTGTTCTGTAAATTCCAATTTATCGGGCTGTTTTGAGTGATTTCAAATTTTGACAAAAACAAGTTGTAAACACAAAAAATAAAGCAAGTCAAAAGACTTGCTTTTATTTTTTGGGAACTAAGTTTGCCTTACGGCAAGTGAAGTTCACTTCGTGAGTGAAGTTGCTTACGCAGTGAAGTTTGCTTCGCAAGTGTTTTTGCAAACTTAACTTCACTTTGTGCGTTAGCACAAAACTTCACTATGGCATCGCCATAACTTTACATCGGCTTTGCTGATACTTCACTGTATATACCCGCACCCAATTGTAAATTTAGATTATGTGTGATATAATCTGTTAGATAAATAAGAATTTTTCGAACATCAATTCATATTTTTTCAAAAGGGTATTGACTCTCACGCTCCGTCATAGTGTATGCTCTTGTTGTGAGGTGATAAAAATGAAAATGCTGATTAAGGAATTTGCCGAGTTTACGGGTGTAAGTGTGCGCACACTGCATTATTACGATGAAATAGGATTGTTAAAGCCTGCCCAAGTTGACCGTTTCACAGGTTATCGTTATTACGATGAAAACTCTCTTCTTCGTATGCAAGAGATTCTCTTTTACCGTGAAATTGACTTTTCCTTAAAAAGTATAGGTGAGATTTTATCATCCCCGAATTATGACAAAAACAAGGTACTGAAAGAGCAAAAGCAGCTTCTCACGCTCAAGAAAGAACGATTGGAGCGGTTGATTTTGGCTATTGATGGTGCCATGAAAGGAGAAAATATTATGAACGCATTTGATAACAGTGAATTTGAAAAATATAAGTCTGAAGTTAAAGAAAAATGGGGCGAAACTGAAGCGTACCGCCAATATGAAGAGAATACTAAGAATTATTCTGAAGAAAAGTGGAATGACCTCTCTGAAGGTATGGAACACATTATGGCAGAGTTTTCACTCTGTATGAAAAAGGGGAGACCTGATTCCGATGAAGCACAAAACCTTGTAAAAATGCTTCAGAACCATATTACTGAGAATTACTATCTTTGTACCAATGAAATTTTGTCAGGCCTTGGTCAGATGTACATTGGGGATGAACGTTTTAAAAGCAATATTGATAAGCACAGCAGTGGTACAGCGGAGTTTATCTCTAAAGCAATTGAAGTTTATTGCACAATAATAAATTGACTTTTCCTGTGTATTGTGTTATATAAGACGTAAGGGGTGATTTTATGAAATGCGAAACAGTTATATTAATTAACAATCATTCTTATTGTAAGTTTCCTAAAGGTATTACTAATATAGAAGAGTTTGTGAATTTTCTGAACAATAACCCACACCACTTTTTTGAAATGGATAGTTATGTAGAAAAAGGTTGTGTTGCACCGTTTTTTATAGAAGAGGATTTGGAGTGTGAAAAACAGTATTGGAATTCTGACCATATTCGTTGTTTTTCAGAAACAAAACTCACAATTTTAAAACGTAATGAGTACATAGAAAGACTTAAATCTGTAATTAAAGAAAAGTGTATAAATTGCGAGTATTACATTGATGATTGTGATTTTGAATCGCATCTTGAAAAAATCGATTTGGATGGGAATTGTTACGGTTTTGAACGTAAAAAATCATAGGAGAGAATTTAATGAAATTTAAATTTAACGTTGATATAACACAAGAAGATTATATTGAATTAAATAGAATTGTAATGACTGAGACGCCAGCGGGTAAAAAATCAAGCAAAATTTCAAACTTGGTTTTTATTGCAGTTTGTGTAATATTAGTTTTATTTACTTTAGTAACCTCAAAGTTTTCAGGTGAAGGATTTATTGTAACAGGTGTTCTTATTATCGCTTTTCTTTTAGTCCATTTAACTTTAAATAAAACAATTACCAATCTTGCTGTAAAAGGAACAGTTAAATCATTAACTAAAATAAAAGGTAAACTACCATATTCCGAACATTCTGTTCTTGAATTTTATGACGATGTTTTTGTTGAAATTACAGACGATAATAAAACCGAGACTAAATATTCTGCTATTGAAAACGTTATTGTTAACGAGAATATGGTTATACTTTTAATTAATTCATTGCAAGGTTACATTGTACCAACACGTAGTTTTGAATCAATTGAGCAAAAGAATTCTTTAGTTGAGTTTTTGAATAGTAAAACCCAAAAATATTAAAACAAAACGAGTGTAATTTTAACCGAAAATTACGCTCGTTTTTTTACGCTCTATTCACAAATTTACTCTTTACTTTTTTACCTATATATAGTAAAATATAATGTGGAATATTTATATGTATTTGTTGTGTAAAAACAAGTGCAAAAAGGAGTTGTATTTATGGAGTTAAAGTACAAAAGAGTGCTTCTCAAATTAAGTGGTGAAGTGCTTTCTGGTGACAAAGGTCACGGCTTTGATTTTAATGTTATGAACAACATCTGTTCTGCTATCAAAGAGGTTGTTGATGCAGGTGCAGAAGTAGGCATTGTTGTTGGTGGCGGTAACTTCTGGCGTGGTCGTTCAAGTGGCGATATGGACAGAACCAGAGCTGACAGCATCGGTATGCTTGCAACTGTTATGAACTCATTGGCTTTGCAAGAAACATTTTTACAGTTGGGCATTGATGCACGTGTACAGTCTGCAGTAGAGATTACTGGTGTTGTTGAAACGTTTAATAAAGATAATGCTGTAAGACATTTTGAAAAGGGTAGATTAGTTATCTTTGCTGGTGGCACTGGTAACCCATTCTTCTCAACAGACTCAGGTGCTGCTTTAAGAGCTGCTCAGATTGGCGCTGACGTTCTTTTAAAAGCAACAAATGTTGACGGCATTTATGATAAAGACCCTAACAAGTTTAGCGATGCAGTTAAATTTACAGAGATTTCTCATAACGAGCTTTTAGAAAGACATCTTAAGGTTATGGATACAGCAGCAGCTGCTCTTTGTCAGGAAAATAATATTCCTATTCTTGTGTTTAACCTTAACAATCCCCAGAATATTGCTAAAGCAATGTGTGGCGAAAATGCTGGAACAATTGTTAAATAATTTATAAAAAATTTGATTAAAATATATTTACGGAGGCTTTTATTATGGAAACAATTTACGCTAATACAAAAGAAAGAATGGAAAAATCAATTTCTTCATTAAAATATGAATACAACTCAATCAGAGCGGGCAGAGCAAATGCTGCTATTCTTGATAAGGTTTTAGTTGATTACTATGGAACACAAACTCCTATTAATCAGATGGCTGCTATTTCAGTTCCAGAAGCAAGAATTCTTGCAATTCAACCTTGGGATGGTAGTGCTTTAGGTCTTATTGAAAAAGCAATTTTAGCTTCTGATATTGGTATCAACCCATCAAACGATGGTCACACAATCCGTCTTGTATTCCCAGCTCTTACAGAAGAAAGAAGAAAGCAATTAAGTAAAGACGTTTCAAAAATTGCTGAAGACAGCAAGGTTGCGGTTCGTCAGATTCGTCGTGATTCTATTGAAAAAGTTAAAACAATGAAAAAGAATTCTGAAATCACAGAAGATGACCAGAAAAAAGCAGAAGAAAAATTACAGAAAATCACAGATGAATTCGTTAAGAAAATTGATGATATCTGTGCTGCAAAAACTGCAGAAATTCTTGAAATTTAAGTTTAGGTTGAAATATGGAAACTAAAAAATTTGAAGTTTTACCAAGACACATCGGCTTTATTATGGATGGTAACGGCAGATGGGCTAAAAACCAGGGCTTAAAGCGTGGTGAAGGTCATATTGCCGGTGCTAAAGTATTCAAAAAAATAGGTGAGTACTGTGCCGATTTAGGTATTGAATGTGTAACATTTTACGCTTTTTCAACTGAAAACTGGTCAAGACCTGAAGAAGAAGTCAATGGTCTTATGGATTTATTTATTGAATATTTAATTGATGGTGACGCTCGTTTAGAAGAAAACAAAGAGCGGCAGATGAAATTAAAGTTTATTGGTGAACGTAAAGGACTCCCCGAAGAGCTTTTAGAGCTTATTGAAAAAGCTGAAAGAGAAACTAAAGATTATAATAAAATTACAGTTAATATTGCACTTAACTACGGTGGCAGAGCAGAGCTTGTTCACTCAGTTAAAGCTATTGCCGAGAAGATAAAAAATGGCGAAATTTCTGTAGATGATATTAACGAAGATTTAATTTCACAAAACATCTACACAGCAGGTCAGCCGGACCCTGATATCATTGTAAGACCAAGTGGTGAATACAGACTTTCAAACTTCTTAACCTGGCAGTCTGCTTATTCTGAATTCTGGTTTTCAGATATTTTATGGCCTGATTTCACAACAGATGACGTAGATTTGGTTTTAGAAGATTTCCAGAAACGTCACAGACGTTTTGGTGGTGTCTGATTAATTTTGAGAGTGGGTTTTTAAATGAAACAGAGAATAATTACTGGCTCAATTTGTGCAGTGCTTTTTATAGGTTGTTTGTTTTTAATGAATACAATCGTTTTTGCTTTGGTGCTTTCACTTATGTCTGCTATAGCAGTTCACGAGGTAGAAAAGGCAGTTAACTTAAAAAACAAGCCTATAATGATTTTAAGTCTTTTACTTGCAGTAGCAATTCCTGTGCTTGTGCATTTTAATATTAGTGTGCCAGTTTCAGCTATCGGTGGCATTTATGTTGTTTTAATCTTCATATTTATGCTTATGCAGTTTGAAAAGACTAAGTTTGAAGAAGCAGTTACTGCAATTTTTGCATCAGTAGCAATTCCATATTCATTCTCATTGTTACTTGTATTCCGTGACATAAACGAACGTTTCTCATCATATACCAAAATAGACGGTATTTTCCTTATTCTTTTCGCTTGTTTTTGTGCATGGCTTACAGATATTTTTGCTTACTTTGTTGGCAGTAAGTTTGGTAAACGTAAGCTTTGCCCTAAAATAAGTCCTAAAAAGAGTGTTGAAGGTGCAATTGGTGGCGTTGTAGGTGCAGTTTTGTTAAACGTTGCTTTACTTTTCGTATTCAAGAAATTCTTCTTTGAAGGTGAAACAGGTTTATCATACGTTTCTGTAATTATAATGAGCGTTTGCCTTTCTGTTATAAGTATGTTTGGCGACCTTGCCGCTTCTACAATCAAAAGGAATTTTGGCATAAAAGATTTTGGCAAGCTTCTTCCAGGTCACGGTGGCATTATGGACAGATGCGACAGTTTACTTTTCGTTTTACCAGTCCTTTATTCGTTAGTTTACATAATAAACCTTTTTTGAGATAAAATAACATAGATATGAAAACTATTAATTTATTAGGTTCAACAGGTTCTATTGGCGTTCAGAGTTTAGATGTTGCAAGGGCACGTGGCTACAAAGTCGAAGCACTTGCGGCATTCTCTGACGTAGAAAAAATAGAACAACAAATAAGAGAATTTAAACCAGAATATGCCGCATTAGTTGATGAAAAAGCGGCAAATGATTTAAAGTTGAGAGTAAAAGATACTAATACAAAAGTGCTTTCTGGTATGGAAGGCGTTACTTTTTGTGGTGCAGAAGCTAAGGGTGAAATTACCCTTAACTCTGTTGTTGGTATGGCGGGCTTAGGCCCTACGGTTGAGGCAATTAAAGCTAAAAAAACTATTGCTCTTGCTAATAAAGAAACACTTGTTGCTGGTGGTAGATTAGTTACCGATTTAGCAAAAGAATATGGTGTTTCTATTCTTCCCGTTGATAGTGAACATTCTGCAATTTTTCAATGTCTTTTAGGTGCACCATCTAATAAAGCGTTAAAAAGAATCATTTTAACTGCTTCTGGTGGTCCATTCTTTGGCAAATCAAAAGAAGAATTAAAAAATGTTACTTTAATAGATGCTTTAAAGCATCCGAGCTGGTCAATGGGACAAAAAATTACCATAGACAGTGCTACAATGTTCAATAAAGGGCTTGAACTTATTGAAGCGGTTTGGCTTTTCTCAGTTTCACCCG
This sequence comes from Oscillospiraceae bacterium, assembly GCA_015066465.1. Lineage (GTDB taxonomy): Bacteria > Bacillota > Clostridia > Oscillospirales > Acutalibacteraceae > DTU089. The sequence goes on from SVOI01000065.1 coordinate 6,963, forward strand.
ATATGATTGACATTGTTGTTCATAGAGAAAGTATTGTTCATTCGCTTATTGAGTATGACGATAATTCAGTTATTGCACAATTAGGTCATCCAGATATGCGTCTGCCAATACAATTTGCTTTGACTTATCCTGAACGCTTTGAGTCACCAGAAAAGCAACTTGATTTATGGGAAGTAGGTAATCTTACTTTTTATAAACCAGATTATGAAAACTTTCCTTGTATGGATATTTGTAAAGATGCAATAAGAGTAGGCGGGTTAATGCCTGCCGCTGTAAACTGTGCTAACGAAGAAGCAAACCTTTTATTCAGACAAGGCAAAATTTCTTTTAATGACATTCCGCGTCTTATTAAAGAAGCTTCAGCTACGTTAAAAAATAATCAGAACTATTCATTACAAGAGGTTTTTGATACTGATGTTTTAATGAGAGAAACTGTAAGAGAATTAGCAAATATTTAGTGAGGTGTTTGTTATAAATACTATAAATATCGCAGAAACTATTGCGACAGTTTGGGGCAACGTGTGGCCTTATTTAGTGGCAATTTTACTCTTTGGTGTAATTATTGCAATCCACGAGTTTGGTCATTTCTTCTTTGCAAAGTTATTTAAAGTTAAAGTTAATGAATTCGCTCTTGGTATGGGTCCGGCTATTTTTAAAAAGAAAATAGGTGAAACTCAATATGCACTTCGTCTTTTCCCAATAGGTGGCTTTGTAAGTATGGAAGGGGAAGACACAGAAAGTGATGACGACAGAGCATTTAATAAAAAGAAACCATATCAAAGATTTATAATCGTTGCTGCTGGGGCTATTCTTAATTTGATTTTAGGTATAATTGTTGTTGGTGTTTGTATTTCAATGCAAAACCTTGTTGGTTCAAGAGTAGTTCATAGCTTCGATGAAAATGCAATCAGTTGTAATTACGGACTTAAAGCGGGCGACGAAATTATTAAAATTAACAATACCCACGTTTATTCAAGCCGTGGTATTGGGTTTAATATGGTTCGTGATACTGACAATAAGCTTAATTTAACCGTTATTCGTGATGGGAAAAAAGTTGAGCTTAAAGATGTTCAGTTCAGACAATTTGAGCTTGACGGCAAAATGTATATGGAGCAGGATTTTTATATTGTTGGCGAAGAACACACATTCTTCAACGTAATAAAAAATTCGGTTCTTGATTCCGCATCAATCGTGCAAATGGTTCGCCTGAGTCTTGTTGACCTTTGTACAGGTAAATATGGAATGAAAGATGTTTCAGGTCCTATTGGTACAATTTCTGCAATAGCAGATTCAACTGCACAAGGGCCAACAGCAAAAGATAAGCTTTTTACAGCTCTCACACTTCTTTCGTATATAACAATAAACGTTGGTGTGTTTAACCTTCTTCCTGTTCCGGCACTTGACGGTGGCAGACTTTTCTTCATATTTATTGAAATGATAAGAAGAAAACCAATAAGCCCTAAAAAAGAGGGGATTATTCACACAGTTGGTTTAGTATTATTACTTTTATTTATGTTAGTTGTTTCTATAAGTGATATTATAAAAGTTTTTTAGGATAGTGAAATTTTATGAATAAACGTGCTTCAAGACAAGTTAAAATCGGCAATAAAGTAATTGGTGGCGGTGCACCAGTTTTAGTTCAGTCTATGCTTAACGTACCAAGTGAAGATTATGAAAAGAATTTAGAGCAGACTCTTGCTTTAGAAAAGGCTGGTTGTGAAATTGTAAGAATGGCTGTTCCTAATCTTGAAGCAGTTAAAGTTCTTGGCAAATTAAAAGAGAATACCAATGTACCACTTGTTGCAGACATTCATTTTGACTATAAATTAGCACTCGAAAGCTTAGAAGCGGGTGTAGATAAAATCAGAATTAACCCTGGTAATATCGGCGATTTTTCTAACGTTGAAAAGGTTGCAAGTGCTTGTGCTAAAAGAAACGTACCAATAAGAATTGGTGTTAATTCCGGCTCGGTTGAAAAAGATTTGTTAGTAAAATACGGTGGTGCAACACCAGAAGCAATGGCAGAAAGTGCATTCCGTCATATTGAACTTTTAGAAAAATGTGATTTTTATAATACAGTTGTTTCAATTAAATCTTCTGACGTAACAAAAATGGTTAAAGCATACAGATTAGTAGCTGAAAAATGCGATTATCCATTACATTTAGGCGTTACCGAAGCGGGTACAGAGCGTGGTTCTCTTATAAAATCTTCAATTGGTATCGGTTCACTTCTTTTAGATGGTATCGGTGACACTATCCGTGTGTCTATTACTGACACACCAGTTAAAGAAGTTTATGCTGGTTTTGATATTTTAAAAGCACTCGAGTTACGTGTTGAAACTCCAAGAATAGTTTCTTGCCCGACTTGTGGCAGAACAAAAATAGATTTAGTTTCACTTGCAAACGAAATTGAACAAGCGGTAAAAGATATTAAAAAGCCTATTAAAATTGCAGTAATGGGTTGTGCAGTTAATGGCCCTGGTGAAGCAAAAGAAGCAGATATCGGCGTTGCTGGTGGCGTAGGCGAAGGTCTTATATTTAAAAAAGGCGAAATATTGAGAAAAGTGAATGAAAAAGATATAGTTAGTGAATTATTAAAGGAAATCGAAAAAATATGAGCAATTTATTTTTAGATGTATTCGGGGAGTATATAAGCGAACCGAAATACAGGGAAATGTTGAAAGATACAACGTTTTC
>SVOI01000011.1 GCA_015066465.1 Oscillospiraceae bacterium
AATGTGGTAAAGAATTCACTTTCACAGCAGGCGAACAAGAATTCTATGCTGAAAAAGGATTTGTAAACGAACCACAACGTTGCAAAGAGTGCCGTGATGCTCGTAAACAAGCAATTAAGGGAGAACGTGAAAAGTTCAAAGCAACTTGTGCAGCTTGCGGTGGCGAAGCAGAAGTTCCTTTCAAGCCACGTGAAGACAGACCTGTTTATTGCAGTGCATGTTTTGCAAAAATGAAAGAAGAGGCATAAGTTTTACATAATAAATTAGTTTAATTTAATGAAAAAGTTTGCCTGCCTTGTCACTGTGTGACAAGGCATTTCTTTTTTTATTTGGAAATTCCACTTCTTTTCTTAAAATAACCAATGCAAACAAATTAGGCACAGCCATAAGACCATTAAAAATATCTGCTATTGACCAAATAATTTGGGGTGAAATAATACAGCCTAAAAAAGCCAGAATTAAATAAATGAATTTGTAAGGTTTAATTGCTCTCATAGTAAATAGATATTCAGCACTCTTTTCGCCGTAAAACGAGCAACTCGTGAGCGAAGCAAAAGAAAAAAGTGCAGTAAGAAGAGCAATTCCTTTTTTGCCTAAGCTTCCTAAGATTCCATAAGAAGCAATAGAAAGTTCTGCACCAAAAAGCTGACCATCGGGTGTGAAAGAACCACTTACCAAAATTACAAGAGCCATAATTGTGCAAAGAAGTGTTGTGTCACAAAAAACCTCAAACATTCCCCATATACCCTGAGTTTCAGGTGTGGTGTTTTCTGTTTCTGAATGAATAATAGTAGATGAACCAAGCCCAGCTTCATTTGAAAAAACACCACGTGAAACGCCATACCTCATCGCCTTAAAAATACCAAAACCGCTAAGTGCCTTGAGAGAAAAGGCTTCCTTAAAAATTAAAATAATCATAGGGATAATTCTGTCTCTAAAAATAAACAGAACTCCGAAAGACAATACAAGATAAGATATTGTCATCACAGGAACGAGTAGTTCACTTAAATTGGAAATTCCTTTTACACCTTTTCTTATAATAATAAAGCAGGTTATTGCTACTAAAACTGCAGTTAAAAAAGTTGGTATTTTAAATCCTGTTTCAAGAGATGTGCTAAGGGAATTTGCCTGTGCCATATTTCCCATACCGAAAGTAGAAAGAAGACAAAAAACGGCATAAACCTTTGAAAGTCCTTTCATTTTAACGCCCTTTTCTATGTATTGAAAGGCACCGCCTGAAATTTTGCCGTATTTATTTCTGAAACGATATTTTATTCCTAAGTAGTTTTCACTATAGGCAGTCATCATTGAGAAAAAAGATGATATAAACATCCAGAAAACACTACCGGGGCCACCTGAATAAATAGCCGTAGCAACGCCTACAATGTTTCCTGTACCGATACACGCCGCAAGAACTGAGCAAAAAGCACCAAATTGTGAAATGCCATTTTCTGTTGTTTCTTGCTTTTTAAAAAGGCTTTTTATAGTTGTATCAAAATTTTTTTTAGCACCACGAAACTGGAAAAATCTGCTTTTGAAAGTGAAATAAATACCGACAAAAAGAAAAAACAAGAGCATAGGTGCGCCCCAAATAACGCTATTTATTGCATTTATTAAACCATTCATTTTACATCACTCACTTGAAAAAAATAAACTTGTGCAGTATAATTATATAGTTTTAAAATCCTTAATATAACAAGGTGTGAAAAATGGTAAATGATTTAACTAAGGGAAAGACGAGCAAGGTAATACTTTATTTCAGTTTACCTTTGTTTATTAGTGTTATCTTTCAACAGATGTATAGTATTGCAGATAGTGTTATTGCAGGTCGCTTTGCTGGTGAAGCGGCTTTAGCGTCTGTTGGTGCATCTTACCCAATTACCAATATATTCAATGCTATTGCAGTTGGCTGTAACATTGGTTGTGGCGTTGTAATTTCTCAACTTTTTGGTGCAGGTAAATACAGAAAAGTAAAAACGGCAGTTTACACGTCACTTATATCATCTCTCGTGATTTCTGTTGTATTAACAGTTTTAGGAATTTTGTTAACACCAAAACTTATGGAACTTATAAACACCCCAGAAGATATATTTTCTGATTCTGCTTTATATCTTAAAATTTACATAGCGGGTTTTACATTCTTGTTTTTATATAATATTGCAAACGGAGTGTTTGCTTCATTAGGTAATTCAAAAATACCACTTTACTTTCTCATTTTTTCATCTGTAACAAACGTAATTTTAGACTATATTTTTGTAGCGTATTTAAATATGGGTGTAAGCGGTGTAGCGTGGGCGACGTTTATAGCACAGGGTATTGCTGGTGTTATGTCTGTATTAACGTTACTTTATCATCTTAAATCATTAAAAACCGATGAAAAAGCAGAAATATTCTCATTCGAAATGCTAAAAAGTATTTCTAAAATTTCAATTCCGAGTGTTTTACAACAAAGCTTTGTTTCGGTTGGTAACGTCTTTATTCAGGGTGAAATCAACAGTTACGGCTCTGCTGTAATTGCTGGTTACTCTGCCGCAATAAAGCTTAATACGTTTGCAGTCAATTCGCTTGTTACTTTTGGCAATTCGGTTTCAAGCTTTACAGCACAGAACGTTGGTGCAATGCAATATAAAAGAATTAAAGAGGGCTTTAAAAGTGGTGCAGTGCTCTCAATTATTACTGCAATAATATTTTCGGTTGTTTACGTTGCTTTTTCAGAAACACTTATTGGCGTGTTTATGGAAGGTGACAAAAGCGTTTTAGCGCTTACAACTGGTAAACAGTTTTTAATAATAGTAGAACCATTTTTGTGTTTCATAGGCTTTAAGGTTGTGTGCGACGGTGTTCTTCGTGGCACAGGTAATATGAAATATTTTATGTTTGCAACCTTTGCCGATTTGGTTTTAAGAGTAATATTAGCATTCATTTTCTCGCACTTCTTCGGTGCTGTTGGCATCTGGCTTTCGTGGCCAATCGGCTGGGGACTTGCGGTTGTGTTGTCGTTTGCGTTTTATAAAAAGGTAGTAAAGGTTTTAGAAATTAGGAATTAAAATTCGTTTTAATTCCTAATTTCTGTTTTTTTTTGGTTAAACTAATTATTACTATGAACGAAATAATTTTAAAAATGAAAAATATAAATAAACGATTTTCAGGGTAATAGTGGTGATATCAGTATTTATTGAAGTCTTAAAACAGAATGTTGGAAGAAATGTTAAAAAAATATTAAAAAAGGTTGAAAAATAGAAATAAATGGTATATTATGGAAGTAATAGTATTCTAAGGGGCGTTTTTATGAAGTTGAAAAAAATTCTCGCTTTAGTTTTTTCGGTATCATTATTAATAACCTCTCTCTGTGCTTGTAGCCCGTCAGAGAAAAATGGTGGCAATGATGATATGAAAACAATTGCAATTATTGCAAAAGGTGAGTCGCACGCTTTCTGGCAGTCTGTAAAGCAAGGTGCAGAAGATGCGGCAAAAAAACACGGCGGTTATAAAATAACTTTCCGTGGTCCTGCTTCTGAAATATCACAGGAATTACCTGCACAGAAAGAAATGGTGCAGACTGCACTTATTAATAATCCGTCAGGTCTTATAATTGCAACTATCGGTGAAGGCTTTACCGATATGTTAGAACAGGCTTACGACAAAAAAATTCCTGTAGTTCAGTTCGATAGTGGCGTTTGGGAAGCAGATATAAATGCATTAAATGAAAAAGGTAAAAACCCAATAGTTTCAACAGTTTCTACTTCTAATGAAACTGCAGCAGGTCTTGCAGCGTGTAATCTTTTTAATGCAATAAAAACAGATATTGCAGCAAGTGATGGTAATTATGTGGTTGGGGTCATTCAACACGACCAGACAGATACTGGTGTTGACAGAGCAAAAGGCTTTGTTGAAGAATTTGCTTCTCTTGCAGATAATGACCTTATGGCAAAGGGCAAATATAGGTTTGAAAAGATAGTAAAAGATGGCGACAGTAACAATGCCTATGTTGATGCACTTAACGCTCTTGTTGAAAAAGGTGCAGATGCTATATTTATGACAAATGAAGGTGTTGTAAAACAGGTGAGTGATGCCATTGCGGCTAACCCTAATAAATATGATGATATAAAATTCTGCGGTTTTGATGCCGGAACAAAGCAAATTGAGTGGATGAAATCTCAGAGCAAAGCGGAGCTTATTGGTTCTGTTGCTCAGGATTCATACAGAATAGGCTACGATGCAGTTGAGCAATGTATTTATGCAATTGAAGGTGGCAAAGTAGCTGAAAACGTACCAGTTCTTGGCAAATGGTATGATAAAGAAAATATTGACGAAATGATTGAAAGTAAATTAGTTTACGAAGGTTAAAATTTAAAAGTCCTTATGTTTTTTGAAGCATAAGGACTTTTTTGTTTACTTACCACATCCGCAAGAGCCTTTGGTGTATGGGATTTGTTGTTCGCAACAACACTCTTTTTCTTTTTGGTTAGGTGGGAAGAATTCATCCACAGGGAAAGATATTTTTCTGAAAATGTCGCAAGGGTCTTCGGTTTCACATTGGCATTCTTTTGTTGGTACACAGAAGTCATAAGCAGGAATGAGCATCTGAACGTCACGTTCAAGCTGAATAATTGTAAATACACCCAAAGTAACTCTGAGTGCCTTTTCGCAATTACAGTTGTTATTAAAGCTACCGTCGAAGCAACAGCAAATGTGCTTTGGAATGTTACCATCGCAACAGTCAGGCAAAGTATTACAGCAATCGCAAACCCGGCAGATTTCAGCATTAAGACAAATAGGCTCAACTGTCTGCACCTTTGCTCTTGGGTTAGCGTTACAAATAGCGTTCTGTTCGTCGAATTCGTTTTCAATGTAGCTTGAAGAGAAGATTTTTACGTTTCCGTCACTACCATAAAGAATGCATTTTTTATTAAAGGTAACGAGACCTTCAATTAAATCAGGGTGTGCTGTAGGGCAGGTGTAAGCGTCAACTGCTACTTTAACAAAGAACGTTAAATCAACTGAATAAAAACCTTTGTTAAACGGAACCTTTTCAACTTCTACAAGGCAATTCAAAATCTCTGCACCTCTGCATTTTACAGAAGAAGCATTGTCAAGAATACATTGACCACGGTCTGTTAAGTAAACTCTCAAATCCTTGAGACACTCTTTATCCGCACAAGAATCATAAACTCTGTTTGTATCAATGCAGATAGCTTCTTTAATGTGATTGAGATTTGTGTCAGGACAATTTCTGTTATTATCAGCCATACATTTTCCTCCTTAATATGTTCGAAGTTGGGCGGAGTTCAACTCCCGGTACGAATTACACCCAAAACTTCATTAACAGTATATGAAGACGGAGAGGAAATGTTACAAAATTAATATGTAGGGGATGAGCTTTGCTCTCCCGCAAATTAGTGCTGAGTTGCAGAAGCCTTACGGCTTGATTGTAAACGAAACAATAAATTTAACTTTACAAAATGCCTCTCTTCGAAGAGAGGGGGACCACCAACTCGTATAATTGTTTATTTTAATTTACTCTCAAGCGAGTTTAAAACTTAATAAAATCAACAATGTTCTTCGGGTGGTGGAGAGTTCTTTTGTTTAATGAATGATGAATATTGAATAGTGCATGTGGAACTGTGTTGGCAATTTCGCCTTGATTGTAATTATTAATCTATTAATTAAACAAGCTCTATCATTCCAAAAACTGAAATGATAGAGTTTTGTTGTTTTATGATACTGTTCACACCAGCCAACCAGTCACACTGACTACTGAAAAGCGGGCGACCAAAGGTCTGCCCCTACTGACAACTAACAACTAAAAAAGCCTTGCAGTTTTCACTGCAAGGCTTTTTCTTTAAAATTAAAGTTCTGCGAAGTATTTAATTGTTCTAACCATCTGGCTTGTGTAGCTGTTTTCATTGTCATACCATGAAACAACCTGAACTTCGTAAAGGTCATCACAGATTTTTGAAACCATTGTCTGAGTAGCATCGAAGAGTGAACCGTATTTCATACCGATAACGTCTGAAGAAACGATTTGGTCTTCGTTGTAGCCGTAGCTTTCAGAAGCAGCAGCCTTCATAGCAGCGTTGATGCCTTCTTTTGTTACGTCTGCGCCTTTAACAACAGCTGTAAGGATTGTTGTTGAACCTGTTGGAACAGGAACTCTCTGTGCAGAACCAATAAGTTTACCATTGAGTTCTGGAATAACAAGACCGATAGCTTTAGCAGCACCTGTTGAGTTAGGAACGATGTTAGCAGCACCAGCTCTTGCTCTTCTTAAGTCACCCTTTCTGTGTGGGCCGTCAAGAATCATCTGGTCGCCTGTGTAAGCGTGGATTGTGCTCATGATACCGCTCTGGATTGGAGCATAATCGTTAAGAGCTTTAGCCATAGGAGCAAGGCAGTTTGTTGTGCAAGATGCAGCAGAAATGATTGTATCATCAGCTGTAAGAGTATCTTCGTTTACGCTATAAACGATTGTTTTGAGGTCGTTACCTGCAGGAGCAGAAATAACAACTTTTTTAGCACCAGCATCAATATGAGCCTGGCTCTTATCTTTTGAGCAGTAGAAACCTGTGCATTCGAGAACTACGTCAACACCGATTTCACCCCAAGGAAGTTCCTTAGCGTCTGCTTTAGCATAGATTTTAAGTGTTTTGCCGTCAACTGTGATTGTACCTGCTTCATCATCAGCAGTAACAGTGTGAAGGTTTTCACCCATTTTACCACAGTAGCCACCTTGTGCTGTATCATACTTTAAAAGATGAGCGAGCATTGATGGTTTTGTAAGGTCGTTGATAGCTACAACGTCGTAGCCTTCAGCACCAAACATTTGACGGAATGCGAGACGGCCGATACGACCGAAACCGTTAATTGCAACTTTAACTGACATTTGAATTACCTCCAAATATTTTTTATTACGCTAATTATTTTACCACAAAACAGAATAATTGCAAGGACTTTGACATAAATTTAACTAAAATTTTTTAAGTTTTGGCAAAATGTGAAAAAATCCAAAAATAATAATCTGTTTTTGTGTAAATTTACATATTAACAACGTTTGTAGGATTGCCTTCCAAAAATGCTTTTATATTGCCGTTGAGAATTTCTAAAAGTCTGAGCCTTGTTTCAAACGCTGCCCAGGCAATATGTGGTGTTAAAAATACATTTTTAGCACTCAAAAGGGGATTGTCTTTCTTTGGTGGCTCTGTTGAAAGTACGTCTGCACCAAAGTAAGAAAGCTTGCCGCTATTTAAAGCCTCTGCAACGTCTTTTTCATTTATAACGGCACCACGTGCTGTGTTAATGAGTGAAGCCCCATCTTTCATATTACTAATAAACTCTTTATTAACCAATTCATTAGTTGAATCTGTCAAAGGGCAGTGTAACGTGATGTAATCAGAATTTTTCTGTACTTCTTCGAGTGTAGTGAATTTTATTCTTTCGTCTGCTTCTTTTTTACCGGATGGCGTATAAACTAAAACGTTCATATTAAAGCTTAAAGCAATTTCTGAAACACGTCTGCCGATTTTACCAAAGCCTATAATACCAAGTGTCTTACCACTTAATTCATTGAGTGGTGTGTTCCAGTAACAAAAATCCTTGCAATCTGACCATTCGCCTTTTTTTACAGATTCAGTATAATGGCCAACTCTGTTTGTAAATTCAAGTATAAATGAAAATACAGTCTGTGCTACTGCATTTGTAGAGTAAGAGGGGATATTTGAAACAGGAATGTTTCTTTCTCTTAATGCTACTGTGTCAAGCTGATTAAAGCCTGTTGCAAGTGTTGCAACAAATTTAAGCTTTGGGAGATTTTTTAAAATCTCTCTTGTTATAGCAACCTTGTTTACAATTAAAACGTCAGCATCCTTACTTCTTTCTAAAACTTTTTCTGGTGGAGTTCTGTCGTAAACAGTAAGGTTAAAAACGCTTTCTAAATAGTCCCAGTTTAAGTCTCCGGGGTTTTCAGTGTAACCGTCAAGAATAACGGCATTCATTTTATTTTCCATAATATCAACTCGCTTTTTTATACTGTTAGATATAATAACAAATTTGTATATTTTTTTCAATAGCACTATAATTCAATATTTACTTGACCTTAAGCATAAAATGTTATAAAATAAAAAAGATAGTATTCTTTGTTAGGTAGGTAATTACTTGAAAAAATTCAAAAAGAGAACAAAGGAAGAAAAGCGTTCGCTTATTTTAAAAATAATAAGCATAGCTTGTTTTTCAGTTGCTTTGTTTTTAGTAGGTTTAACCTATTTTATGACGTTACCGGCAGTGCAATCCAGAATATTAGAAATTCAGGATATATTTAATAGAATAGAAATGTTCATAGCAAGTCTTAATAAGCTTGGTGCATTTTTCACAATTTTAGCACTTTTCCTTATTAAAAGTGTTATTCCGTTTTTACCACTTTCAGTGTTATTTATTAGCACTGGTCTTGTTTTCCCCGCACCCTTGGCGGCGGCAATAAATGTTTTAGGGTTTATGATTTTAGTTACCGCAAAATATGCCTGGGGTCAGAAATTCGGTGGTGGCTCTGCTCACAAGGTTTTAGTAAAATCAGAAGTTGTTTATGATTTTATGGATTTAGGTGGCAAGGGTAACTGGTGGATGCTCGTTATTTTACGTTTTGTGCCTTTTATTCCTATAAATACAGTCAGCAGAATTTACGGCGCAACCTCAATGGACCCGTTGCTTTTCTGTTTGTTTTCAGTTTTAGGGTTTTTACCAAGAATTGTTACGTGGAGTATCATTGGTGTTAACATCACCGACCCATTTTCAGTCAAATTTATGGCACCAATTATAATACTTCTCATAATAAGTGGTATTTCAGTTTTAGTATTAAGAACAATGTTAAATTATATAGACAAAAATAAGAAAAAGGAGTCTTAAAGAATGAAAATTCAGGAAATCAGCACACAGGAATTTTTAAAAAGATTAGAAGTTGTTTATGGCGATGATGCTAAAAGACAGCAAGAAAGATATTTGTCACTTGCTGAAAGCTTCAAAAAAGACTTTGGTTCAGAAAAAGAAGTTCGTTTTTTCTCAGCACCAGGCAGAACTGAAGTAGGTGGCAACCACACTGACCACAACAACGGTAAGGTTTTAGCGGCTGCTATTAATCTTGATGCTGTAGCAATGGTTGAAAAAAGAGACGATTTAATTATTAACGTTAATTCACAAGGCTATTCACCACTCACAGTAGATGCAGGTGACCTCAGTATAAAAGACGATGAAGCTGGTAAATCAAATGCACTTATTCGTGGTATCTGTGCAAGATTTAAAGAATTAGGCTACAATTACGGTGGCTTTAATGCAAGTGTAACCTCAGAGGTTCTTTCAGGCTCAGGTCTTTCTTCATCTGCTGCTTACGAAGTACTTATTGGCACAATTCTCAATTACTTATATAACGATGGTAAAATCAGTGCAGTAGAAATTGCTTGTATTTCACAGTATGCTGAAAACGTTTATTTCAAAAAGCCTTGCGGTCTTATGGATCAGACTGCTTGTTCAGTTGGTGGTTTTGTTCAGATTGATTTTAAAGATACAAAAAATCCGGTAATTAATAAGGTTGATTTCAATTTAGATGAATTCGACCACGCTCTTTGCATTGTTGATACAGGCGGAAACCACGCTGATTTAACAGACGATTATGCCGCAATCAGATTAGAAATGAACTCCGTTGCAGAGTATTTTGGCAAATCTGTTTTAAGAGAAGTAGAGCCTTCTGAAGTGTTCAGTAAAATGGGCGAAATAAGAAAGAAAACTGGTGACAGAGCATTAGAAAGAGCAATTCACTTCTATAACGAAAACAGCCGTGTAGAAAGATTAGCTTCTGCTTTAGATAAGAAAGATTTCGAGGATTTCAAGTCAATTATTATTGAAAGTGGTAAATCTTCTTATATGTATAACCAGAACTGCTTTACACTTAAAAATCCTGACAGTCAGCCAGTTGCTCTTGCACTTTGTCTTACAGAAGAATTATTAAAAGGCAAAGCAGCTTATAGAGTTCACGGCGGTGGATTTGCTGGTACAATTCAGGTTTTCTTACCAAAATCAGAAATCAAAAATTATGTAACCGCAATGGAAAAAGTATTTGGTGAAAATTCTTGCTATATTCTTTCAGTAAGAAGTCACGGTGGTTGCGAAATCTAAAATGATTAAACAGATAGAAAAAATCGAGGAAATTAACGGTGTTAATTCGCCGTTAATCCCTCGTATTTTTGTGGCTTACAAATATAAATCGGGTAGCGATAACGCCTGGCGACAAGTTGACGATGAAAATAATACAATAGCACTTATTTCTTCGATAGATGGTAATTTTACATTGATTGCAACAGAGCAGACAAATATTGAAGAAATTGAAGAGTTTTTGTTGTTTTTAGGTTGTAATTCTTTGATTTCAAACGTGAAACTTACGTCATCTGCAAAAAGTTATTCACTTTTTAAATTTTCGGGCGATGAAAATATGAAGTGTAACGAGCGTTTCACTATTCTTAATAGCGAGTCTACAATCAGTGCTTATCGTGGTTATCACGCTGTGCTTTTTATGGATATGGACGATGACTTTGATTTGTGGTATTGTGATTTTTCAAAGAAAATAGTAAATGGAGATGCAAAAGCAGTTGGTTTAAACCAATTTGAGATTTATCTTTCAATAGCTACTGCACCTATGATTTTTAAAAATACTGCAATAATTTCAGGTGTTTATACTTTAAGACGTTTCAGAAACAGAGGCTATTCAAAGGCTACTATTTATAAGTTAATTGAAGAACTTAAGAAAGATAACGTAACTGATATTTATTTGTGGTGTGAAAAAGACGTAGAAGAATTCTATAAGAAAATTGGCTTTATAAAAGTCGGGAATGTATATTTAGAAACGGAGTTATAAAATGAGTTTTTTTGAATTCAGTGAAAAAACAAATGAACTTTCAAAAATTGCTTTAGAAAAAGCAAAAAAGCAATTTGAAACTATAGACGAAATAACAGAATATAATCAGCAAAGGGTACTTAAAGCGTTTATAAATCACGGTGTATGCGAATCTCACTTTGTTTCTTCAACTGGTTATGGTTACGGCGACAGAGGGCGTGAGGTTTTAGACGAAGTTACAGCCGAGATTTTTGGTGCAGAAGATGCACTTATAAGACATAGCTTTGCAAGTGGTACTCACACTTTAGCCGTAATGCTTTTCGGTGTTTTAAGACCAGGTGATAAAGTTCTTTCAGCAACTGGTGTGCCTTATGACACAATTCACTCAGTTATTGGTTTTTCAGGTGAAGGTATGGGCTCACTTAAAGACTTTGGCATTGAGTTTGAAATTCTTGATTTACTTGAAGACGGAACAGTAGATTTCGGCGGTTTAGAAGAGAAACTTAAAGCAGAGAATTACAAAGCAGTTTATATTCAACGCTCACGTGGTTATTCTTTAAGACCAACTTTAACTTCAAACGAAATAAAGAAAATTGTAGATATAACAAAAGAAAACAGTAAAGCAATCACTATCTTAGATAACTGCTATGGTGAATTCACAGAAAAAGTAACACCAGGTGAAATAGGTGTCGATATTTTCGCTGGTTCATTGATTAAAAACCCAGGTGGCGGTATCGCAAAATGTGGTGGTTATATTGCTGGTAGAAAAGATTTAGTAGAGCTTTGCTCATACAGAATGACAACCCCTGGTATTGGTCGTGAAGTTGGTGCAACTTTAGGTAACACCCGTGATATTTTTATGGGGCTTTTCTCTGCACCACACGTAACAGGCGAAGCACTTAAAACTGCAGTGTTTACCGCTTCTCTTTTTGAAGAAATGGGTTACGAGGTTTCACCAAGCTCAAGTGAAACAAGAGCAGATATTATTCAGAGCATTAAGCTTCAGACACCTGAAAAGTTGATTGCTTTTTGTCAGGGACTCCAAAGTGGCTCTGCAATAGATAGCTTCGTAGTGCCAGAGCCTTGGGCAATGCCGGGGTATGACAGCGAGGTTATTATGGCAGCAGGGGCATTCACAAACGGCTCTTCAATCGAGCTTTCTGCCGATGCACCACTCAGAGAACCGTTCGCAGTATGGCTTCAGGGTGGACTTAATTTCCATAGTGCGAAAATCGGTGTGATGCTCGGAGCGGAAAGAGTGCTTAAAATTAAAAATTAAAAATCTAAAATTAAAAATTTCGGAAGCCTTACGGCTTGATTATAATTATTGGTGAATAAAAATAGTTTATCCTATCATTAAAAGTTGTTTTTTATATCAACTGAAAATGATAGGATAAATTTGTTTTTATAATTATTATAATAGCGTCGCAAACCCACAATTTTTAATTTTTAATTTTTTATTTATTACAATGCTGACCGCAGGTCCCACAACTCAGCACTCAGCACTTTGCACTCAGCACTACTTTAACTTTGCATTCTATTGTGAATATAAATATCCTCAGCCACCTCTTTAAAAACCGGTGCACAATCACTACTTCCCGAAACGCCATTCTCTTTCATAATACAAATAACATACTGTGGGTTTTCGTATGGAAAAAAACCGACGTACCACGAGTGAGAAATTTCTACTCCGTTTTTATCATATTGACCACTTTCAGCCGTTGCAGTTTTGCCACACGACAGAAAAAGTGAGGTGAATGCTGGTTTACCAGTACCAGTTGTTACTACGTTTAAAAGATACTCTTTTAAAATATTGCACGTTTCAGTTTTTAAAACTCTTTTGCTTGTTTTTTTATTTGAACTTGTGAGCTTTTCATCTTCATCTACAAACCCCTTTATTAAACTCGGCTCATTATAATTGCCACCATTAGCAACAGTAGCGTAGCAGTTTGCAATCTGTAAAGGGGTTGCGAGTAACGAACCCTGACCAAAACCTAAGTTCCCAATTGATGCACTACTGTTTAGTTCTTCTCTCTCTGGTAAATTACCTTTATCGGTAAAATATCCGTTTCCAAAATTTGTAGGCGAGTTAAACCCTAAACTTTGTGCCGTTTTTAAAAGCTTTTCACCGCCAACGTTACACGAGAGTTCAATGAAATATGGGTTACAGGAGTAGGTGAGAGCGCTTTTTAAATCCATTTCACCGTGACCATCTTTTTTGTTGCAGTTAAAAGTGTTATCACTTTTCTTTATACTGCCATTGCATTCATAAATCAAATCACTTGCGCCATTTTCTAAAGCACTTGCTGCCGTGACTATTTTAAAAACAGAACCAACGCTATACCCTGAAAATGCCCTGTTAATAAATGGCGAGTTTTCATTTTTTAAAGTTTCTTCAAGATTTGTTCTATCTATTACAGGTAGCGATGCACACGCTAAAATATCGCTCGTTTCTACGTCTAAAACAACACCGCAACCAACCTCTATATTATGATTAATTAAAGCGTTTTCTAAAATTTTCTGAATATCTTTATCAATAGTCAGCACAACACCAGAAGCGTTATTGTAGTTATCGTTATAAACTTCTGTTGGTTCGCCGTTTAACACTCTGCCTAAAGCATCACAATGGTATTTTAAACTAATTGAACCACTTGCTTTCGTCAGAATCGAATCATAATATTTCTCAATGCCATATTCACCCTTGTTAGCCTTGCAATATCCTAATATATGCGAGAGTAAGTTACCTTCATAACGTTCAAATGTGGTAAGAGTCAGAATATCATTACTCTCTTTAAAATAATCAGCGTCTGGCACAGTTACAGTAACAAGGTGCCCTTTTTTTAACTCTGTTTCAACCTGTGTTTTATTTAATAATCTTTCAATTTCTACAAAGCTTTTTGCAGTTGGCTTAATACACGCTATATATTTTTCTTTACTGTTTGTAATCCGTTTTAAATTTCTGTCATAAACATTCCCACGGCTTAAAGCAATAGTGTTGGTTTTTAGTGTGTTAGTGGTGCTGACAGAGTAAATATTTTTTACACTAAGTAGGTATATTCTGAAACTCAGAGAGGAAAAAATAAGAAATAAAACAAGTGCTAAAGATATAATTCTTTTTTTCATTTTATCACCAATATTTATTGTTGACAAAAAATCTTAATTTTATATAATTGTTATATATCTTTTTGAAAGGAGCGAAAAACAATGGACGAACGCTTTTCTCGTTCTGCGAGGATTTTCGGTATTGAAAATCAAGAAAAATTAAATAGTGCCAAAGTCCTTGTTTTTGGCTTGGGCGGTGTCGGTGGTGCCGTAGCAGAAGCACTCGCACGAAGCGGTGTAGGTACTTTAGGGTTAGTAGATAAAGACACAGTAGATATTACAAATATCAATCGTCAGCTTATTGCAACTGAAAGCACAGTTGGAATGAAAAAAACTGAAGCTTCAGAAAAGCGACTTTTAGAAATAAATCCCCGAATAAATTTAAATAAATACGATTTGTTTTATCTTCCTGAAACTGCAGACGAAATAAACCTTTCAGAATATGATTATATAGTTGATGCAATTGACAACGTAACTGCAAAACTTGAGTTGATTGTAAGAGCAAAAAATGAAAATATCAAAATAATTTCTTCAATGGGAACGGGCAACAAAATCCACCCCGAAATGTTAGAAATTGCAGATATCAGTAAAACAAGCGTGTGCCCACTTGCAAGGGTAATAAGAAGAGAATTAAGAAACAAGGGTATAAACCACTTAACCGTAGTTTATTCAAAAGAAGAGCCACAAAATATTGATGGCGACAGAACACCAGCTTCTTCAACATTTGTGCCAATCTCAGCGGGTGTTTTAATAGCTTCAAAAGTAGTACAGGATATTTTAAGTTTATAGGAGAAACGATTATGAATTTTACACAATGTGACAAACCAGGCGTAGTTGAGTGCTTTGCACTCGTTAAAAGCTGTGACAAAAAGAGTGCCAAAAATGGCAGTACATATTTAGATATGCTTTTAGCAGATAAAGATGGCGAAATTTACGCTAAAATGTGGGATTACAGAGAAGAAATAACCCCACTCCCAGAAGTTAATACAGTAGTAAAAGCACGTGGTACATTACAGCAATATAACGGAAACGACCAGTTTATTGTTCAACGTTTAAGACCAACAGTTGAGGGTGATAACGTTTCTGTTTCAGATTTTGTAAAATCTGCTGACGTTTCTGGTGAAGAGATGTATGGCGTTATTATCTCATTAGTGAATACTTTTAAAGATGAAGAATTAAAAAGAGTGGTAACTGCAATTTTAGAAGAACACAAGGAACAATTACTTTTCTTCCCCGCGGCAGAAAAGCTTCATCACGCAATGGCTGGTGGGCTTCTTTACCACACACTTTCAATAGTTCGTTTAGCTGAGAGTGTTTGCGCTATTTACCCTTCAATAGATAAAGAGCTTCTTTTATCAGGTGCAATTCTTCACGACGTTGCAAAGCTCAAAGAATACACAGTAAATAACACAGGTCTTGTAGATGGTCACACAGTAAGCGGAATGCTTTTGGGGCATCTTGTAATGGGTAGTGAAGAAGTCGGCAGAAAGTGTGATGAATTAGGCATTTCTGAAGACACAAAAGTTCTTCTTCAGCATATGCTCATTTCTCACCACGGCAAATTAGAATTTGGTGCAGCAGTAAGACCATCTTTTATTGAAGCGGAAATTCTTTCACAGCTTGACTTGTTTGATGCTAATATGTATGAAATGGCAGAAGCAGTCGGCGGTGTAAAGCAAGGCGAATTCACAGGCAGACTCTGGATGCTTGATAACAGAAAAATGTATAACCACGGCAGAACAGTAGTTGAACCAAAAGCAGATTTAATAGGGTGAGATTTTGAAGTATGGAATGGCAAGAAATAAAAATATCAGTTAATTCTGAAGATACCGAAAGAGCAAATAATATTGCAGTAATGGCAGTGCCTTACGGCATTTATACAGAAGATTACAGCACTCTTGAACAAGAGGCTTGGGATATTGCTCATATAGATTTAATTGACGAGGACCTTTTAAAGAAGGATAGAAGCAAGTCAATTATTCATATTTACATAGGCGAAAATGATAACCCACAGGAAGCAATTTCTTTTGTCTCTCAAAGATTAGATGCAGAAAAAATTCCTTACACAATAGATACTTCTGCTTGTAAGGAAGAAGATTGGCTTAATAACTGGAAAAAGTATTTTAAACCACTTAAAATAGGTAAAAGACTTTTTGTAAGACCAATTTGGGAAGAGAATTTTGATGCAGAAAACAGAGTTGTTTTAAATATTGAGCCAGGTGCCGCTTTTGGCACTGGTGCTCACGATACAACACGCCTTTGTCTTGAAACTCTTGATAAAATTATAAAGACAGGCGACACAGTTTTAGATATGGGTTGTGGTAGTGGTATCTTGGCAATTTCTTCACTTCTCTTAGGTGCTAAAACTGCCTTTGGTGTAGATATTGACCCACTTGCAGTAAAAACTGCAAAAGAAAACGGTTTAATGAATAACTTTAAAGAGCCAGAGCTCACGTTCGTTTGTGGTGACCTTGACGAGAATGTTAAGGGCAAATATTCAGTAGTCGTTGCAAATATCGTTGCAGATGTAATTATGATGTTTGCGCCGAACGTAAGAAAATATATGGCACCTGACGGCACGTTTATTGCTTCTGGTATTATTGATACCCGTGCAGATGAAGTTATTGCTTGTCTTGAAACTAATGGATTTACTATTGTCGAGCGTTATGAACAAAATGGTTGGAATTGTCTTGTGATGAAATAGTTGTTAGTGTGGCTAGTGGTCAGTAAAAATGAAACAAAAAAGTAATTGCAACGCCAACGCCTCTCTTCGAAGAGAGGGGGACCATCGCTTGCGATGGTGGAGAGTTCTTCGACACGAGTTTACTTTTAAAAATGTAGTCAGTCGGTGAATAAATAAATTAACTTCCACAACCGTAGGGGAAGAGCTTTGCTCTCCCGCAAGAGAGCACCAACTAATAAAATGCGTGATAAATGAAAATAAAAATCAAATGTACCAAAACGCCTCTCTTCGAAGAGAGGCGTTTGAATAAAGTAAATTTATTTTCTCATTTGTGTTTCACTATTTAACTATCACAATGGACATACTAAACAAAACGACCTATAAGTAAAATCAACTTACTTATAGGTCATTTCTTTTTGAATTCTTCACCAGTTATTAAATAATTTATAGAAACATTAAAATATTTGGACATCTGAACAAGTAGGGCGAGCGATGGTTCACGCTTTCCAGTTTCATAATGCGAAAGAGCTTCGCGTGATATATTTAAGTCCATAGCAACTTTTTGTTGGTTTAATTTTTTTAGTTTTCTTGCGTTTTTCAAACCAATCATAATATCACACCTACTTTCAAATTTAACACTTGAATTTATTGTAACAATTTGTTACAATAAAAAAGATACATTATGTAACAAAATCTCTAGGGGTGCCCGATATGAATTTTTATGAAATTTATTATAACGAAATAGCAAAAAGATGTGGTACAGATTTATCTGGTGCAAAAATAGTTTTAGAAAAATATATTATTTTATTAAAAGAACGAATTGATAAATCTAACGATGAACATATAAAAACTTTATGGTATGAAGAATTTTGTGGCAAAGAACACCCGACACCAGAAGAATTTTTAGAAGCAATATTTCTGTTTGGAGAAAACCCATTTATACCGAAAAACTAATTACTAGCCACTAGCCACACTAGCCAATTAGACATACTAAAAGAAAAGCATTTTTTCTCACTCACTCACATAAATTATTATAAAAAAAGGAGTGAACTTTATGAAAAAATGCTTTTCTTTATTTTTATCAACAATTTTTATGCTTCAATTAATAATAACTGCAAATGCAAAAACTGTCACAAAAGAGAATGAAGATGTTGTAGCCACTTTTAATACGACAACCACTTCCAAAAACGAAAAATTAAAACAAAATCTGCCAATAGAAATCAAAGCAAAATCGGCTGTTTTGATGGATGTAACAACAGGAGAAGTACTCTTAGAATATAACGCCGATGAAAAATTATTCCCTGCATCTGTTACAAAAATAATGACAATGCTTCTCGTAATGGAAGCAATTCAAGATGGCAAAATCTCACTTACAGATATTGTTGTCTGTTCTGAAAATGCATCTAAAAAAGGTGGTTCACAAATCTGGCTTGAACCAAATGAAGAAATGACGGTGAACGATTTATTAAAAGCCACTGCAATTGGTAGTGCTAACGATGCGGCAACGCTTTTAGGCGAATATATTTCTGGTAGTGAAGAGGCATTTATAAATTTGATGAATGAAAGAGCCAAAGAATTAGGGATGAATAATACTCATTTTGAAAATGCAACTGGGTTAGATGATACAACCGACACTCATTTAACTACTGCAAGAGATATTGGTATTATGTCAGTTGAACTTATGAAACACGATTTAATTACTGACTACACAACTGTCTGGATGGATAGTTTAAGAAATGGCGAAACAGAGCTTGTTAATACAAATAAACTTGTTCGCTTTTATAGTGGTACTACTGGTATAAAAACTGGCACAACAAATAAAGCGGGGTGCTGTGTTTCTGCCTCTGCTAAACGTGATGATTTGCACTTGGTGGCAGTTGTAATGGGTAGTGCTAACAGTAACGAGCGTTTTGAAACTGCAAAAGCAATGCTTAACTGGGGTTTTTCAAATTACGAGCTTGTAGATTTAAAAATTGATGAAAATGCATTTAATCCAGTAGAGATTCTGGGTGGCGAAAGTGATAGTGTTAAGCCCTATGTAAAAGAAAATACCAAGCTGTTAATAAAAAAAGGTGAAGCCGAAAAATTAGAACAAGTAGTTACACTTTCAGAAAACGTAGAAGCGCCCGTTACAGATAATCAAAAATTGGGTAGCGTTAAGTTTATTCTGAATGGTAAAACACTTTCTGAAATACCACTTTTAGCAAGTGAAGAAGTAAAAAAACTCACTTTTTACACTTCTTTTAAAAGAATAATGAACTTTTTAGCATGTGGCGAGAAAATTTAAGCGGTAAAACCCTTGATTTTCAAAGAGTTTTGTTATACAATACACAAGATTATAGAAATTTAGGAAGTGTTAAAATGTTTTACACATCAACAAGAGATAATTCTGTAAAGGTAACTGCATCTAAAGCAATTACAGATGGTATTTCAAAGGATGGCGGTTTATATATCCCAACAGAAATCCCTGCAGTTTCATTAGATGAACTTAAAAATCTCTGCTCAGTAGATTACAAAGAAAGAGCAAAAAAGATTTTAGGTCTTTACTTAACAGATTTTACAAAAGAAGAGCTTGATTCTTGTGTTGAGGGTGCATATAGTGATGGCAAATTCTCTTCAAAAGATACAGCACCAACAGTTAAATTGCACGATAATGTAAGTATTCTCGAATTATTCAAAGGTCCTACTTGTGCATTCAAAGATATGGCTTTACAAATTTTACCTTATCTTTTAACTGTTTCTGCAAAGAAAAATTTAGAGAATAAAGAAATTGTAATTCTTGTTGCTACATCAGGCGATACTGGTAAAGCGGCACTCGAAGGCTTTAAAGACGTTGACGGTACTAAAATACTTGTTTTCTATCCAAACGATGGCGTTAGCCCAATGCAAAAGTTACAGATGACAACTCAAGAGGGTGGAAACGTTGGCGTTTGTGCTATTCACGGTAACTTCGATGATGCACAAACAGGCGTTAAGTCAATCTTTACCAATAAAGAGATTTTAAAGAAATTCGAAGAAAACAACCTTGTTTTCTCGTCTGCTAACTCTATTAACTGGGGTCGTTTGGCACCACAGATTGTTTACTATTTCTCTACATATTGCGATATGGTAAATCAGGGTTCTGTTAATTTCGGTGATAAAATCAATATTGTAGTTCCAACAGGTAACTTCGGTAATATTTTAGCGGCTTACTTTGCAAAAGAAATGGGCCTTCCTGTAAATAAACTCATTTGTGCTTCAAATAAAAATAAGGTTCTTACAGACTTTATTACTACTGGTACTTATGACAGAAACCGTGAATTCTTCACAACCTCTTCACCATCAATGGATATTCTCATTTCAAGTAACTTAGAGCGTCTTTTATATCTTCTCTGTGGCAGAAATTCTGACACTATAAATGAATGGTTCTCTGCTCTTAATAAAGATGGTAAATACACAGTTTCAGAAGACGTAAAGGCGAAAGTACAAGAGCTTTTCGCTGCTGGTACTTGTGACGATTGTGGCACAAAGAAAGCTATTAAAGAAACTTATGAAAAATATAACTATCTTTCAGATACACACACTGCAGTTGCTATAAGCGTTTGTGATGATTACATAAAAACAACTGGCGATAAAACACCAGTAGTTATCGCTTCAACTGCTTCACCATTCAAATTCTCAAAAGCAGTTCTTTCTGCTGTTGATGAAAGCGGTAAAGAGTACGCTGACGAATTCAGCACAGTAAGCGCTTTAGAAACTCTTACTGAGAATAAAGCTCCATCACAGTTAGCAGAGCTTAAAGAAAAACAGGTTCGTTTCAACTTGACTGCCGACAAAAATGATATGGCGAAAGTTGTATTCGATATGTTAGGTATTTAATTATGTCACTTTTTGCAATAGGTGACCCACATTTATCATTTTCAACAGATAAGCCAATGGATATTTTCAAAGGCTGGGACGATTACGTTTCAAAACTCGAGAAGAACTGGAACAGCATTGTAACCAGTGACGATACAGTTATAATTCCTGGCGACATTTCCTGGGCAATGTCTTTAGAAAGTGCAAAAAAAGATTTTGAGTTTATAAATAACCTTAACGGCAACAAAATCATTTTAAAAGGCAACCACGACTATTGGTGGAATACAATGAATAAAATGAATAAATTTTTAGAAGAGAATGAATTTGACTCTATAAAAATCCTTCATAACAATTCATTTAAAATCGGTGATTTTTCAGTTGCTGGTACTCGTGGCTGGTTTTATGATGATTCCTGTGAAGCCGATAAAAAGGTTCTGCTTCGTGAAGCGGGTAGGCTCCGTTCTTCAATTAATGAAGCAAAAAAACTCGGCGGTGAGGTCATTGTCTTTTTGCATTACCCACCAATTTCTGCTACACAAAAGTGTGAAGAGATATTAAATGTGATTTTAGAAAACGACGTAAAGCGTTGTTATTTTGGTCATTTACACGGCTTTGTTGCTCCTGAAAACGCTTCAATAGAATACGAAGGTGTAAAATTCACTCTTGTTTCGGCAGATAAATTGAACTTTTGCCCCAAAATTATTGAAAATTTTTAAAAGAGTTTATAAAAAAGGTAAAAATTTCAAAATCTTTACTTAAAATATAAAGAAAATGTAAAAAAATAGTAGAAATTATTTATAACTTGTGCTATAATCTACAAGTTAATTATTGTTTCACAATTGAAAGGATGTTAAGAAATGAGTTTAAAGTCTTGCGAAAAGGCAGAAACAAACGTTTACGCTCTTGAAATTTCACTTGAGGGCGAAGAATTCAAAAAAGCAGTTTCTAACGCTTACAACAAAAACAAGGGTAGATATAATGTACCTGGCTTCCGTAAAGGTAAAGCTCCAAAACACATTATTGAAACTTACTATGGTAAAGAAGTTTTCTGGTACGATGCAATTGATGCAGAATACCCAGAGCTTTTTGATGCGGCTGCAAAAGAAGCAGATATCGTTCCTGTTGCTGCTCCTTTTGATGATGAAATCGTTTCTCTTGATGAAAACGGCTTCACAGTAAAGCTTAAGGTAGTTGTTAAGCCTTCAGCAGAAGTTAAAAAATATAAAGGTCTTACAGCTGAAAAAGAAAAAGTTTCAGTTAAGAAATCAGAAGTTAAAGATGCTGTTAACGCTGCACTCGAAAGAGATGCTAAAATGGTTACAGTTGAAGACAGAGCAGCTAAAAAAGGCGACACAGCTGTTATCGACTTCGAAGGCTTTATGGATGGTAAAGCATTTGAAGGTGGTAAAGGTGAAAACCACAACCTTGAACTCGGTTCAGGTCAGTTTATTGATGGTTTTGAAGACCAGATTGTTGGCAAGAAAACAGGCGACGAATTTGACGTTAACGTTACATTCCCAGAAGCTTACGGTGCTGAAGAACTTGCTGGCAAACCTGCAGTATTCAAAGTTAAACTTAATAAGATTATGAAAAAAGAACTTCCTAAATACGACGATGAATTCGTTAAAGACGTTAGTGAGTTCGACACAATTGCAGACTACGAAAAGAATCTTGAAGAAGAAATCAAAACAAGAAAAGAAGCAGAAGCTGACCGTGTATTCGAAAGCGGTATTATGGAAAAGCTTATTGAAAACACAGTAGTTGAAATTCCTGAAGCTATGATTGAAAGAGAAATCGACAATCAGATTAACGAATACAACTACCGTCTTCAGATGCAAGGTATGAGCCTCGATATGTATATGCAATATACTGGTATGGATATGGCTACATTACGTCAGAGCTACAAAGAAGGCGCAGAAAAACAAGTTAAGCTTCGTCTTGCTCTTGAAAAGATTATCGAGCTCGAAAAAATCGAGATTTCTGACGAAGATGTTGAAACAGAACTTAAGACTTATGCAGATTCTTATGGTATGAAACTTGAAGAAGTTAAGAAATATGTACCAGTTGAAGATGTTAAAGCAGACCTTGGTTGCAGAAAAGCTATGGATATTGTTAAAGACAATGCTAAAGCAGGCGCAGCAAAGAAAGCAGCTGCAAAAGAAGAAACAGCAGAAGAAAAACCAGCAAAGAAAACTGCTACAAAGAAAGCAACTGCTGAAAAGAAACCAGCTGCTAAGAAAGAAACAGCAGAAAAGAAACCAGCTGCAAAGAAAACAACTTCAAAGAAAAAGACAGAAGAAGCTAAGGCTGAATAATTTATTTCAACCAATTTCCGTCGCAGTTCTGCAAAGTGCTGCGACGGTTGAGTTTTATAATGAATGGTAATAATTTGAATAAAATTCTTGCCGTGAACCAATAATTTAAAAAGTAAATTAATATGTTAGGAGAATTTATTATGGCACTTATTCCTTACGTTGTAGAGCAAACTAATCGTGGCGAGCGTTCTTACGATATTTATTCAAGACTTTTAAACGACAGAATTATAGTTCTTTCAGATGAAGTAAACGATGCAACAGCTTCTGTAATTGTTGCTCAGCTCCTTTATCTTGAAGGTCAGGACCCTGAAAAAGATATCAGCTTTTATATAAATAGCCCAGGAGGTTCTGTTTCAGCAGGTCTTGCAATTTATGATACTATGCAATATATCAAATGCGACGTTTCAACTATCTGTATGGGTATGGCGGCATCTATGGGTGCATTCTTACTTTCATCAGGTGCAAAGGGTAAACGTTATATTCTCCCTAATGCAGAAGTTATGATTCACCAGCCATCAGGTGGTGCACAAGGTCAGGCAACAGAAATTCTTATTGCCGCAGACCACATTCAGAGAACAAAACAACGTTTAAACAGAATTCTCTCTGAAAATACAGGTAAGCCAATTGAACAAGTTGCTATTGATACAGAACGCGACAACTGGCTCACAGCAGAAGATGCTTTAGAATACGGCATCGTAGATAAAATTCTCGACAAGAGATAATTTTATTTAATTTGATTTTTTTATTATTTAGCAAATTATTCGGAGGTGCTGATTTTGGCACGAGATGATAATAAAAATAACTCATCGCAGAACGTCCGTTGCTCCTTCTGTGGTAAACCACAGGGTGCAGTTCAGCGTCTTATAGCGGGCCCTGGTGTATATATCTGTGACGAATGTGTTGAACTTTGCTTACAGATTATCGAGGGTATTAACCCAGAAGATGTTGAAAAGGCGATAGAAGAAGCAACAAAAGGCAAAAAGAAAGAAGCAGTTCTTCCAAAACCAATGGAAATCAAAGAAAAACTTGATGAATATGTTATTGGTCAGGAAGAAGCAAAAAAAGTTTTATCTGTTGCAGTTTATAATCACTATAAAAGAGTTTATAAAAATGAAGAAACAGATGTTGAAATCGGTAAAAGTAACGTGCTTTTATTAGGCCCTACTGGTGTTGGTAAAACTTTACTCGCTTCAACTCTTGCAAAAATTCTCGACGTACCATTTGCTATTGCAGATGCTACTACTTTAACAGAAGCGGGTTACGTTGGTGAAGACGTTGAAAATATTCTTTTAAGACTTATTCAGGCGGCAGATTTTGACGTAGAAAAAGCCGAAAAGGGTATTATTTATATCGATGAAATTGATAAAATCACAAGAAAGAGCGAAAACACCTCAATAACACGTGACGTTAGCGGTGAAGGTGTTCAACAAGCACTTTTAAAGATTATTGAAGGCACAGTTGCAAACGTTCCACCACAAGGTGGCAGAAAGCATCCACAACAAGAGTTTATTCAGATTGACACTTCAAAAATTCTCTTTATCTGTGGTGGCGCTTTTGCCGGTATTGAAAAATTAGTTGAAGAACGTCTTGGCAAAAACGTGCTCGGTTTCGGTAGCGAAATCCGTACGAAAACCGATTTAAAACAAATGGATATTATGTCAAAGGTCGTAACACAAGACCTTGTAAAATTCGGTCTTATTCCTGAATTAGTCGGCAGAATTCCAGTTATTACTTCATTAAAAGATTTAGATGTTGATGCTTTAGTAAGTATTATTACAGAACCTAAAAATGCACTTTTAAAGCAATATCAGAGTCTTTTCAAAATGGATAACGTAACTCTTGACTTCTCAGAAGAAGCAGTAAGACGAGTTGCAGAATTAACCATTGAAAAAGAAACTGGTGCTCGTGGACTTCGTGCATTAATGGAAAAAATATTAGTTCCTGTAATGTATTCTGTACCGTCAGACCCGACAGTAGACGTTGTTAAAATAACTGCTGACGTGGTAGATGGTAAATCAGAGCCAGTTATAGCAAGAAAGACTGTAACCGATGAAAATCAGGCATCATAAATTTTAAACCCAAAGGAAAAACTATGAATAATAAAACTACAATTACTACTTCGCTTCCCGTTCTTGCAATGAGGGGCGTAGTAGTTTTCCCTAAAATGACGTTACATTTTGACGTCGGCAGACAAAAGTCAATAGCGGCTATAAGAGCGGCACTCAACACTTCTGGTGAAATTTTCTTAACTGCTCAGTTAGATTCTGAAATAGAAAACCCAGAATTTTCAGACCTTAATAAAATCGGCGTTGTTGCAGAGGTTAAGCAAGTTATTAAGCTTCCTAATACCGAGGTATTAAGGGTTGTTGTTGAGGGTAAATACAGAGCAACAGTAGTTGAAACCTTAAGAACGAAGCCAATTTTAAAAGCAGTTGTTACTGAAGTTAAACAAAAGGCAGTAAGAAAAATTGACTCAGCATACAGTGAAGCATTAGTCAGAACATTACGTGATTTGTTTGACGATTACGCAGATTTGTTACCACGTATTTCACCCGACGTTGAAATGACTGTTCACACAGAAGATGATATTGCACTTTTAACAGACTATATTGCAAGTAATACAATATTGATGTTCGAAGATAAGCAAGACCTTTTAAGTGAATTAAACCCAATAAAAAGAGCCGAAAAACTTTGCAGTGTGCTTATTAAAGAAACTGAAATTCTTTCTTTACAAGTTGGCATTCAGAACGAAGTTCACGAAAGAATGGATAAAAATCAGAAAGATTACTTCCTTCGTGAGCAGTTAAAGGTTATTTCACAAGAATTAAATGGTGAAGAATCACCCGAAGAAGAAGCCGAAAGCTATAAAGAAAAAATTAATGCTTTACCACTCGAAGATAAATATAAAAAGAAACTTCTCGACGAAGCAGACAGACTTTTAAAGCTTTCAAGCAGTAGCTCAGAAGCGAACGTTACACGTACATATTTAGACAGAGTGTTAGCGCTTCCTTGGAATAACGAAACAAAAGATTCTTTGAATTTAGCTAAAGCACGAAAGGTTTTAGACAAAGACCACTACGGCTTAGATGAAGTTAAAGAAAGAATTGTAGAGTTAATCGCAGTTAAAAAGCTTTCAGAAAACGTTAACTCACAAATTCTCTGCCTTGTAGGCCCTCCGGGTGTTGGTAAAACATCTATTGCAAAGTCACTCGCAAAAGCAATGAATAAAAACTATGCAAGAATTTCTCTCGGTGGTGTTCACGATGAAGCAGAAATTCGTGGTCATAGAAGAACTTATATAGGTGCTATGCCTGGTAGAATTATTTCTGCAGTTGAACAGGCTGGCTCTACTAATGCACTTATTTTACTTGATGAAATTGATAAATTAGGTAACGATTATAAAGGTGACCCGTCATCTGCACTTTTAGAGGTTCTTGACGGCGAGCAAAATAATACGTTCGTTGACCATTATATTGACGTTCCATTTGATTTAAGCAAGGTTTTATTTATTACTACTGCAAACGATGCTTCTTCAATTCCTGGTCCACTTTATGACAGAATGGAAATTATTGAGCTTTATAGCTATACTTTGGAAGAAAAGTTCAGAATTGCTAAAAAGCATCTTTTACCAAAGCAACTCAAAAACTTCAATATGACTTCAAAAATGGTTTCAATCAGTGACTCTGCTTTAAAACTCATTATAGACGGTTACACAAAAGAAGCTGGTGTCAGAACCTTAGAAAGAGTTATTATTAAGGTTTTAAGAAAATGTGCAGTTAAATTTGTAGATGGTTTTGAGGGTAAAATCAGCGTTACACCTGAAAATCTTGAAGAGTTTTTAGGTGCAAGAAAATATAAAGAAACAGACCTTTCTTTAGACAATATGATTGGTGCAGTCAATGGTCTTGCGTGGACTAAAGTCGGTGGCGAGATTATGCAGATTGAAGCATCAATTTTAGAGGGTACTGGTAAAATTGAACTTACTGGTTCTTTAGGCGATGTTATGAAAGAGTCAGCAAAAATTGCAGTAAGCTTTGTAAGAAGCAGAGCAAATGAATTAGGAATTGACCCGACTTTTTATAAAGATAAAGATATTCACATTCACGCCCCCGAAGGTGCTGTGCCAAAGGATGGCCCATCTGCTGGCGTTACTATGACAACTGCACTCGTGTCAGCTCTTACAAACCGCCCTGTAAAACCAGACGTTGCTATGACTGGTGAAATTTCTTTACGTGGCAATGTTTTAGCAATAGGTGGTCTTAAAGAAAAATCTATGGCGGCATATAAAAACAAAATGAAAACCGTTTTAATTCCACAAGATAACGTGCCAGACTTAGAAAAAGTTGACGAAGTAGTTAAAAAGAATATTGAATTTATACCAGTTTCAACTCTTGATGAGGTTTTAAATTTAGCTTTAACAAAACCTAAAAAATCCCAAAAGGATAAAAGAAAAGTTGTTGAAATTCAAGAGTCAAAAGAAGAAACACAGGCTACAATCTGTTGCTAAGAAAGGGGATTTAATTTTATGAATTTTAATAAAGTAGAATTTGAAGCGGCTTTTGGTACGCTTTCACAAATCCCCGAGTCAACCGTAACAGAAATTGCATTTGCCGGTAGGTCAAACGTCGGCAAATCTTCAATGCTTAATAAACTCTTTAATCGTAAGAATTTAGCACGTGTTTCGTCTGTACCAGGTAAAACAATCACAATCAATTTTTACAGAACAGAAGACGTAAGAATTGTCGATTTACCAGGCTACGGCTACGCTAAAGTTGCAAGGGGCGAAAAACGTCGCTGGGCAGAAATGATGGAAGGCTACTTTCAGACTCCAAGAAATTTAAAGCTTGTTGTTCAGCTTGTAGATATGCGCCACAAACCATCTGAAGATGATTATATTATGATGCGCTTTTTACAAGAATGTGAAATTCCATTCATAGTTGCCGCTACAAAAAGTGACAAGCTCAATAAAACACAGTATAAAGAGCGTGTTGAGGGCTTACGTGAAGAGTTAAAAGAATTCGGCGACGACTTAACCATCATTCCTTTTTCATCTGAAAAAGGGGATGGGGTTGATGAATTGAAGGCAGTGCTTGAGAAGTATGCGGAATAAGTGCTGAGTGCTGAGTGCAAAGTGCTGAGTTTCGGAAGGCTTCGCCTTGATTATAACAAAAACAGAACTGATATTAAGCTATCAGTTCTGTTTTTGTTTTTCTAAATATTCATCAATAATTACTTCAAGAAGATTGTTAACACTTCGTTTTTGCTTTTTAGCTTCTTCTTTTAATTCCGAAATTTTTTCTTCGGGTAATCTTAAATTAACTTGAATTTTATCGGTCATGGTATCACCTCGATATCATTTTATACCACTTTTGCACAAAATACAAGATACCACAGTGGTACATATTGTGCAGATAATAGAAAAATATTCAAGTGGTTGAAAAAGCAAAGCAAAAGTGGTACAATGGTGGTATCATTTTAAAGGAGTTGATTTTATGAGTAAAATAATATCAAAATTATGGTGTGGTGCTTTTGAAACAGCAGGGCATTCAGGTGTAAACAATAAAGAGATTAAAGAACTGATTGAATTACTTGAAAAGCAATATACTAAGTTAACAACTAATGTTGATGAAAAACAGAAAACCGAGATTGAAAAATTTGACTTAACACACAGCGAATACGCTTCACGTTTATGTGAACAAGCTTTTTGCGATGGTTTTTGTTTAGCCGCAAAAATTTTAACCGAAGCATTAGGCGGGGCTGAATATTTAGAGTGAAAATAAAAAAAGTTCTATCATTTTCACAAACTGAAAATGATAGAACTTTGTTGTTTAATTGATAAATAATTACAATCAAGCCGTAAGGCTTCCTTAACTCAGCACTCAGCATTCAGCACTCAGCACTTTTTCGCAACGCGAAAATCAATCCTCATCAAGCTTAAGTATCGCCATAAACGCTTCTTGTGGCACTTCAACAGTACCAAATGAACGCATTCTCTTTTTACCTTCTTTTTGCTTTTCAAGAAGCTTTTTCTTTCTTGTAATGTCACCGCCGTAGCACTTTGCAAGAACGTCTTTTCTCATAGCTTTAACAGTTTCACGTGCTATAACCTTGCCACCAATAGCAATCTGAATCGGTATTTCAAACATCTGTCTTGGAATGTTGTCTTTAAGCTTTTCTGCAATCTTTCTTGCTCTGCCATACGCTTTGTCAGAGTGCACCATAAATGAAAGTGCATCGACAATATTGCCATTAAGAAGAACATCAAGCTTAACAAGATTTGATTTTCTGTATTCAGAAATTTCATAGTCAAGCGAAGCGTAACCACGTGTTCTTGATTTTAATGCATCAAAAAAGTCATAAATGATTTCATTAAGTGGTAAATCATATTTTAATTCAACTCTGTCTGCAGAGATGTAGTCCATATTTTTAAACGTACCACGTCTTTCCTGACATAAATCCATAATTGCACCAACGTACTCAGGTGGTGAAAAAATGTGAGCATCTGCAACTGGTTCTTCAGAAAAATCAATAGTCGCAGGGTCAGGGTAGTGGGTAGGGTTGTCAATTTCAATTACTTCACCATTTGTTAAGTGAATTTTATAAACAACGCTTGGAACAGTTGTAACTAAGTCTAAGTTGTATTCTCTTTCGAGTCTTTCTTGAATAATTTCAAGGTGTAATAACCCTAAAAAGCCACATCTGAAACCAAAGCCTAATGCACCAGAGGTCTCTGGCTCATAAGAAAGAGCCGCATCGTTAAGCTGTAATTTTTCGAGTGCCTCGTGAAGATTTTCATAGTCTGCACCGTCTGCTGGGTAAATACCACAGTAAACCATCGGCGTTGCCTGTCTGTAACCAGGTAACGCTTCTTTTGCTGGGTTACTTGCGAGTGTAACAGTGTCACCAACACGAGCATCACTAACAGTCTTAATTGAAGCGGTAATATAACCAACTTCACCAGCGCAAAGTTTTTCTCTTGGCTCAAGTGACGTTGCTCTCATATAACCAGTTTCAACAACTGTAAATTCAGCACCAGTTGCCATCATTTTCATAGTGTCACCAGGTTTAATAGTACCGTCAACAATTCTTGTGTAAACAATAACACCCTTGTAGTTATCGTAAACAGAGTCAAAAATAAGTGCTCTTAAAGGTGCATCGTCATCACCCTGAGGGGCAGGAATGTCTTTTACAATTCTTTCTAAAACCTGTTCAACGTTCTGACCAGTTTTAGCAGATACTCTTGGTGCATCTTCACAAGGGAGACCAATAATATCTTCTACCTCAAGGCTTACTCTTTCAGGGTCAGCAGATGGCAAGTCAATCTTATTTATAACTGGCACTAACTCAAGGTTGTGGTCAAGGGCTAAATATGTATTGCCCAGAGTCTGAGCCTCAATACCCTGTGAAGCATCAATTATTAAAATTGCACCCTCACAAGCGGCAAGTGAACGTGAAACCTCATAGTTAAAGTCAACGTGACCTGGGGTGTCAATTAAGTTTAACTGGTAGGTTTTGCCGTCGTTTGCTTTGTAATCGAGTTTAACAGCGTGAGCCTTAATTGTAATACCACGCTCTCTCTCAAGGTCCATATCATCAAGTAATTGAGCCGACATATCACGCTTTGCAACAGACTGAGTAAGCTCAAGAAGTCTGTCTGCAAGGGTAGATTTGCCGTGGTCGATATGGGCAATAATTGAAAAGTTTCTTATATTTTCTTTTGTAACAAGGGACATATTGTTGTTCCTTTCTAAAAATGATTTTTAATTAACTATTCTGAAACCCGTAGCCGAATACTTCATTAGATTCTGTAATAACAGTAAAAGCACTACGGTCAATTTCTTTTACAATTTTATTTATTTCTGCTACTTCGTTTGGTCTCACAACTGAAAGAAGAATAGTTTTTTCTTCGTTTGTGTAGGCACCAGAGGCTGGTATAAGTGTAACACCGTGCTGAATGTCATTCATTATCCTTTTAGCTATTTGTTGTGGCTGGGTTGTAATTATAAGAAGCATTTTGCTCCTTGCGGCACCAAAAATAATTGCATCAACTGCTCTTGACGTTACAAAAAATGAAACTGTTGAATAAAGAAGTGCTTCAATGCTGCCATAAACAAAAAGGGTAGAAATAACAATTATGGCATCTATTATAAAAACAAGAGTACCTAAAGAAAAATGTGGATACTTAAGTCTTATAAGCTTTGCCAAAATATCAGCTCCACCAGTTGTGCCACCTCGTAAAAATATAATTCCTACACCAACGCCAATAGAAACTCCACCAAAAATTGAAGCTAAAAGCGGGGAGTATATATAATGCTTTTCTAAAATGAATGGCAAAATATCAATTAAAGATGAAGTAAGAAAAGTAGCAAAAAGTGATTTCTTAAAAAAACTTCTGCCGAATTTTTTAAATGAAAAAATAAAAAGTGGAATATTTACAGCTATAATAACTGAGCCTATCGGTATATTAAAAAGATGGTTAAGCATTGTACCTATACCAGATACTCCACCAGGTGCTATATTATTTGGCGAAGTAAACATTGCTATGCCAAATGAAAATATGAAAGCACCAATAGCTATAATTATATAATCGATAATCGTTTGTTTAATTGTTTTCTTTGTTTCGGAAATTTTCAAGATATTCTTCACCTGTACTTATATTAAATATGTACATGATTCTCTCAAAATCTCCGATTAAGTAAAGGTAACCGTAAAGTGTTTCAAGACCTGTTGCATAGCGGTAGTCAGCATCACTCTGGTTTTTTGGCACGTGACCACTGTGAGCGTTTCTGCCACGCTTGAAAATTGCTTCTTCATCCTCTGTTAAGAGCGGTAAAACTTTTTTTATCATTTCAGCCTGACAGTTAGCGTTAACAAGCTTAATTGACTCTTTGTGAAGTGCATTTGTCGGTCTGTTTGCAGTTTTTAAAAGCATTTCTCTTACTAAAAGACTGTAAACCGCATCACCCAAAAAAGCAAGTGTTAACGGGCTATATTGCTTTGCATCTGTCTTTGAAAGCTTCTCATAAGAAAAAAGGTTTGATAATAACGTTTCTTTTTCATTAAGGCACATAGTCAAACTCCAGGTCATAAATACTTACAGTGTCGCCTTCCCCAATACCACGTTCAATAAGAGCGTTAATAATACCGCTTGATTGTAATGCATTCTGGAAGTATTGAAGCGACTCATAGTCCTCTAAATCTGTTTTAGAAAGAATTTTTGCAAGCCATTCTGCTTCAATAATATAAACGTCATCTTCAACTCTTATCTTAAAGTCACGGTTAGATGTTTTATAAATATCACTTACAGTAATCTCTTCACGCTCATAAATTTTAATAGGTGGTAAGGTAGCAAGCTTTTTGGCAATAGCGTTTATTAAATCTTGTGTGCCTTCTAAAATAGGGGCACAAATTTCAAAATACTCGTAGCCTTTTTCTTCAATATATTTTCTGAAAGCTTCTCTCTGCTCGTCTGTTGCAAGGTCGGTTTTGTTACCAGCAACTATCTGTGGGTAGTTTGCTAATTCTTCATTATATTTTACGAGTTCTGCATTTATTGTTTCAAAGTCAGTAAATGGGTCTCTGCCTTCACTACCTGAAACGTCAACAACGTGAACTAAAATACGACATCTTTCAATATGTCTTAAGAATTCGTGACCTAAACCGATGCCGTCTGAAGCACCTTCAATAATACCTGGAATATCAGCCATAACAAAACTGCTTTCAGGACCCATTCTTACAACACCCGGAACAGGAGTAAGTGTAGTAAAGTGGTAATTTGCAATAATAGGCTTTGCTTCACTTACAACAGAAATAAGCGTACTTTTACCAACGTTCGGGAAACCAATTAAACCAACGTCCGCAAGAAGCTTTAATTCTAAAGTAACCTCCCAGTCTTCACCAGGCATACCATCTTTTGCAAAACGTGGTACTTGCCTTGTAGGAGTAGCAAAGTGTGGGTTACCCCAACCACCGTTACCACCTTTAGCGGCAATAAAGGTTTCATCCTTACTCATATCTGCCATAATAGCACCAGTAGAGTTTTCTCTTATTACTGTTCCCCTTGGAACTCTGATTATTAAATCTTCACCACGTTTACCGTTACATTTTCCACCACGACCGTTTTCGCCGTTTGGAGCTTTATATTTTCTTTTATAACGGAAATCTGAAAGGGTAGTAAGGTTATCATCGACCTGAAAAACGATGTTGCCACCTTTACCGCCGTCGCCACCATCGGGACCACCAGCATTAATATATTTTTCTCTGTGGAAAGCAACAGCGCCATTACCACCATTACCCGCAGTTATTCTTATTTTTGCTTTATCAACAAACATAATTTTAATTACCTTTCAAAATTTAAAAGTACATACATACCTTATTATACTATAATATTGAAAAAATATAAATAGTTTTTTGAGAAAAAATTGAAAATAACTAAAAGAAGTTTTATCGAACAAAAAAGGGAACAAAAACAGAACGATATCAACCGAAATTGCATTAAATATAACAAAAAATGTCGAAAAATACACCAAGAGTACCATTTTGAGTACAATGAAAACAAAAAATAACGAACATTTATGTTGACAATTCTAAAAAATGTGATATAATCAAGTTATAAACAAATGTTCTTAATTGTTCGGAGGTATTTTTATGACAGGTTTAACAGTTTTAAAATTCTTATTAGAAACACTCGCAGTTTTAGCAATCAGCTATGGTTTTTACAGAGAGGAACACATTGTAAAATTTGAAAGAAAGGTTTTCCGTTTTATTAAACGTGCAGTTAAAATTACTGTTAACGAAATCAAAGAAAACAGAAAATCAAAAAATGTTTCAGATAATATAGTTGAGTTAAAATTTGAAGAAGATGTTGAAACTCAATATGATTATTTACTCAAAAACGTAGGTTAATATTGACACATCACCTTTAAAAGTTATAAAATAAATGTTGTAAAATACTTTTAGTAGGTGTTAAAATGCAGGTTGGTATTGATACAGTAGAAATTAAACGTATTGACTCTTTAATTAAAAATCAAGAGCGTTTTTTAGAACGTGTCTTTTCAGAAAAAGAGCAAGAAGAATTCATTAAAAGAAACAATAAAACAGAACACATCGCCGCAGCGTTTTGTGCAAAAGAGGCTTTTTCAAAAGCGTTGGGAACTGGAATTGTCGGTTTTAATTTAAATGAGGTTTCTCTTTTGCATAAAGAAAACGGAAAGCCTTATCTTGCTTTTACAGGTAAAGCACAGGAGTTAGTTAAAAAAAGTAATCTTTCTTTTGATGTCAGCATTACTCATACAGAATCAATAGCTACTGCTATTGTTATAGCATTTCAGGGGGAATATTTATGATTGATAAGTTTTCTCTCGATAATAAAAAAGCGAAAGAAATTTTACCCGAAAGACCAGAAAATGCCAATAAAGGCACTTTTGGCAGAGTGCTTATAATTGCTGGTAGCAGAAAAATGATTGGTTGCTGTGAGTTGGCAGTTTCAGGGGCATTCCGTTGTGGTGCAGGTCTTGTGACTCTCGCTTTTCCTGATTGCATTTATGACACAGTCACTTTACGCCTTACAGAAAATACGTTTATGCCACTTCCATCACAGAATGGTGAATTGTCAAAGGATTGCATTTCTGAGTTATTAAGTGAAATCAACAATTTCGATTGTGTAGTTTTTGGCTGTGGTCTTGGCAGAAACAGTGATATTAAAGAGATTTTAGGGGAGTTAATTTTAAAATCACAAAAACCACTTATAATAGATGCCGACGGTCTTAACGCTTTAGCAGAAGGCGTTGAGGTTTTAAAAAATACAGAGTGCGATATTTTGTTGACACCACATCCTGGTGAAATGTCACGCCTTATAAAAAATAGCGTTGATTATATTGAAAAAAATCGTGAAAAAGTAGTAAACGAATTTTGTAAGGAATATAATGTTAATGTACTCTTGAAAGGTAATAACACAATCATTTCTGATAGTAAAGCTACCTCTGTGTGCATCAATAAAACAGGCAACACAGGTCTTTCAAAAGGCGGTAGTGGTGATTTACTTTCTGGTATGATTGCAGGCTTTACACCATCACTAAAGGGCGATTTATTTAAAGCAGGGTGCCTTGGTGCATATATCCACGGTCTGACTGCTGAAGCGGTATCAGAAGAGCTTACAGAATTTTCAACTCTACCAACCGATTGTAGCAGAACAATCGGAAAAGTCATAAAAGATATAATCGAAAGCGAGTGACATTATAAAAAGAGTTTTCTTGCTATTACTTGTGTTCACGCTTTTATTTACACAAGCTTCTTGTAAAAGTGTAAGTTTTAACACAAGTAATTTTCAAGAGGTCGATTTTTCAGGTGGTCAGAAGCTACACCTTGTTGAAGGTGGGGATGTTTATAATTTATTTATAAGCTTCAGCGAAAGTGACGGCTTAAATATTAAATATCTACCCGAAGCCTCAGAAATACTCTTAGATACAAGTGTTAATATAAAAGGTGAACTTGTTAAAATTACATCTTCTGACCTCACGTTAACAAAAAATATCAATAACTTCGATGACAATTTTACACACAAATTATTATATCTGTTTTTTGAAAATACAGATTTCAGTAAAGAAGAATTTGTTTTCCAAAAAGAAGAAAATTCTATGACTTTATCTAAAACAATAGGGGAAAGGAATCTTGTTTTTACGGTTCAACTGACCGAAGAAAAGGACGAACAATTTTACAAATTAGAAATAAGATGATAAAAAGAGCCTGAAACTTAGAATTTGGCTCTTTTTATTTTTCGTTTTCTGTTGAAAAAATATCGTTTATATGTTAATATTATTATAATATTTGATAATTTCTAAAGGAGATAATTTATGGATGCATTAGAAAGAGCAATGCTTTATGGTATTACTAATTTTTCGGGTATAGCACTTATTGCAATTATGTTGATAAGTCGTCGTAATACATCTTTAAAAAATTCTGAAAAGAGTTATTTTAACAACACGCTTTTTTCAATAGGTGTTCTGTTATTTGTTAGTTCTATGCTTTGGTTTTGTGAGTGTTCAACTGAACCATTCGTTGTTTTTGTTAACAGAATTATGGCTGTTTGTTACAGTGCGGTTTTACCAGTAATTGGTATGTTTTACGTTTTCTATTGCGAGTGCAGAATGTCAGAAGAAAGAGAAGTTCCAAGACTTAAAAAAACAATATTTTTTATACCTGTAATAATAAATGGTGTAGTGGCTTTCGTGAGCAGTTTCTCAGGTGTTTATTTCAATATTGTTGACGGTAAATACGTTCGTGGTCCGCTTTACTCAATTCCGTTCGTTGTAATGTTTGCATATTTTATTTACGCTTCTGTTATGACGTTCTTAACGTCAAAAAGGCAAATCAATATTACAAAGAAACCGGAATATTTATATCTTGCATCATTCTCAATTCTTCCTATTCTTTGCGGTATTGCACAGATGTTATTCTACGGATTTGAAGTAATGGCAATTTCTATGGTTGTTTCTTCACTTATTGTTTATAACGAAATTCAGAATAAGCTTATTTCTATTGACCCACTTACAATCACAAATAACAAATGGCAGCTTAATCGTTACTTAGAGAGAGTTGGTAAATCACTTTCACCACAAATGATGCTTTTTGTTATGTTTATTGACGTTGATAATTATCGCTCAATATTAAGAAGTTACGGCAGAGAAGCAGGTAACGAAGCAATAGTTGAAGTTGCTACAAGGCTTAAAAAGGTTGTTGCCGGTTCTCATGACTTTTTAGGTAGAATCGGTACAGACAGATTTGTTATAGTAGCGCAAAGACCAACCTTGCCTGCGGCAGAAATAACAAGAACTACATACGCAAGAAAATTTGAGGATTTAGGCAAAAACGATTTCAAAGCCTATGACCTTAATATTTCAATAGGTCTTGCGGGAGCTGAATCTGTTAATGATATGGACGAAGTAGATTTACTCATAAGCGAAGCAGAAAAAGATATGAGAAAAATCCGCAAAGTATCAAAAAGATTTTCAAAAATGAAAAAAACAGCTTTGTATAGTGGTAATTATTATTCTGAAGATGAATAAAAAAACGGCTACGGTTAAAAACCGTAGCCGTTTACAATTACTCAATTACTTACTTAAGAGTGATGCTGCAGCTTCATCAAGGAAGATAACAACGTCTTGGTGTTTCTGTAAAATTGAAGCAGGTACTTTTGGTGTAACTTCGCCTTCAACCATATTTTTAATAGCTTCAGCCTTTTTAGGACCAGTAGCAATAAGAACAATTTTCTTAGCTCTCATAATCTGTTCAATACCCATTGTAAGAGCGTAGTGTGGCATAGCACCCTCATCAAAATAAATTTTGTTAGCTTCAATAGTGCTGTCTGTAAGTTTAACCTTAAATGAACCAACTGTAAAGCTTTCTGCTGGTTCGTTAAAGCCGATGTGAGCATTGTTACCAATACCTAAAAGCTGAACGTCAATACCACCAGCGTTGTTAATTTCAGCATCGTAACGAGCACATTCTTTTTCAGTATCTTCTGCGTTGCCATCAAGGAAGTGAACGTTTTCTTCTTTAATATCAAGTGAATTAAAGAGTTGCTCGTGCATAAATGTGTAATAACTGTTTTTGTCATTTTTAGGAAGGTCACAGTATTCATCAAGATTGTAGGTTTTTACGTTTTTAAATGAAATACCGCCATCTTTATAAGTTTTAATAATGTTCTGATAAGTTGGAATTGGTGAAGCACCAGTTGCAAGACCAAGTACACAGTCAGGATTTGCTTTAACTGCATCTGTAAAGATTTTAGCAGCCTCTACACCAATTTCTTCTGCTGTTTTAAAAATTCTGATTTCCATTGATAATCATCCTTTACAAAATATTACTTTTAAATTATACCACAAAAAAATAATATTAAAAGGGGATTTTTGTAATTTTTTAAAAGTATATTGAAAAATTTTTATAAAATGTTATAATTAGTTTATATTGGGTTAATATTGGGGTGCTTAAATGATTAAAAATATCGTTTTCGATATGGGTGGCGTTATTCTTGATTTCAATCTTAAAAAGACTGTTGAAAAAGAATTTGCACCAGAATATCACGATGTTATATACGAACACGTTTTTGGTGAAAATAGTGTCTGGAAAACTCTTGATGAAGGTATATATACATACGATCAGGTTATTCCAGGTATTTTAGAAAAGCTTCCATCAGAGCTTCACGAAAAAGTAAGTGCTATGGTTACAGATTTTTATGACTATATGCCACCATTCCCTGAAACTTATGAGTTAATTAAAGAACTCAAAGAAAAAGGCTATAAAATCTATCTTCTATCAAATGCAACTCCAAGATTTTTTGATAGATTTTTAGATATACCTGCCTTTAAGTATTTTGATGGCTTGTTTATTTCAGCACTTTATAAATTACTTAAACCAAATCGTGAGATTTATGAGGCATTCTGTAATAAATTTTCACTTGACCCTACCGAATGCTTCTTTATTGATGATTTAGAAGCAAATATTGAAGGTGCAAAAAAATATGGAATGCAAGGTTTCGTATTTAAAGCACCTGATACAACCGAATTAAGAAAAGCCTTAAGAGAACAAGGCGTAAAAATATAATTAAAAACAAGGAGAATTTTTAATGGATAAGAAAAAATTAATTTCAATTGGAATTGTTGTTTTAACAATCGTTGTAGTAGTAATAATCGCAGCAACAACTGGTGGTAATAATGACCCTGAGGTAGTGCCTACACAGTCTACAACAACACCAACAACAGAGAATGATATAAGAATAGGTTATTCAGCAGAAGTTTTAGAGAATTCATTAAAAGTTTATAAAGATGATGTTTTCGTTCAGGAACTTAAATATCCGACTGACCATGACGGCAAATTTGTATTAGAGCTTGCAAAAAATCATATTTCATTTTTAGATATGAACTTCGATGGTAATGAAGATATATGTCTTACAATATCTGCTTCACAAGAAAAATATGACTATTATTGCTGGATTTACAATACAGAAAAAGATGAATTCCAATATAACAAAACACTTTCTTCTTTAAATTCTATAAGCCTTGATGCTGAAAAGAAGCAAGTAATTTCAACTGAAGAAAAAGATGGCAAAAAGGTTTATGTTATCTACGAGTGGAAAGATGGCGATTTGAAAAAACTTGAAACAAAAACAAAAGCACCAGAAGCAGTTAAAGATAATGTTTTGGGTTCAACGTCTTCAAACAATACAACTGCAAGACCTGACAAAAATCAGGGTACGTCAAACAATGGTGGACTTTCAGGTGTAATTGTTCCGGAATCAAGACCACAAGGTTCAAGCGGTGGTATTGTTATCGCAACAGAAAATAAAAATGAGATCTGGTATTAAGGGTGACAAACATGAGTGAAGAAATTAAAGTAGAAGATATTCAGGTTTCTATGACCGATAAGGAAATAGAAGAAGCTGTAGAACACGATATGAAAATTATAAATGAACGTTTTAAACAAGAAGCTGGGCAATCAGAAACGTTCAGATTCTTTAAAAATTGCTCAGGAACTTTAAAGAAGCTTTCTGTAGCAGTGTTTGTTGTTAATTTGTTTATAATTGTTATTGCTGCTGTTTTGGGCGTTGTTATGTGTGGAATGTATATAGGCTTTGAGGTAGTGGCAATGTTGGCTGTTCCGATTATTTCTGTTGTAGCTATCCTTGTGATTTTTGCAAGACTTACCTCAGCGTTAATTTATGGCTTTGCAGAAATCGTTGAAAAACACGAAAAATAGGAGAATGAATTATGAATCAGTTATTTGTAAAACTTAAAGAAGCTGAATGTGACGTTGAGGGTGCATTAGCACGTTTTCTTGATGATGAGGATTTATACGTTCAGTTTTATGGTGAACTCCTTAAAGATGAAGCATTTAATAATTTAGGTGTTGCTTTAGAAGAAGGCAGACTTTATGAAGCTTTTGAGTTTGCTCATACTTTAAAAGGTATAATAGGCAATATGGGTCTTACACCGATGTTCAATGTTGTTTGTGATATTGTTGAGCCTTTGAGAATAAATTCAGCAGAGGGTGTAAGTGAAAAATATCAGGAGCTCTTAGAATTAAGAGAACAATTCTCCGGATTTATTGAGTAAATTACTTGACAAATAAAATATATAGGTATATAATGCCAATATAAATTTTGTATGTATTATTTTTCAGGAGGTTATGTAGATGATTCGCAATTTTAAAATTCGATTTTTTTACTTTATAAGCGCGGATTGTCTATGTGCCGAGTAAAAGCGTTAAGCTTTTCTGAGTGTGTAGTCAATCTGCATTTCTGTTGTATTTTTATACAATGGTTGTGCAGATTTTTTATTTTTTATTATATTTTTAGGAGTTTGTTTATGATTTCAGAAAAAATGATGAGCTTAGGTAAAAAAAGTTCGGTAATTCGTGGGATTTTTGAGTATGGTAAAAAAAGAAAGGCAGAAATAGGCGCAGAAAACGTTTTCGATTTTAGCCTCGGTAACCCAAGTGTACCAGCACCAAAAGAAGTAACAGAAATTATGAAAGAATTTTTAGAAACTGTTCCTGCAGAAGTTCTTCACGGTTATACATCAGGCCCTGGTGATATCGGCGTAAGAACTGAAATTGCAAATTACATAAATAATAAATTCAAAGTAGAAGCTTCTGCTAATCTTATTTATATGACCTGTGGTGCGGCGGCGTCTTTAACAATTTCTTTAAATGCAATAGTAAATAGTGGCGATGAAGCTATAGTTTTAGCACCATTTTTCCCTGAATACAGAGTCTTTGCAGAACAAGCAGGTGCTACATTAAAGGTTGTTCCTTGTAAAAAAGAGGATTTACAAATTGACTTTGTAGCTTTAGAAAAAGCAATTACAAATAAAACAAAAGCAATTATTGTGAATTCACCAAATAACCCATCTGGCGTTATTATTCCTGAATGCGATATCATTAAGCTTTCCGAGCTTTTAAACAACAAGCAAGAAGAATATGGTACTGATATCTATCTTTTAGCAGATGAACCATACAGAGAGCTTGTTTTCACAGGTGAAGAAGTTCCATATATACCAAAGTATTATGATAACACAATTGTTTGTTATTCATACAGTAAAGCACTTTCATTACCTGGTGAAAGAATTGGTTATATCTTTGTTTCACCAAAAGTAACTGATTGTGGCGATGTTTATGCTGCAGTTTGTGGCGCTGGCAGAGCTTTAGGTTACGTTTGTGCTCCAAGTTTAATGCAATATACAATAGCAAAATGCTTAGATAAAACTGCTGACGTCAGCATTTATGAAGCTAACAGAAAAATGCTTTATGATGCACTTACAGAATACGGCTACACAGTTATAAAACCAGATGGTGCATTTTATATGTTTGTAAAGTCACCAGTAGAGGATGCAAATGAATTCTGTGAAATGGCTAAAAAATATGAATTGTTATTAGTTCCAAGTGATGACTTTGGTGTTAATGGCTTTGTGAGAATTTCTTACTGTGTTTCACCAGAACAAATTGAGAATTCATTACCAGCATTCAAGAAATTAATTGAGGAATATAAAAAATGAGCGACATTAATGAATTACAACAAGCAAGAGAAATAATCAACG
Source organism: Oscillospiraceae bacterium (assembly GCA_015066465.1). GTDB lineage: Bacteria > Bacillota > Clostridia > Oscillospirales > Acutalibacteraceae > DTU089. The sequence continues at coordinate 41,401 of SVOI01000011.1, forward strand.
ATGTTGATAAGCAAATAGCAGTATTGTTTGAGAAAAGAATGAATGCTGCAAAGATGGTTGCCGATTATAAAAAGAAAAATGGGCTTCCTGTTGAGGACCTCGATAGAGAAAAAGCATTGGTTGAAAAAATGCTTCCGTTAATAGAAAACGAAGAACTTAAAAGCTATTACATCGGCTTTATGAATAACACTATGGAGATTTCTAAAGCCTATCAAAGAAGGCTCCTCGACGGAATGAAGGTTGCTTTTTCAGGTGTTAAAGGTGCCTTTGCTGATATAGCAGTTAAAAGAATATTCCCTTACGCTGAAAGAGTATCTTACAAGAATTTCAAAGCGGCTTATAAGGCAGTTGAAAATGGTGAATGTGACTGCGCAGTTTTACCTATTGAAAACAGTTACGAAGGCGACGTCGGTCAGGTAATGGACTTAACATATTTCGGTTCATTATATATAAACGGCATTTTCGATTTACCGGTAGAACAAAATCTTTTCGGTACTAAAGATGCCCATATAAATGACATCAAGTCAGTAATAAGTCATAAACAAGCTTTAGGTCAGTGTGCAGAGTATATTAATGAACACGGCTTTGAAACAATTGAAGAGGTTAACACCGCAGTAGCCGCTAAAAAAGTGTTTGAATTAAACGATAAAACACAAGCTGTTATTTGCAGTATTGAAGCTGGTGAAGAATACGGCTTGAAGCTTCTTGATAGAAAAATCAATAAAAACAGTACAAATACAACACGCTTTGCAGTTTTCTCAAGAGTTCAGCGTGATGTTTCACCTAAGAGTGATACAAACTTTATTCTTTTATTTACAGTTAAGGATGAAGCGGGTTCACTCGGTAAAGCAATTTCTGTTTTTGGAGAAAGTGGTTACAACTTAAAAACTCTTAAAAGCAGACCTTCAAAAGATGTTATATGGAATTATTACTTCTTTGTTGAGGGTGAAGGTAAGCTCACAAAAGAAGCAGAAGATGAGCTTATAAAATCACTTTCAGGCGTATGTACTAATGTGCGTCTTGTAGGTAAATTTACAAAAGAAATGAGAATTTAAGGTTTTATGATTATAAATGTAAAAACAGAGAGTGGCAGTTACGATATTACGTTAAAACGAAATGCCATTAATGAAGTAAGTAGCATTCTTGATATAAAAGGTAAAGCACTTATCGTTACCGATAGTGGCGTGCCAGAGGAGTATTCAAAAATTGTTGCAAGTCAGATTAAAAATAGTGTTATTTACACCTTCCCACAAGGTGAACAGAGCAAAAATTTTGAGACGTATTCTGCACTTTTGAAAACACTTGCTGAGAATAATTTTGACAGAAGCGATTGTGTAATTGCAGTCGGCGGTGGCGTTACGGGTGATATGGCTGGGTTTACTGCCGCTACATATATGCGTGGTATTAAGTTTTACAATATCCCAACAACACTTCTTTCTCAGGTCGATTCTTCCATAGGCGGTAAAACTGCAATAGACTTTTTAGGCTATAAAAATTTAGTTGGTGCGTTTTATCAACCGAATGCAGTAATAATTGACCCTGATGCTTTAAAAACGTTACCTAAAAGGCATTTTAATAACGGACTTTGTGAAAGTATTAAAATGGCTGCAACTTCAGACTCTGAACTTTTTAAATTGTTAGAAGAAAACAATGCAGAAGATATAATTGATACAGTAATCGAAAAATCACTTCTTATAAAAAAACAAGTGGTTGAAGAGGATGAAAAAGAAACAGGGCTTCGTAAGGTTCTCAATTTCGGTCATACAATAGGTCACGCCATTGAAACAGTTACTGGTCTTGAGGAGCTTTACCACGGTGAATGTGTAGCACTTGGTATGATGTTTATGGCAAGTGGTGAAGCGAAAGAGAGAATTAAAAATCTTCTTACTAAAAACAATTTACCAACTGAAACTGATTTTAACGTTGAAGCAGTCTATGAAGCATTACATCACGATAAGAAAAGTGCTGGTAGTGGTGTAAACGTGGTTACAGTTAAAAGTATAGGCGAATTCGAGTTCAAATTTTTAGAATACAATGAAATTTATAAAATTCTGAAAGGGGAGAAATAAATGAAAAACACATTCGGCAACAGTGTTGCATTGACAGTTTTCGGTGAGAGTCACGGCAATATGATAGGTGCTGTAATTGACGGTTTGCCAGCTGGTATTACTGTAAACGAAGATTTTATTTCTCATCAGTTGGATTTAAGAAGACCTTATGGTAAAATCTCAACTCCCCGACACGAAGCAGATAAATTTGAGATAGTAAGTGGTGTTTTTAATAATAAAACAACTGGAACACCCATTTGCATTGTAATTCCTAACGAAAACACAAAATCTAAAGATTACAACTACGGTATAGCAAGACCAGGTCACGCTGATTTCACAGCATTCAGTAAATATAACGGCTTTGAAGATTATCGTGGTGGCGGTCACTTCAGTGGCAGAATAACTGCAGGGTTAGTAGCAAGTGGTGCTATTGCAATCTCAGCTTTAGAGAAAAAAGGAATTAAAATAGGCACACATATTAAAAAATGTGCTAATGTTGAAGATGCAGACTTCGGTGATTATATTAAAGATACAAATGAATTAAACAATAAGCTTTTTGCCGTTTTAGATGATAAAAAAGGCGAAGAGATGATTAAAAAAATAGAAGCTGCTGCATCACAGAATGATAGTGTCGGCGGTGTTTTAGAAACTGTTGTTACAGGGCTTCCAGCAGGAATTGGTGAGCCTTGGTTCGATTCAGTTGAAAGTATGCTTTCACACGCTCTTTTCTCTGTTCCTGCAGTCAAAGGCGTTGAATTTGGTGCAGGCTTTAATTGTGTCGATATGCTCGGTAGCGAGATGAACGATGCATTCTTTTATGATGGAGATACTGTCGGGACCATAACTAATAACAATGGTGGTATAAACGGTGGTATAACAAATGGAATGCCTGTTATATTCAGATGTGCCATTAAGCCTACTCCTACAATCAGCAAAGAGCAGAATACAATAAATTTCGTAACAAACGAAAATATTAAAACTGAAATTCATGGCAGACATGACCCGTGCATTGTTCACAGAGCAAGAGTTGTTGTTGATAGTGTAACAGCCCTCGTTCTTTGTGATTTGCTTTCACAGAAATTCGGTACAGATTGGCTTGGTGAAAAGTAATGGAATATGGTTGCATAGGCGAAAAATTAGCCCATAGCTTTTCTAAAGAAATACATAACGCTTTAACCGATTATCAGTATGAGTTAAAAGAACTCGCAAAAGATGAAGTTGATGTCTTTATGACTGAGCATAACTTTAAAGCGATAAACGTTACAATTCCATATAAACAAACTGTTATACCTTTCCTCGATTTTATTGCAGATGAAGCAAAAGAAATTGGTGCAGTAAATACAGTTGTAAATAAAGCTGGTAAGCTTTTTGGCTATAATACAGATTTTTTCGGTATGAAAAGTCTTATTGAAAGAACAGGCATTGTAGTAGAAAATAAAACTGTTGCAATTTTAGGCGGTGGTGGTACTGCAAAAACTGCTGAAGCTGTGTCAAAGTCTTTGGGTGCAAAAACGATTTATAAAGTATCAAGAAGCAGTAAAGAAAGCTTTATTACTTACGATGAGCTTTATAATATAAGTGATACGATAGACGTAATTATCAACACAACACCAGTAGGTATGTACCCGAATATATATGAATCAGCCGTAGAAATTGAAAGGTTTAAAAATCTTTCTGGTGTAGTTGATGCAGTATATAACCCTCTTCGCTCAAAACTCGTTTCTGATGCTCTTAACAGAAATATCAAAGCGGTCGGCGGTCTTTATATGCTCGTAGCACAGGCGGCTTTTGCAGTTGAATATTTTATAGATATAAAAATCGAAAAAGATAAAATAGAGGATGTATTCAATACACTCTTTAAGAAAAAAGAAAACATTGTCTTAATAGGTATGCCGTCATCCGGCAAATCTACAGTAGGCAATATTCTTTCTAAAAAATTAAAAAGAGAGTTTTTTGACAGTGATTTACTTGTAGCAGAAACTGAAAATATGACTATTCCCGATATTTTTGAGAGTAAGGGTGAAGCATATTTCAGAAATGCTGAAACAGAAGCAATTTTTACTCTTTCAAAAAACAATTCTTCTGTAATATCAACTGGTGGCGGTGCTGTTTTAAATAAAAAGAATATTGAACTTTTAAAAGAAAACGGCAAAGTGTTCTTTTTAGACAGACCATTAGAAATGCTTATAACAACAAGTGACAGACCGCTCTCATCAAATAAAAGCGATTTAGAAAAGCGATATAACGAAAGATATGATTTATATAAAGCTTCTGCTGATATAAAAATAGATGCAAGTGGTACAGTTGAAGACGTAATAAACCAGATTATGAAGGTGACAGAATGAAAATCCTTGTTATTAATGGACCAAATATTAATATGTTGGGCGTACGTGAGCCTGAGATTTATGGCAAAGAAACATATATAAATCTTGTTGAGAAAATAGAGAAATATGCAAAAGAAAACTGGGTAGAGGTAAAGTGCTTCCAGTCAAATCACGAAGGTGATATTATTGACGAAATCCAGAAAGCATATAAAAACTTTGATGGTATTGTAATAAATCCTGCCGCGTATACTCATACAAGCGTTGCAATACTTGATGCTTTGAAAGCGGTTTCAATTCCAACAGTTGAAGTGCATATTTCAGAGGTTTCAGAGCGTGAAGCATTTAGACAAATAAGCTTTGTACGTGAATATGCTTTTAAAACTATCACAGGTCACGGCACAGATGGTTATTTAGAAGCAATAGATGCTTTACTTGGAGAATTAAGATAATGATTGCAGAAATTTATAAAAGTAAAGCAAATGGTGAAATAGTTGCACGTTCTTCTAAAAGCTATATGCATCGTGCATTAATCGGTGCAGCACTTTCAGATGGCGAAACTGTTATTGAAAATATAGCTGAGTCAGAAGATATAACAGCAACTACAAAATGCCTTGAAGCTCTTGGTGCTGAAATTTACATTTCTGGTACAACACTCAGGGTTAAAGGTGCACCACCCAAAAGTAAATTAAAAAATCTTTCTCTTTTTGCAAATGAAAGTGGTAGTACGTTACGATTTTTAATTCCGGTTTCATTATTATATAGTGAGTCAGTTGAATTTACTGGTAGCAAAAGGCTTTTAGAAAGACCACAAACAGTTTATGAAGAATTATTTCCAAGGAAAAATTGCTTTATAAAAAGAAGTGAAAAAAGTATTTCTGTCGGCGGAAATTTAACTGGTGGCGTTTATGAATGTAAGGGTAATATAAGCAGTCAGTTTTTAACAGGACTTCTATTTACCTTGCCTCTTTTAAATGAGAATAGTGAAATAAAACTTACGACACCTTTACAAAGCTCCCCATATATTGACTTAACCTTAGAAATTTTAAATGAGTTTGGAATTAATATTGAAAGACCAGATGACAGAACGTTTAAAATAAAAGGTAATCAAAAATTTAAAGCAACAAAGCTTTATTGTGAGGGTGATTGGTCAAACTCTGCATTTTTAGAGGCGTTCAATTTAATCGGCGGTAACGTTAACGTCGGTGGCTTAAATATAAACAGTACACAAGGTGACAAAATATATAGAGAATATTTTGAAAACTTAAAGCAGGGTACACCCGTTTTAGATATTACAGATTGCCCCGATTTAGCACCGATTTTAATGACTATGGCTACACTTTTAAATGGTGTTGTTTTAAAGGGTACAAGTCGTCTTAAAATAAAAGAAAGTGACCGTGGAGAAGTAATGAAAAATGAACTTTCAAAATTTTCTGCCGATATTACTGTTCTTGAAGATGAAATAATAATAAAAAAAGCAGATTTAAAAACGCCAACCGAAAATCTTTGTGGTAATAACGACCACAGAATTGCTATGTCACTTACAGTAATTTCAAGTGCTTTCGGTGGTGTTGTAGAAAATGCAGAATGTGTTAATAAAAGTTACCCGTTATTTTTTGAGGATTGCGAGAAACTTGGTATAAAAATTAAATTAAAATGATGGAAGTGTTTAAAAAATGAGTATGAATTTCAAAGGGAAATTACCAATCCCACAAGAAGTAAAGGAAAGATTTCCTTTAACAAAAGAAATGGCAGAACAAAAGGCTAAAAATGACGAAGAAATTAAAAAGGTTTTTTCTGGCGAGTCAGATAAATTCCTTCTCGTAATTGGTCCTTGCTCTGCTGACTATAAAGATGCAGTATTAGATTACATTCACAGACTTCGTGAGGTTCAGGAAAAGGTAAAAGATAAAATCTTTATTATTCCAAGAATTTACACAAATAAGCCAAGAACAACAGGCGACGGCTACAAAGGTATGGTTCACCAGCCAAATCCAGACAAAGAGCCAGATATGTATGAGGGTATTGTTGCAATTCGTGATATACATATGTCAGCATTAAAAGAAACAGGCTTCTCTTGTGCAGATGAAATGCTCTACCCAGATAACTACCGTTATCTTTCAGATGTTCTTTCTTACGTTGCTATTGGTGCAAGAAGTGTTGAAAATCAACAACACCGTCTTGCTGCAAGTGGTCTTGAAGTGCCGGTTGGTATGAAAAACCCTACAAGTGGTGATTTATCAATTATGATGAATGCAATTACAGCAGCTCAGCACAAGCATACATTCATTTATCGTGGTTGGGAAGTAACAAGTGACGGCAACCCTTATGCACACGCTATTATGCGTGGATTTGTTGACAGAGATGGTCACTCAATTTCTAACTATCACTATGAAGATTTACAGAAATTAAGCGATTTATATGCGGCTTCTGGTCTTACAAATCCTGCTGCAATTATTGACGTAAACCATGCAAACTCTGGTAAAAAATATCTTGAGCAAATAAGAATTACAAAAGACGTTCTTTACAGTATGGCACACAATAATGACATCAAAAAGCTCGTTAAAGGCTTGATGATTGAAAGCTATATTGAAGACGGCGCACAAAAAATAGGCGAAAATATTTATGGTAAATCAATCACAGACCCATGTCTTGGTTGGGAAAAAACCGAAAAACTTATTTACGATATTGCAGAATATTTATAATTTAAATCAAACAGGACTCGGTTAGTAAAGTAACCGGGTCATGTTTTTAAAAAAAGGTCGAAAAAAACCGCCTGAAATCAATAAAAAACCTTTAATTTTATATAATAATGTGTTACAATAATATAAATTATAAATTTTAAAGGTGATTTTATGGCAGAAAGAAAGCAGATTCCTATATTTGAAAGCTGTTACAAAATAACAGAGTATTTAAAAAGGAATACTGATAAAGACCATCCTACTACTCAGGCAGCTATGCGAAAGGATGAAACAGTTTCTCAGTATCTTGGTGCAAAAGAAACTTCTAACAGCTACATTAACCAGATTGCATTAGCACTTAATTCTGATAATGGTGAATTGTTAAAAGAAAAAGACTGGAGAATAGTTTTTGATGCATTTTCTTCTGTTCACGGCTCTAAAAAGTCAAAAACCCCTGTTGAATATACCTCTATAGATAAACTGCCAATAAGAAACCTTTATTATAATCAGGCTTTTTCTTATGAGGAATTAGATAAAATTATTGAAGCTATAACTCTTTCAGGCTCTCTTGATGAAAGAACGGCTAAAAAATTAGTTAAGAAAATCAAAGAAGAGTTAGGCACAATTTATTATGAAGAAAAAGCTTCAGCTGTTTCAAAAATTGAACCAGAAAAAATTGTAGATGATGACTATTATCGTAAAAATATTAAAACCATTGAAAATGCTATTGAAAACAATGTTAGAGTAACGTTTTATTATAACGGAATTGATAGTGAGGGTAAATTAGAACGTCAGAGTCTTTCTAAAGAAATAATAAGCCCTTATTACCTTGTTGTAAATAATGGTAAATATTATGTGGTTGCCTGTAAAGATAGCTTTATGGGCAAAAACTACAAAAAAGTTATGTCATTGTGGCGTGTTGACTTAATGTCAGAAGTAAGAGCTTATTCTGACTCTTCAAACAAAGAAAATGAAAAAATAACAAATAAAAAAGACGTTCACGGCTTACCACAAAAATGGTCAGACGATTTCTATTATTCACACCTTAATATGTCAAGCGATGAACCAATTGAAATCAAGTTGAGAGTTTTAGAATTACCACGTGTTGACGATATTTCACGTAGCGATAAATATTCATACACGTTTCTTTATGACACGTTCGGTTCTCATTTTACTGTTAATAACAGTAAAAAAGATGGTGAAACAGTAACAGTTAATTGTTCACCGAGTGAAATTGTTAACTGGGCACTGAAATACAGCAACAGGGTAGAGGTATTAGAACCAGAAATAGTTCGTGTTGAAATAAGAGAACGAGTTAAAGCTTTAAATAAAATGTATGTAGGTGATAAATAATGGAAACCATTAAAAAATTTGGCTTTGGTTGTATGCGCTTTCCAACTAATTCAGATGAAAGTGTGAATTACGAAGAAACTGAAAAAATGATAGATTACGCTTTAAAAAACGGCGTAAATTATTTTGATACTGCTTACGTTTATCATTCAGGTAAATCAGAAACAGTCTTAGGGGATGTTTTAAAGAAATACCCACGAGAAAGTTTTATGATTGCAAATAAATATCCCGGTCATCAAATTGCAGACACTTATTACCCAGAACCTATCTTTCTTGAGCAATTAGAAAGATGTCAGGTGGATTACTTTGATTACTATTTACTTCATAATGTAAACGAGAATTCAATAAAGGTTTATAAAGATGAAAAATGGGGTATATTAGAGTATTTTAAAAAGCAAAAAGAACTCGGCAAAATCAAACATCTTGGTTTTTCTTGCCATTGTAGCGTTGAGCTTTTAAAAGAGTTTTTAGATTATTGTGGCGACGCTATGGAGTTTTGCCAGATTCAGCTTAATTACCTTGACTGGACTTTACAGGATGGTAAAGAAAAATATGATTTATTAACTGAAAGAAATATACCAGTTTATATTATGGAGCCATTACGTGGTGGTAAATTAGCCTCTTTACCTGAAGAAGCAACCCGTAAATTAAACGCTTTAAGGGAAGGCGTAACACCAGTAGAATGGGCGTTCCGTTTTCTTCTCAACCTACCAAACGTAAGAATGATTTTAAGTGGTATGTCAGAGTTTTCTCAGGTGAAAGAAAATATTGAGATTTTCAAAAACGATAAGCCGTTAAATGAAACTGAAATAAATGCACTTTTAGAAGTTGCAGAATCTTTAAAAGATTCTGTTCCTTGTACTGGTTGTGGTTATTGTCTTAAGGATTGTCCTAAAGAATTAAATATTCCGTTTATGCTTTCTATTTATAACGAATTAAAAATTCAAAAGGCAGTAGCAACAAGAATAAGAATTGACGCTTTACCAGAAGAAAAACAGTCAACAGCGTGTATAGGTTGTGGCTTGTGTGCACAAAACTGCCCGCAAAAAATAGACGTTCCAAAAGAACTTAGTAATCTTTCAGATATTTTAAACTCAATGCCAACCTGGGCTCAGGTTTGTGAAGAAAGAAACAGAAAGATGAAAGGTTAATGAAATTAACAAAAAATCTTGAAAAATTGCAAAGAAAAGTGTATAATTATTTCAATGAAATAAATTGGGAATTATAATTTTTTATAAAGGAGTGATTTTTATGATGGTTTGGGTTTGGCTCGGACTTTTAGCGTTTTTCGTAATTGTTGAAGCTCTTACCGCAAATCTACTTACAATCTGGTTTGCAGCGGGTGCTCTTGTTGCTTTCATTTCGACTTTCTTTACAGAAAATCCAATGATTCAGGTTGTAATCTTCGTTGTTGTTTCTTTAATTGTTCTTGTGGCTTTAAGACCTATTGCAAAAAAATATACAAGAACAAGAAAACAGGCAACCAATGCAGATATGTACATAAATGCAGAGGGTGTTGTTACAGAAGCAATTTCGAATCTCAATGCAAAAGGAACTGTTAAAGTACGTGGTTCCGTATGGACTGCAAGGTCCTTTAGTGATGAAGTTGAAATTCCTGAAAATACAACTATTGTAGTTGAGCGTATTGAGGGAGTTAAACTTATAGTAAAACCAAAAAATTAAAAGGAGAAATTTGTTATGGAAGCTATTATTGCTATTCTTGTACTTTTAGTACTCGCTATTTTACTCATCGTTGCAAACATCAAAATTGTACCACAATCAAAAGCTTATGTTGTTGAACGTCTTGGTACATTCCACGCTACTTGGGAAACTGGTTTACACATCAAAATCCCTTTCATTGAAAAGGTTGCAAAAATCGTTTCTTTAAAAGAACAAGTTGTTGACTTCCCACCACAGCCTGTTATTACAAAAGATAACGTTACAATGCAGATTGACACAGTTGTGTTCTTCCAAATTACTGACCCAAAACTTTTCACTTATGGTGTTGAGTATCCAATTGCTGCTATTGAAAACTTAACAGCAACTACACTTCGTAACATCATTGGTGAACTCGAACTCGACCACACACTTACTTCTCGTGATACAATCAACGCTAAAATCCGTGGTATCCTTGACGAAGCAACAGA
>SVOI01000066.1 GCA_015066465.1 Oscillospiraceae bacterium
CAATATCTTGTGATTTTGACCTAAAAAAAGTTGATTTTAACCACAATATATTGTGATTTTTCTATTGACAACACGAAATATATCTGTTATTATCCTATATGCTAACGAAAAACGAAAAGAAATATAATTTTAAGGAGAAAGAAATAATGTATCAAGTTATCAAAAGAGATGGTAAGGTTTCAGGTTTTGATATAATCAAAATCGCAGACGCAATTAAAAAAGCATTTGAAGCATGTGAAAAACAATACAATGATAATATCATTGATTTTCTTGCTTTAAAGGTTACAGCAAACTTTGAACCAAAAATCAGTAACAATCTTGTTGCTGTTGAAGATGTTCAGGATAGCGTTGAATCAGTTCTTGTTCAGGCTGGTTATGCAGATGTAGCAAAAGCATACATCCTTTACAGAAAACAACGTGAAAAAATCCGTAATATGAAATCAACAATTCTTGACTATAAAGATTTGGTTGACAGCTACGTTAAGGTTACAGACTGGCGTGTTAAAGAAAACTCAACAGTTACTTATTCTGTTGGTGGTCTTATTCTTTCAAACTCAGGCGCAATTACTGCTAACTACTGGCTTTCAGAAATTTATGATGAAGAAATCGCAAACGCTCACCGTTCAGGCGATGTTCACATTCACGACCTTTCAATGCTCACAGGTTACTGTGCAGGTTGGTCACTTAAACAACTTATTAAAGAAGGCTTAGGCGGTGTTCCTGGTAAAATCACTTCAGCACCAGCAAGTCACCTTGCAACTCTCTGCAACCAGATGGTTAATTTCTTAGGTATTATGCAGAATGAGTGGGCTGGTGCTCAGGCTTTCTCATCATTTGACACATATTTAGCTCCATTTGTTAAAGTGGATAACCTCGATTACAAAGGTGTAAAAAAATGCATTGAATCATTTATTTTTGGTGTTAATACACCATCTCGTTGGGGTACACAGGCTCCATTCTCAAACATCACTTTAGACTGGACAGTTCCTGCTGACCTTAAAGATATGCCTGCAATTGTAGGTGGTAAAGAGATGGATTTCACCTATGGTGATTGTAAAAAAGAAATGGATATGGTTAACAAAGCATTCATCGAAATTATGATTGAAGGCGATGCTCACGGTCGTGGCTTCCAGTATCCAATTCCAACATACTCAATTACTCGTGATTTTGACTGGTCAGAAACAGAGAACAACAAGCTTCTCTTCGAAATGACTGCAAAATATGGTACACCATACTTCTCAAACTACGTTAACTCAGATATGGAGCCAAGTGACGTTCGTTCAATGTGCTGTAGACTTCGACTTGACCTTCGTGAACTTCGTAAAAAGAGTGGTGGTTTCTTCGGTAGTGGTGAAAGCACAGGTTCTATTGGTGTTGTAACAATCAACTTACCAAGAATTGCTTATCTCGCTGAAAACGTTGAAGATTTCTATAAGAGACTTGATAAGCTTATGGATATTTCAGCTCGTTCTCTTAAGGTTAAGAGAGGCATTATTACAAAGCTTCTTGATGAAGGTCTTTACCCATATACAAAACGTTACCTTGGTACATTTACAAACCACTTCTCAACAATTGGTCTTATTGGTATGAACGAAGTTGGTCTTAACGCTAAATGGCTCCGTAAGGATATGACTCATAAAGAAACACAAGAATTTGCAAAAGATGTTCTCAATCACATGAGAGAAAGACTTTCTGACTATCAGGAAGAATACGGCGACCTTTATAACCTTGAAGCTACACCAGCTGAAAGTACAACATATCGTTTTGCAAAGCACGATAAGGAAAAATATCCTGCAATTATTACTGCAAACGAAAATGGTACACCTTACTACACAAACTCTTCACACTTACCTGTTGGCTACACAGCAGATATCTTTGAAGCACTTGATGCACAGGATGAACTCCACACACTTTACACATCAGGTACAGTATTCCATGCATTCTTAGGTGAAAAACTTCCTGATTGGAAAGCTGCTGCAAATCTTGTTAAGAAAATTGCAGATAACTACAGACTTCCATACTACTCAATTTCACCAACATATACAGTATGCTGTAACCATGGTTACATTCAAGGTGAAGTTTACACTTGCCCTGATTGTGGTGAAGCAACAGAAGTTTATAGCCGTATTACTGGTTATTACCGCCCTGTTCAGAACTTTAATGATGGTAAAGCACAAGAGTTTAAGGATAGAAGAGTTTACGATATTATTCACTCAAGCTATGAAAAAGCAGAAAGAACAGTTGACCACGCTCACTGCTGTCCTGAAAAAGAAACAAAAACTGCTGTTGCAGTAGCAGATGCAACATTTACACTTTTCGCAACAAAAACTTGCCCTAAATGTAAAATTGCTGCTCAGCTTCTTGACCAGAAGGGTATTTCTTATGAAAAACTCTTTGTAGAAGATAATGTTGAACTTGCTAAGAAACTCGGCTTAAAACAAGCACCATCACTCGTAATTTACAATGGTGACGAAGCAACAGTTATTTCTGATTTACCAGCAGTTAAAGAGTTCATTGAAAATATGTAATTAAATTTAAAACCCATAAATTTTTAACAGGTGTCTGTGACTGTTAAAGTTGCAGACACCGAAATTTTAAAGGTGATTTTATAATGAAGGATATTATCATAATTGGTGCAGGTCCTGCGGGTCTTACTGCTGCACTTTATGCATTAAGAGCGGGTAAAAGCGTTCTTGTTATAGAAAAAAGTACATTCGGCGGTCAGGTAACATTTTCACCAAAAATCGAAAATTACCCTGGTATTCCAGAAATGACAGGTAACGAATTTGCAGATAAGCTTCTTGACCAGGTTTTAGCTATGGGTGCTGAAGTTGAAATGGAAAAGGTTACCGGCATTATAAATGAAGGAAACAGAAAATTAGTTTTTGCTGGTGACAAGAAGTACGAAGCAAAGGCGGTAATTATTGCAGTCGGCGTTAAACACAGACAGTTAGGTTTAGAGAGAGAAAATGAACTTACCGGTAAAGGTGTTTCTTACTGTGCAGTTTGTGACGGTGCATTTTACAACGGACAGACAGTCGGTGTTGTAGGTGGCGGTAACTCTGCATTACAAGAGGCAGTTCTTCTTTCAGATATCTGTGAAAAGGTTTATGTTTTCCAGAATCTTTCATATATGACAGGTGAAAAGAAGCTTGTTGAAATTCTCGAAACCAAATCTAACGTTGAGTTTATGACAGATGTTGTTGTAAGTGACTTAAAGGGTGACGACGAATTAACAGGCGTTACTTTAAAGCATACAAATGGTAGCGAGAAAGATGTTTCTTTAAATGGTCTTTTTGTTGCTATTGGTCTTGAGCCAGCTAACAGTGAATTTGCAGATATGGTTGCACTCGACAGTAATGGCTACTTTGATTCTGATGAAGCTTGTCTTACAAAAACAGAAGGTATTTACGTTGCAGGTGATTGCCGTAAAAAGAGTATTCGTCAGATTACAACTGCAACTGCAGATGGGGCTTCAGCAGCCCTTGCTGCTTGCAGATATATAGATGCATTATAATTTTTAAAATAATGGCGTTATATACTGAATTTATGGTTATTCATTATATTCGCCTTATATATAAAATGCCAATACAAACAAAAACAACGATAAGTGTGTAACTTATCGTTGTTTTTGTTACATCTTGATTAATAGTATTTTCTATGATATTATTAAATTAATAGAAATTTTATGATTTCTATATTTTAAAGGGAGAGATTATTATGGCAGAGAATAATTTATGGAGTCAATTGAATGGGATTATTGAGCAAACATCTAAAAAAGTAGAAGTCCGAGATTTAAAAGGTGTATCAAAAGATGAAGCTTCTGAATTAGGATTTAATCCTGAATCTTTGTTAGGTGTTATTGTTTCTAAAACTTCAGGTATTATAGTTGATAATTGGGTAAGAATTTTAGGTCAGGAAATTTTAGAATATAATAAAGATAAAACAGAAGTAACTGACGGAATGTTAGTTGTGGCTTTTGATGTAGTTGGTGGATTATTTGCTTTGAATTTAGAACGATTTGAAGAAGCACAAAATGCAGTCTGGTACTTCGCACCAGATACATTAGAATGGGAAACGTTAGACGTTTCATATACAGGGTTTATAAAATGGGCGTTAACAGGTGACACAGATGGATTTTATAGCAATATGCGTTGGGATAGTTGGGAGCAGGACTGCAAAACAATTCCATTTGAAGAAGTAATGTTAATTTATCCATTTTTATGGGCAAATGAGTGTAATATAAACACTGCATCAAAAAAGGTTGTACCTTTTAATGAATTGTATAATTTGAATTTTGAAAATTGGAGAAAATTTAATAAATAAAAGGGAAAGGTGAATTGTTATGAAAAAAGCATTACGTGTTTTATCAATAATAAATTGTATCGTTTGCGGATATGTTCTTTTGATGTATATAGACCTTGCTGTTATTGGATATAGTGATTCGGTAGGTTTTTTACTTATATTTATTTGTACTGCATTATCATATGTTACATTTTTACTTTGGTCAATTTACAGTTTTATTCAAAAAAACACAAAGTTAAAGGTTGCTGCAATAGCATCGGTGATATTGTATGTAGGATATGAGATGTTTTTTTATAGTGGGTTATCAAACAGGTTGTTGCCCCTCGAAATACAAGTATCCATTTCTTGGGTGAAGTGGATGATTCCGTTAGTCTTAACTATATTATTGCTTATTGTTGAGAAAAAGAGTGTTGGAGTAGGCAAATCAAACGAAAATTAATGGTTGCAATATAGTTTATAGTTTGTAAAAAAGGGTGAATTATTATGAAAAAAGATAAGTCGAAAAAGTTTGCGATTCTTGCAGGGTTATTTTTCTTTATTCCTGCATTAACTGCCCTGCCAAGCATAATCTCAATGAATATAATTACAGGTTCAGATTTAACGAATGAACTTATGTTAAAAGGATTGATAGTTTTAGCTGTTGACAGTCTCATTTCTTTAGCACTTTCTATAGCACTATTCATTCGTAAAAAGAATGCATCGTTTGTTGTGATTACATCGTTGTGGTTAGTGTTTTACATAGCAAGATGTATAGTTTTGGTGTCGGGATTCAGCGTAAATATATTTTTAAACGTATTTTCTTTAGTGGTTATTGTTTGGTTGTTTATGACTAATTGCTTACCGAAATTTAAAGGTTATATAAGTACAACTAAGGGCTTGTGGTTCGTTCCGTACGTACTAAATGTATTAATGTCTTTTTTTGATTTAATAGAAAATGTTACGGATTATCTTAAATTCGGCTTAACAAACGAAATAGTTATGACAGTTATAACTATAGGTTTTGGTGGTGCTATTAGTAGTTTGTCATATTTATTTATGGGCTTATGGCTTTATAAAAGTTACAAAAACGAAATCAACAATAATGATTTTATTGTAGAGCAACCTACATATATAACAGCCCCAGAGCTTGTAGAAGTAAAGGAAGAAACAACAGAATAAAACAAAGGGACTGATTAGAATGTTTTAACATTTTAATCAGTCCCAAAAATTATTTATTCATTCTTTTCTTTGCACTCTCAAGTGCTTTCTGGTATGGCATTAACATTCCTTCGTTCATTTTGTCACCCATTTTAGATTTCATCTTTTCTGAAGAAAGCATACCACCTACTAAATACATTAAAAGCATACGCTTCCATTGTTTTTGCGGGAAGTCATACTGGTTATGAGATTTATAGAATTTGTGGTCTGCTTTCATCATACCTTGCATAATCCAGATTAAATCTCTGAATACTTTCATACCACCGATTCCATAGAAATTCTGTGGTAAAAGAATTTTCTTTTCTAAAGCGTAATCTAATTTTTTTGCTAAATTATCAATGCTCTCATTAGCATCTTCTTCGTTTGAAGCAACTCCACAAAGGAAGTTGTGACCAACCTCTGCTCTTGCTTCAATAATTGTTCTTAAGTTTTCTTCAACACTTAAATGACCATTTATAAGGTAACCGATTGGCATACCTATTGTAACAGTTCTGTGACCGTTGCAGAATTGCCTATCATCATACATTTTAAAGCGAGCACCCATTGAGTGGTCTTTGATTGTAAAAGCATAAATAATTGCTTCTGCTTTTTGAATATCATTTCTCAAAAATTCATCAAAATTATCTTTGTAAACGCATTTGCCAGAAACTGCGCAGTTAAAGCAACCAAGGCAACCACCTTTAAAAGGATAATCTTTAATGTTTACAATTCGTGTCTTTTTAGTGCATTTTGCTCTGAAACGTGCAATCATATTTTTAAGAGCTTCGTCATTTTCGTCACAGTCTGTAACAATAACAACATCGCCTTGCTTTTCGTCTGCACATTCAATTACTTCTGTATTTGTGAGTGTAGCACGAGAAGTTATTTTAATTTCTTTTTCATAAATGTTATTCTGGATATTGAACATAACGTAGTCGAAGAATTCTTCTGCTTCCTTTTGACCTTGCTCAGTAGATAAATCATCCATATCAGCAGAAAGCCCGTTAATATATCTTAAGCCTAAATCAAAGCAGTTGTCTTTTATGTAGCGGTGTGCAGTAATATCATAAAAATGCTTTGAGGTAGTAAATTGTGTTGCAAATTTTCCACTTAAATCTAATTTTGCATCCTTTAAAAGTTCAATAAATCTGTGAAGCTGACAAGGAGCAATAAATGTGTAAACAGGGTAAGAAAAAACAAGTAAATCAGCCTTTTTAACTTCTTCGATTGCTTTACTGAAATCTTTTTCTAAAGCTTTTATTTTTTGCCCTGCATCAAGCACAGTAAACTCGTGTTCAGGGTGTAAAATTTTTAAATAATTTGTTGTTTGCAAAGTAATGCTGTTCTGCCCCTTAGGACTACCGTTAATAATTAAGATGTTCATTTGTTGTTCATCTCCAAATCAGAATTGTCATCGTCTTTAATTATTTTAATATCTTTTGAAAATTTGTTGATATATGGTTCAATATCGTTGTATTCGATATAAGGTTTAACAAATCCCTTGCAAAAAGAATAACCTAAAATAAATAATATAATTTTTCCTAAAAAAGAAGTCTTGCAATGTTTGAGTTTAAGTCTTATTAAGATGCAATCATCTGTTTTGATAAGAGTTTTAATAGAATTCCAGGGAATGCATTTTATAGGGATTGCTAAAAGAATTGCAAAAAGATTGATAATAACAAAACTATTTTCAATGCCTTTTTCAGTAAGCGAAAAAGCGGAACCTTTATTTTTTGCAAATATTCTAAGCAGATTTATAACTGTTAGAAGATAAGTAAAAAGAACCAAGCTAATAGCGCTGCATAAAAAAAGTGAAAATCCTTTGCTAAGTGGTTGGTTATTTTCGTCAAAAATTTGGTTGGTATATAGCATATATACAGCTTTATACCCTAAGGGTTGAATTCCACCAAACAAAATGACAATAAACCAAAATCTCCAGTTTAATTTGTGTTCTTTCATAATATCATCTCCTGAAATTGAGTATATCATAAACACAACATTTTTTCAAATAAACTTGACAAATGCCCGTGTTTTTGTAAATATAGATATAGTAAAAAACAAAGGAGAAATTTTTATGTCTGCATTTTTTATGAGCGTTGTTGCTTTTTTTACTTCACTTGCAACTATAGTAACATCATTTTTAGGTTTTGATATAGGTAGTAAAGAAAAACAAGTAGAAAACTTTAAAGTTACAACTTACATAAGGGGTGACTATATTCAGGAAGAAAACAGTCTTTATAGTGAAGATTTTGATATCGTTACAGATGTTATTCTTTTTGAGTGTGCTTCTTTTGATAATGAGGGTAATATAGTTTATGATAAAGTTAAGCTGGAAACAGCTCTTAAAAATATACGTAAAGCAATCGGCGAAAGAAATATTAATATAACTCTTAATCTTTTGGGTCCAGAGTGGCATACTGAGTCAGATGTGTGGGAAGAGCAGATGGAAGCACAAAGTGATGAGTATAATAAGGCTTTTGCAAGTGGTGTTTTAGAAGATAATATAATTAAAGTTTTAGATGAATATAACTTTGATGGTGTGCATTTTGATTATGAATATCCACTTTCAAAAAAGGCGTGGAAAGAATATAACAAATTTTTAGTTTCTCTTAATGAAAAGTTAGGGGATTATACGTTGGGTGTTGCTTGTAGTGATTGGAATATAAAATTCAGTTTATCTGCTATAGAAGCGGTTGATACTTTTGAACTTATGGTTTATGACTTTAACGATGAAGAAGGTAAGCACGCAACTTACGAAGAAACTGTTAAGCTTGTTAATACAGTAGGACTTCACGGAATACCACAAGAAAAAGTAAATGTAGGTCTTCCTTTTTACTCAAGACCTACCGATATGTCAGGCTACTGGTATGGTTATAATGGTTATTATGAAAAAATAGATGAAAACGGCTGGTATCACTGTAATGATACTGATAAGGATTTTTGGTTCAATACACCGGAAGTTATAGAACAGAAAACAGAGTATGCTATAAATAATGGCTTCGGTGGTGTAATGATATGGCACTATAACTGCGATTTGCCATCAACTCACGAAGATTCACTTCTTAAAGCAGTGGGCACTGCAGTAGAAAATAATTACTAAAAACAAAATCTCCGGGTAGTTTGGTGCTACCCGGAGATTTATTTTATTATATTTTTTCTAAAATATTATTTAGAGTTTAGCTTTCAGGCGTTCTATCTGACTGCTGAAATATTCAATATAAGAGTCAAATTTTGGGTTTTGTATGACAATTACAAGATTTAATGCTTTTTCAGTTTCATCAATGGCTTTTTCTATGTTTCCATCACTCTCGTAACATTCTGCCATTTTCCACATCAT
>SVOI01000067.1 GCA_015066465.1 Oscillospiraceae bacterium
CACCATCAGAAGAAGCTTTGTCAAATTCTGCCTGGAGTGGTACAAATCTGAGAGAGAATTGTTCAGCAACCTGTTTTGAAACTTCTGCAAGCTTTCTTACTTCGCAATTGAATTGCTCCCATAATTTAGTAGTGGCAGTTCCTTTTAAAACGAATGGTTCTAAAATTATAATTTTAATTTCTGGTAAGGCTTCTTTAATTTCTTCAATGAGCATACTATAAATTTTACTGAATTTTTCTGGTGTAACCCCACAGCCTTGAGTAAGCTCGTGAGAAACATCGTTAACACCAATAAGAATTGACATATAATCAGGTTTTAAATTGATTATGTCTTCTTTTATTCTTGCGTAAACGTCGGTAATTCTGTCACCGCTTTTGCCACGGTTTATAAATTTAATTTTACCTTTGTTGTTTCTTTCAATATCAGAAGCTAAAAGAAAAGCATAGCCACAGCCTAAGCCGAAGTTATCAATGTTTTCATCATCTCTGTTAGCATCTGTAATTGAGTCGCCTTGTAATAAAAATGTTTTCATTCTGTATCACCGTGAATTATATTAACATATATTGAAAATCTTTTCAATAAATTAGGTAAAGAATAACAAAACTTATGCTTCTTTTTAAGATGATTTATATATTGTTTTAATTCGTTTAGTTGTGCTAAAATATATATAACTTTAATAGGAGGTTTTTTATGAAAAAATATTTCAAAATAATAATTCCTATTGTTTGTGTAGTGTTTGTGATTACTGCAGTTACACTTCTGGTAGTTTATAAAAAGGATATATGGGGTAATGGTATTGATAATGTAAACACTAACATTTATGGCGAAGTAAAGCCTGATACGTGGACTGCTGTTGACGGACTTGGTAGAACCTTACCCACCTATGAAGAAGTGGGTGGTAAAAAGCAAGAAAAGTTTGTGGGTATGTTTTATTGGACGTGGCACTACCACCATGCTCAGAACCGACCTGCAAGGAATGCGAGCGAGTTATTACTTTTAAATCCTGAGGCGGTACGAGATTTTGACCATCCTATATGGACGGATGGTGGCGACGGTGTGCCATATTACTGGAATGAGCCACTTTTTGGCTATTACAGCAATTTAGATGAATATGTTGTAAGAAAACACGCCGAGATGATTGCTGATGCGGGCGTAGATGTCATTATTTTTGACTGCACAAATGGTTCTGAAACATGGAATAATGGTTACGAAACACTTTTCAAAGTTTTCAGCGAAGCAACAGAAGAAGGTGTAAATGTGCCACAAATTGCTTTTATGTTGCCGTTTTCAGACAGCGAAGATGCAAACATCTCTCTACACAATCTTTATAATAACATTTACTCAAAAAGTAGATATAAAGATTTATGGTTTATATGGGACAATAAACCTTTGATTATGGCACACAAAGGTTCTTTGGATAGCTCTAAAGTCGATGAAAAAGAAATTCTTGATTTCTTCGCGTTTCGTGAGAATGAACCAGCATATTTTACTGATGATAAATTCATGAGTGAAGAAAAATGGGGTTGGTGTAGCGATTATCCGCAAGCAAAATTCGGCAAAACTCTTTTTGATGGAATTGAGCAGATGTGCGTTTCAGTTGCACAAAATGCTGCTGATGGAGAGTTGGTTGCTATGAATTCAGGCAAAAATGTACAGGGTAGAAGCTTTACAAAAGATGGTTATTCATATTCATATAAAAAGGGCGATGAAATAATTACAGTTGATTCTTCAACCGAAAATTCACTCCTTTATGGTCTTAACTTCCAGCAACAATGGGATTATGCTATTGAATGCGATCCTGAGTTCATATTTGTTACAGGCTGGAATGAATGGTTAGCTGGCAGATGGAGTGAGTGGCAGGGAACTGAGAATGCTTTTCCAGACCAGTTCAGCGATGAATACAGTCGTGATATTGAGCCTGCAAATAGTATTTTAAAGGATCACTATTATTATCAGCTTGTTTCTAATATAAGACGTTTTAAGGGAATGGATGAGAACTCAATCAAAAAGACAGGCGGTACTACAATAGACATTTTAGGTAACGATTCTCAATGGGATAGTGTTGCTAATGAATATAAGCACTACGTAAACAGCACAAGAAAGCGTAATGCAGATAGCTGGGAAGGGACTCATTACGAAAACAATACTATGCGTAATGATTTTAAAAATGTTAAAGTTACTTATGATGATACTAAAATTTATTTCCGTATAGAAACTGTAGATAATGTTACTTCTTACAAAGATAACGCTTGGATGCGAGTATTTATTGATACAGATGGTAGTGGCAAACTTCCTTCGTGGGAAGGCTTTGAATACGTAATAAACAGGGAAAACGCAACTGAAAATGAAGTGATTGTTGAAAAATCAACAGGTGATTGGAATTTTGAAAAAACAGGAGTGGGCAAATATAGATTAGATAAAAATATTATGTATATCGAAATTCCACGTTCTGCATTAGACCTTGATACCGAAGAAGAAATTAATTTTAATTTTAAATTATCTGATAATATGCAGGTTGATGGCGATATTCTTGATTTCTATAAAAATGGTGATGTTGCCCCAGGTGGCAGATTTATGTTTGTATTTTGATATAAGGAGTTTTAAAATGTTTGATTTTTCTTTTTTTGATGAAATTCACGACAGAACCAACACAAGTGCAATAAAATATACTGATTTGCCAGAAGCCGAAAAAATGCCAGTAATTCCAATGTGGATTGCTGATATGGATTTTTTATCTGCACCAGCAATTACCGAGGCTTTAAAAAGAACTGCTGACCACGGTATTTATGGCTATGGCGAAATTGACGATGAATATAAAAATCTCGTGATTGATTGGTATAATCGCAGAATGGGTTGGAAGATTGAAAAAGAAGAACTTTTAACAATGCCAGGTGTTATGTTTGGCGTTACTATGGCTATTCGTGCGCTCACAAAAGAAAATGATGCAGTTTTAATTTGTCAGCCTGTTTATTATCCTTTCAGTAATGTTGTTATAAATAATAATCGTAAATTAGTTGTAAATGAGCTTGTTTTAAATAATGGCAGATATGAAATCGATTTTAATGATTTTGAAGAAAAAATAATAAAAGAAAACGTAAAAGTATTTTTATTCTGTTCACCACACAACCCAGTAGCAAGAGTGTGGGAAAAAGAAGAGTTAGAGAAAATTGCAGAAATATGCCTAAAGCATAACGTTTATATAATTTCAGACGAAATACATTCAGACTTTATTTTTGAGGGCAGTAAGCATACACCAATTTCTGCACTTTCAGAAGAAGTTAAAATGAAAACAGTAACTTGCATTGCACCATCAAAAACGTTTAATATTGCAGGGCTTCAGGCTTCAAATATTGTTATTTCAGATGAAAAAATACGAGAAAAAATATTAAAAGAACGTACTGCTACTTGTTACCATCACCTTAATATTATGTCAATAGAAGCTGTAAAAGCAGCTTATAAAGATTCAGAAGAATGGCTCGAAGGAATGCTTAAATATTTAAAGAGAAATGCAAAAGTTTTAAGAGAAGCTTTCCCGGAAGACTACAAAATAACGGCACTCGAGATGGATGGGACATATTTAGCGTGGCTCGATTGCAGAAAGTTAAACCTTTCAGGAGAAGAACTTAGTGAATTATTCCTTAAAAAAGCTGGCGTGTGGCTTCATAATGGCGCTACCTTTGGTGAATGTGGTGAAGGCTTTATGAGAATGAACATTGCTTGCCCTACTCCTGTATTAGAAGAAGCAATCAGTAGAATTAAAAGTGTGTTGTAAGAGTTTGTGTTTGTGGAGTGGTAACAATGCGAGAGATAAACGAACGATTTATAAGTGATTTGAAAAATGGTTGTTTGTCATATTTTTTGAATCAGGTGAAAGAAAAAAGTGATAAGCTTTGCCTTGCTATAAGAGAGGGTTACATAAACATTTATTATATGGGTGGTAATCTTTTAAGGATAACCCAAAAACAAAATGGTTACACTTTTTATTTCGATGCAAAGTATTGCTTGAATAAAGGCGATGACAAAAACTTCGATCTGCTTAATTCGTTAGATAGTAATTCGGTTCAGGATTATATGAATAATTTTGAACTTATGATGAAAGAAATGGATAACTGGCTTGAAACTCATCCTAAAAAAGAAAGAATCTACCAACACAAATTACTTGCCAATAACAAAAGTGTTATTGATATTGAGTATGCACCACCAAAATCAAAGAAAACAGGATTAAAATTAAATATTCGACTTGATATGCTTATGGTAGAAGGTGATAAGCTAATTATAGTTGAAAATAAATATGGAACAGGTGCAATATCTGGTAATGCAGGTATCAGTGAACATTACAAGGATATTTGTGATTTGCTCGATACTAAAGATTTATATGATGAACTTGTAGAATCAGTTGAAAAAATTGTAAAAGCAAAATATGAATTAGGATTATTGGATAATCCGATAGAGAAAATTGATAAATCGAAAACTGAAATTCTTTTTCTTCTTGCTGATTTTAATGTCAAGAGTGAAACAATGAAAAATGAGGTTAACTTGATGGAAGTTACTTATCCGTTCAAGGTTTTATATATGGATAGTAATGATTCAGTAATAGATTTAAGTAAGGCAGAGTAACAATGAACATACAAATTCACAGAGGGCAAAATCAAATAGGTGGCAATATAATAGAGGTTTCAACTGGAACAACAAAAATATTATTAGATGTAGGTCTTGAACTTGATGATGACAAAAATCAAGAATTGCCAGATATTGACGGCTTATTTGATTTTGCAGGATACGATGCGGTTTTTATTTCGCATTATCATGGTGACCATTTAGGCTTGGCGTATTATGTGCATAAAGATATTCCAATATTTATAGGCGAAGATAGTTATAAAATTATTTCTGCTTCTGATAATTACAAGCATATTGAAACATTCAAACCAGGAGGATTTTTAAACCATAAAAAAAGCATCACAGTTGGTGATATAACTGTTACGCCATATCTTTGTGACCATTCTGCTTTTGATAGTTATATGTTGCTTTGCGAAGCAGATGGTGAAAAGGTTCTTTACACTGGTGACTTTCGTTCAAATGGCAGAAAACCATATAACTGGTTATTGAAAGAATTGCCAAAGAATATTGATGTACTTCTTTGCGAAGGTACAACTCTTTCTCGTGAGGGTTATGTATCACAGACAGAATCAGAATTAGAACAAGAAGCTGTAGAACTTTTTAAAACTAATACTGGACCTGTTTTTGTTTTGCAATCATCTATGAATATAGACAGAATTGTTACAATGTACAGAGCAGCGAAACGAACAAGTAGAATTTTTTTAGAGGAACTATATATGGCAGAAATAACATCTGCAATCGGTGGAAGTATTCCAAATCCATATTTCAGCGACGTTTACACATTTATTACAAATCCAAAGAGATATGAAACGCTTTCACAGTACGACCATAAAGTAGGTAAAGATTTTATTTCTAAATCGCATTTTGTTATGTGTGTAAGAAATTCAATGCTTTCTTATTTGCAATCCCTTTCAGAAAAAATGTCTTTCAAAAATGGTTTGCTTGTGTATTCATTCTGGAGTGGTTACAAAGAGAATGATGAAATGAAAGAGTTTTTAAACGAGTGTGAAAATCTTGGTTTGAAGATTGTAACGTTACATACAAGTGGACACGCTGATGAAACTGCTATTAAGGAATTGATTGGGGCAGTAAAACCTAAGAAATTAATTCCGATTCATACTGAAAATGCAGAACGATTTAGAGAGCTTGTTACAGATATGGTAGTAGAGATACGAGAATAGAAAAACCCAAGAGACTTGAATCACTGATTCAAGTCTCTTGGGTTTTATAGCATTATTATTTAACCGTCACGTCACAATATCTGCCGATTTTGAATTTTGTTTTTGGGTATTTTTGGAGCTTTCCCTCTACCGTAATACCATCAAGCTCAACCTGAACGGTGTTGCTTCTGTTTTTATTGCCATCTATTTTTGATTCCATATATGACGTGTAAGAGATGTTTTTGAAAACAATGTTTTTAATTTCAAAATTTTCTGCTTCTTCGTCATAAATCTTTACGAGAATTGGTCTGCCTTCATCACGGAAAATTTCAATATTTTCAAAAAGTACACCGTCAATGCTACCTTCTGTTTGCTCTGCTACAACAACAAGTGAGCCTATTCTGTCGTTATCCCAGACACCGTCACGGTAAATTACGGCACAATCACGGAAGGTGATATCTGAAATCTTTTTGTTTACTTCACCTGTAATTCCAAAGCATCTTGCGTAGCCACCCCAGGCAATGCAATTTGTGAAGGTAACATTATTGCTATCCATTGTACCACCGAGTGCTTTAACCTCAAAGGTATCGTCAGCAACTCTGGCAAAGCAGTTATTTACTGTTACGTTGTGGCTGTTACATATTGCAAAGCCGTCGCAGTTACCACGGTTGCCAATTATATCTACGTCGTTAATTTTTACATCAGTGCAGCAATATGAAATAAATGACCACTCAGGTGAGTTTATAATTTTTACATCACGTACGTTTACGTTAGTGCAGTTAGTAAAAACAACGCCACGTCGTTCACGTCTGTCAAGGCGGGTCATATCTATTACGCCTCTGCCCGCAAGTGTTACGTTATCACAGTTGTAAAAATTAATAAATGGATACCTTGTAAGCCCAAAAGCGTTATCACCCGGAGCAGTAGGCTCAATATATTTATTTTCATCTTCGGCACAGGTAATATCAAAAAGATGGTTTGCTATAACGTAAGCGCCTTCTCTAAGATAAATTACGAGATTTTTGTGTCCAACAAGGTTAACGTAATCATATTGATAAACACCTTTATCAAGAACCCAGACATTGTCTTCGCCGTATTTCTCTATGTATTCAGCAATCTCCTTGTCTTCATCAACCTTTTCACGAACCATAAGGGTGTAGCCGTAATATTGGTTAGCATCGTTGAAAAGGAAGGTGTAATTGCCCGTCTTATTAATTGAAGCGGTAACAGTATTGTTTTTACAATTTGCTGTTACGCCACTTTTTTCTGGTAGAACTATGGCATTATTTAATTTTTCGTCGGCACCGGTTATTTCAATATTCAATGAAAAATCTGTGCTTGTATCAACATAAATTTCAGAAAATGAGTGAAGAGTTCCCGTGTCATCTACACGAATAAAAACTACAGAAGCATAAACCGGAATTTCGGTGCCGTCTACTTTTACAGTATAATAAGGTGAAATTAAAACGCCGTTAATATCGTCATATCCACCAGATTGAACGTATTCGGGAAGTTCAGCGGAAGCACGACCTACAAGCTCTTGCTCAGTAAGCCCAGCCTCTTCAAGTGTAACAATAGCTTCGTCAGGATATTGAAGATATGTAAACTTGGAGTTCATAATTTCAGGATTAGTAAGTACATTTGTAAAAAGAAGAGATAACGTTGTAAAAAGTGTTAAAATGATTTGAACAAGATTTTGCATAAGGTTTTCCCCTTTCTTTTAATGTGACCAGATACAATCTACATAATGTGTCGGGCGGTGTGGGAATGCTTTAAAAAAGTCTTTAGCATCGTTTTTGAGTTCTACACCATCTATGTAAACAGCAGTTTCTGTTGTGTGACCTTCACCGGCTAATAGCAATCTTGCGGCGGCTGGTGGTGTGAGTGAAATATCATAGTCACCACTATCTCTTTTAGTAACCGTCGCTTTGCCATTTTTATATTCTACGTCAAAAATGCCTTTGTTCTGTTCTAATTCGTCAAGACTTAATATGCTGAATTTGCCGTATTCTTCTGGGTAAACGTTATTTTCAAGTAACGTTTTAAGGTCATATATTCTTGCGGCAATACCACCGCTACATTCATAAGATGCTTTGTCAATTCTGTCTGCAAAGCAAGAAAATGGTGAACCCTGATATTGCTTTCTTATAACAAGAGTTTTAACAATGCCGTCGTAGTTGCGTAAAAAACCGATGATTTCTGAAAGTGCTTCTGGTGTGAGTGTAAAAAGTTCTTCTGCAACAAGTTCTTCTGGGCGGTTAACTGTAAAGCGAACGTAACCATCTGCTTCACCCAAATTGTTACGGTGAATATATGTGTAATCAGCGTTTTCTAAAGGTTTTTCGCAAAATTGCCTTTTATCGCTTCTTATAATCATAAGGTTTTCTTTTTTTGCACATTTATTGTAAAGAGCACACAAGTCTTCAAATTGTTCACCTGTGTATAACTCTACGTTGTTATTGCGTGAGACGTGAGAAAGATTAGAAAACGGCACTTTTATTGAAAAAGTGCGGTTAAGATTTGCAAACCCGAATTTTTCATAGTAAGAAATAGAGAACGGTGAAAGAAAACCGACTGTAATATTATTTTCTGAAGCAGTTTTACCAACGTAATCAAAAAGTGCTCTTACGCCACCAGTTCTGCGTTGTTCCGGAATACTACAAATTCCGTCAAGAACAACTGTGTTAATAATATTACCACAATAGTTGCATTTAAAATTAAAAAACTCTGCACCGGCAATAAGTTTGCCGTTATCAAACGTGGCAATAACAGGCATTTCTACACTTGTGTCTTCATTTTCATTGAATTTCCATATAAATGATGC
>SVOI01000012.1 GCA_015066465.1 Oscillospiraceae bacterium
GTGATTCACTTGCAAGAACTGCCGCATTTTTAGCCGCTTGGGTAGATTACCCTGACGAAGAAATTCCCGAAATCAGTAATGACGAAATGATTAGTTCATTTTCTGACGTATTGAGAAGATTAGAAACTCTTTTAGATGGCTTTGATGCGGGTCAGGCAATTTTAGAAGGTATTGACACAGCAATTGTCGGCAGACCAAACGTTGGTAAAAGCACACTTTTAAATGCCTTAACTGGCAGAAACAGAGCGATAGTAACTTCTGTTGCTGGCACTACCCGTGATGTTTTAGAAGAAACCGTAAGACTTGGTAACATCACTTTAAGACTTGCAGACACAGCGGGTATTCGCACCGAAACCGATGATGAAATTGAAAAAATCGGTGTAAAAAGAGCAAAAGAGCGTTTCGAAAGAGCTGGTCTTGTATTTATGGTGCTTGATGGTGGCGAAAAAATATCAGAAGACGATAAAGAGCTTTTAAAGCTTTGCAAAGAAAAAAGAAGCATTGTTATTGTTAATAAAAGTGATCTTTCCAGAGCATTTTCTATTGATGAAATAAAAGATTATGCAGAAAATATAGTTGAAATTTCGGCTAAAGAAAATGATGGTATTGATAAGCTTAAACAAACAGTAGAACGTGTAGTTGGTACCGATGACTTCAACCCGTCCGCTCCGCTTTTAACTACTGAAAGACAAAGAGTTTGTGTCTTGAAGGCAGTTGAAAATTTAAGAGAAGCGTTAAATGGTTTAGAAATCGGAATTACAACCGATGCAATAAATGTTTCAGTAGACTGTGCTATTGAAGAGCTCTCTGTTTTAACAGGCGAAAAAGCAACAGAAACAGTTGTAAATGAAGTATTTAAAAACTTCTGTGTAGGTAAATAATTAAAAAGCGGTAAATCTCGTGTTTTTACGAGATTTATCGCTTTTGTTTTTGAAGTGCAAAGCACCACGCCCTTTCGGGTGTGGTGCTTCGCTGTGGATGTGGGGTGTGAAAGAGAAAGATATGGCTTGAGTGCTGTGCACTCTATATAAACTCCTTTCGGAGAATATATCAGATTAATTCAATTCAATTGTTTCAAGTGTTTCCATTATAACCGGTTTTTCGTTAGGTTTAGAAATTCTTACTACGTACTCGAAATATTCGTCTGTCTCGCTTTTCGCCGTGTCTGCTTCAATCCCTGCTCGTCTTATGCTATCAACAGCGTGATTTAAAGTATTTATAAAAATTCTCATATCCTTGAAAACCTTAATAGGTGGTTTAGATGGTTCTTTTCTTCGTCTTAAAATATCCTTAATAAGACGCTCAGATTCACTTACAGTAAGATGTCTTTCGATTATAATATCGAGTGCTCTGTTTCTTGCTGAATTATCAGGGAGCGTGAGGAGTGCTCTCGCATGACGCTCAGTTAAAGAAGCGATTACTATTTTATCTCTCATATCTTCTGGCAATCTTAAAAGACGTAATTTATTTGAAAGTGTAGATTGTGCCTTACCTAATTTTCTGCCGATTTCTTCTTGTGAGAGATTATGCTCTGTCATAAGCCTTTCTATTGCAACAGCTTCTTCAAAAAAATCTAAGTTCTGGCGTTGCACGTTTTCAATTATTGCAAAAAGTGCCGATTGCTCGTCCGAAACATCCATTACAATGCAAGGAATTTTTGTTATACCAGTAATTCTTGCGGCTCTGAGTCTTCGTTCACCAGAAATAAGCTCGTACTTTTCATTATCTAACGGACGAACGTTTATTGGTTGTAAAATTCCGTTTGCCCTTATTGAAGAAGCTAAATTTTCGAGTTCTATGTAATCGAAACGAACTCTTGGTTGATGTGGATTAGGGTAAATATTTTCGTGTGGGATAAGCTGAATCTGACAATTCGCTTTTCCTCTGGTAGATGATTTTAACATTTTTTACATTCCTTTGTTTTCGTTTGGTTCCACATCTTTTATCTCTCTGTTGTGACTACAATATACCACGAAAAGTCATAAAAATAAAGCATTTTCGGTCGGGGTAAATCGACAGAAAATGCTTATATTTATTAAATTTAAAGAGGTTTTTTCGCTATTTGTGCAGAAACTCGTGGATATTTTGTCGGAATTTGCGAAATCTTTTTAATCTTTATTATATTTCTTTCGCCCTGTGAGCATAAATCAAAGCAGAATTTATCTTCAATTTTACCTGAAAGCACCTTGAGTGCATTCTCTGCATTCTCAATTTCAAGCTCTGCTAAAGCACCTTTCATAGAAACAAAGTAACCATCCTTTTTTACAAATGGCAAACAATATTCTGAAAGCACTCTTAATTCTGCAACTGCTCTTGCTGTAGCAAAATCAAATTGCTCTCTGTACTCTTTCTTTTGCCCTGCTTCTTCGGCTCTCATATTAAGAATTTCGTAATTCTTAAGCCCCATTTTCTCTGCAATATCTGCTACAACCTTTAATTTTTTACCAGTTGAATCAAGCAAAGTAACCTTTACATCACTTCTTGCAGCGGCAATTACAAGTCCTGGAAAGCCAGCACCAGTGCCAACGTCAATTATTTTTGAATTCTCAGGAATATCAACGTATTTTAAAAGCATTAAGCTATCTATAAAATGCTTAATTGCAATACCCTCATCATCTTTAATAGCGGTAAGGTTTATTTTTTCGTTCCATTCCTTTAATTCTTTTGCATAAATTTCTAACTTTTCAATTAATTCCTGAGTTATTTCTAACCCAACAATTTCTGCATTGTCTTTAATAATGCTTTTTATAGCCATAAATTAACCTCTGTAAAGAGCAGTAATTTCCATTAACGGCTCTCTGTATTTTTTAGGAACTTTATTAAGGAATGTGTCGTCCCTTAATACTTCATTAAATAATCTCTTGTTCTCATTATTAATCTGGAATTTTGAAATTACGTCAATAAGCTCTTCTTTCTTTTCTTTATTTGCAAGGAATGTGCAAACAGAAAGAGTTACTTTTGCTTCATCTGAAGGAGTAATATCACTAAGAAGGATTTCAATATAACCATTTTTATTGATTACAGTAAATTCTTTTTCTTCGCCATTTACTGTAACTTTAATATCGCCATTTACAATATCACGGAATTTAAGAAGATAATTTCTCTTTTCTGGAACAACAGAAGTGTCTCCCTCAGCCTTTTTAATCTGGAATGTAACGGTTGAATTGTCTTCATTTATAACAAATGGTGTTTCACAATATGCTCCATTTTCGAAGCTCATTGTGTTACCATCATCTTCATAAAGACGGAATTCATTATTACCTCTGAAAATAAGAAGCTCTAAATCCTTTGGATTTTCTACTGTATTATCCTTTTCATTCTTGCTCATAGGAATAATTGCACCCTCTTTTGCAAGAACAGGAATAGTGCTTATATCTCTGAACATTTTAACGACTCTGTTACCTGAGTAAATTCTGCCGTTATAAATATCTGTATATCTTCCGTCTGGTAACCATACGTCTGCACTTGCCATACCAATTTCTGAATTTGTATGTTCTGTAATAGGAGCTACAATAAGCTCTGTACCAAAGAAATATTCATTTTTTGCTTTATAAGCATTTTCTTCTTTTGGATATGTGTAATACATAGGCTCACAAATTGCTCTGCCTTGCTTTTGGGTACGGCGGTTCATTGTGTAAATGTAAGGAAGAAGCTTATGTCTGAAACGTAAGTTTTCAGTTGCGATTTTTTCAATAGGAGCACTATATTTCCAAGGCTCTTTACCCATAAACTCATTTGCAGTTGAGTGAAGTCTCATAACAGGGCTATATATACCAAATTGTACCCATCTTATATAAAGCTCGTCGTCTTTTTTACCCCAGCAGTGACCGCCGATATCGTGGCTCCACCAAGGGTAACCAACGTTAGCAGCAGTTGCGGTAAAGTAAACCTGAAAATCAAGACTTGACCATTTTTGAGTAGTATCACCACTGAAGCCTAATGGGTAACGCTGACTACCAGCACCAGCAAAACGAGAAAGAATAAGCGGACGATTGTTATCTTTTGCATTATCTAAGAAATGGTAATGGTTAAGCGCCCAGAGTGGGTCTAAGCCTTTAATTTTTGTACGGGTACCTTGTTGCCAGTCAATCCACCAGAAATCAACACCCATTTTTTCCATTGGGTGATGGAGTACTTTAAAGTAGTGTTCTACGAATTTTTCGTCTGTTATATCAAACTGAACAGGCTCTTTTGTAGATGGGTCCTGACCCATTTTTTCACACATTTCTTCGTAGCAATCTTCATACCAACGAACACCTTGTGATGGGTGAAGATTAAAGGTAACTTTATAGTTATCATCCTGTAATTTTTTAAGGAAGCCTTGTGGGTCTGGGAATAAATCTGTGTTGAAGCTGTAACCAGTCCAGCCAACTGACCATACGTCGTAAATATATTCCATAAAATTTAAGTGTGTTGATGGTTTAACAACATCTTTACCGAACTTACCACGAATATCTACCCAGTGCCAGTCCATATCAACAGTAGCAACTGTAATCGGGATTTCTTCCTTCTTAAATCTATCCATAAGAGATAAATATTCTTCCTGTGTGTATGCTTTATAACGGCTCCACCAGTTAGAAAGTGCATAACGTGGAATAAGTGGTGTTTCACCTGTTAATTTATACAAATCACGTGTAGCACCTATATAATCATAACCATAAGCAAAATAATACTCATCTTTACCGGTTGATTTTCTTGGTAAAATCTTACCATCATCTGTTAAAATAAGTGTTTTGCTATCATCAAGAATTGCAACACCATCTTTAGAGCAAACGCCATCGCCTAAAGTTATAATACCAGCAGTAACGTCTAACGTACGGCAAGTACCTTTTAAGTTTCCACTGTGATAATCTGTAACAACTCTACCATCACGAAGCTTGATTCTTACCATTTTCTTTTCTGCGAAAGAATAGAGGAAATTACACTTTGTAGTTTTGATTTCCACATAGCCACTGCCATTTTTTACTTCAAAACGAGGTTCATCGAAATCTCTGAACCATACCGCCTGTGTAGGTTCGTCACAGAATTTGCCATTTTTACTTTCTTCTACACGTACCATACAAGGAGTAAGAACTGTAATTCTTGTGTTGCCATTCACAATGACGTGGCTCTCTTTCGCTTTCGGAGAGGTTTTAATTTTAAATTTGTCAAAATATCTTTCCATATCATTCACCTTTTTCTTCGTGATATTCTTTTTCAGTATTTACAGACCAGATTGCTGTTTTGTCAGAACTATTTTTAATTATTGCGCTACTCGCTTCAATACCTGTAAGCATTGAATGGTCCATATTATTATATCTGTGTTGACCATTTCTGCCGACACAATAAAGATTTTCTATTGAATCAAGATATTTTCTCACCTTATCAAAATCTTTATATGTGCCAAAGTAAGCTGGGTAAGCTTTTTTAACCTTTGTTGTAAAGCTATCTATAATGTTTTCTTTTTTGATAACACCGATTTTTTCGAGTTCGTTACTTGCAAATTCAATGAATTTTTCGGATGGCTTTGACCACAAATCATCATTTTCACTGCATACATATTCGAGACCTAACCAGACGTGCTCTTTAAAATCATCTACCATATATGGCGACCAGTTATTGAAAATCTGAAAGCGACACATTTTAACGCTTCTGTCCTGAACATAAATCCAACAATCAGGAACATTATTGTTTATAGTTTTTATATCGGTTTTATTTTCAATTTCTAATTTGTTTAAGAGAAGACCCACCGTTATAAAATCACGATATGGTAAGTTTTCTGCTATTTCTTTTTCTTCCTGTGGGAATTCAGCAATTGATTTAGAAAGCTCGTTAATCGGCATTGAAGATACTAAATAATCGCAGAAAATCTCTTCTGTCATTTTATAATCAGGAGAAGCTTCATCAGTATTCTCAACTATTACTGATTTCACTCTGTTTCCATCAAGATTTATTTTTATAACCCTTTGATTTTTCCTGAGTTCTGCACCTTTTTCTACGCAGCTTTGGGACATCTTTTCCCACAACTGACCAGGACCTAATTTCGGATAGTAGAATTCTTCAATAAGTGACGTTTCAACTTTACTGGTATTCTTTTTGAATGGTTTCAAAAGTGCTGACAAAATCACCTTTGAAACTGAAAGACCTTTTACTCTTTGTGCTCCCCAGTCTGCAGAAATATTTCTTGGGTGAACACCCCAGAGTTTTTCTGTGTAATCTTCAAAAAATATTTCATAAAGTGTTTTACCGAAACGGTTTATATAAAAGTTTTCTAAATTATCTTCTGGCAATTTATTAAAAGCACTTTTTAAATAATCAACGCCTGCAAAAAACGTGTTTTTAAGACCAAGATTAATAAAAGTCTGTGGTTTTAATGAAATAGGATAGTCAAAAAAACGATTTCTATAATAAATTCTCGATATTCTGTTTCTTATAAGAAAAACATCATCCTGTGTTTCAGGGTCAGCATTATTTGCTTTTGAAAAATTCTTTTCTCTGTTTAAAATAATATCATCTGCACTGGGTTTACTTTGTAACGGCAGAATTTCTTGCCATAACTCCATTACATCCTTATTCTTAGAGAAAAACCGATGACCACCGATATCTATTCTGTTTTCTTTATACTGCTCTGTTCTCGAAATACCACCGATAAATTTACTTTCTTCAATTATTATCGGTTTTATTTCTTCTTTACCTTTTAACAAGGAATAGGCACAGGTAAGCCCCGCAGGACCCGCACCTATAATTACTACATTCTTCATTTAATTTCCACCATTTATAAGTTTAATACTGCTTTTAAGTTTTCTCCTAAAATACCTTTTCTGGCATCTTCTGTTATAGGAAGATTTTTAATCCTCTCTATTGCATTTTTGGTGTACTCGACATTTTTATACGGAAAGTCGAGTCCGAAAATACTATTTTTTTCACCCGTCTGATGAATTAAAGTGCATAAGTCATCATCTGTAAGTGACCAAGCACCCTGTCTCAGATTACCAAGAGCATCTTCTTCCATAGAAATACTCGTAAGACCAGCATAAATATTATTGCCTTTTCTTTCGTTATTGTTCATAACTAAAAGTGCTTCTTTAAAAAAGCTATAGCCACCAACGTGCTCCATACTGAATTTTAAGTTTGGAAAATTGTAGGCTACCTCATCAAAAAGGAGCATACTGTAATCTCTTATTCTATGCCAGTGAAGCCCCGTGTGAAAAGAAACAAAAAGACCTTGCTTTTCGGCTTCTGCATAAACCTCGAAAAGCTCTCTGCCGTCAACCTTTACCTCTTGTGCGGCTGGGTGAATTTTAATCCCCTTAAAGCCTAATTCTTTTATTTCTTTAACTTGGTTCTGTATAGAA
This sequence comes from Oscillospiraceae bacterium, assembly GCA_015066465.1. Taxonomy (GTDB): domain Bacteria; phylum Bacillota; class Clostridia; order Oscillospirales; family Acutalibacteraceae; genus DTU089. The sequence continues at coordinate 7,335 of SVOI01000012.1, forward strand.
CCTATATCAAAATTAATCGTACCAAAGCCGATTAAATTCTTTTCATTTTTTATTTCTTCATATAACCATTTATTTTGGTTTATGGTTATTCCTACACGCTCTGTCTGATGATTAAAGGGCGCAAAGCATACGGCACCTTCAATACCGCATTTTTCCATAAGGTCTTTTAAGTTTTCTAATTGTGCATTATCTTTAGAGCCCTTCGGGAATACGTGCGCGTGGTTTGCAAAAATCTTATATTCACTCATTACTCTTCATCTCCCATAAAGGAAAGAAAATCCATTAAATCGCTTAAATCGTCGTTGTCATCAATTGGTTCATCTTCTGGAATATCACTGTAATAATCCCAGAGCATTTCTTCCTGATTTTCTGTTAACGGAGAAGCTGGAATATCATTTATAACTTCCATCTTTCTTGTTTTACTCCAGAGAGATGGCGTTACTCTAACTGTATAGCCACAAGCAGATGGGCAAAGCCACTCTGTCATTGGTAATTCAGGTAAACCGAATGCAGAAAGAATAGACATAATTACGCCACCGTGGGTAAAAATAGCACAGCTTGTAGTTCCTGTTTTTATAAGACCTTCAACAGTTTTTATAAATGTATCACACACTCTTGTTGAAAACTCCTGATTGCTTTCGCCGTTTAATGGGCGGGCATCTGGTCCACCACTGAGCCACTCTTTAAATTCTTCGTGTGGTGCTAATTCTTCTGCTGTAAGATTTTCAAACTCGCCAAAATCACACTCATCAAAACCACGCATTTCTATTGGATTTTTATCTGGATAAATAATTTTTGCAGTTTCAATACAACGCTTTAACGTACTTGAAAAAACTACATCTGCCTTGGGGTAATCGTAATCTTTAAGCATTGTATTTAACTGGTCTATTCCTTCTTTGCAGAGAGATTCATCAGTATGACCGATATATCTCCCCTCTAAATTTCCTTTGGTGTAAGCGTGTCTGATAAGATGAATTGTGTAACTTTTCATTGCAATCTCCGTTTCGATGGTGTATTATACTGATAGTATAAATTATAAGTAGGTGTTTTTACAAATGGTAAATTATGCAGAACGACTTTACGAGCTTCGCACAGAAAAAGGCTTAAGCCAGAAAGAAGCTGCAAATGATTTAGGCGTATCTCAGGCACTCCTTTCTCACTATGAAAAAGGAATCAGAGAATTCGGGTTAGATTTTTTAAACCGTGCTGCTGATTATTATAAAGTTACTACCGACTATATTTTAGGTAGAACAGACAGTAGAGCAGGTCTTGAATCTTCCTTCTTCCACGATAGAGAAGAAGACGGTATATATAATACCACAACTATATACCGTGCTGCAATATTTATTCACGAAAGAATGAATACGGGTTCCGCTTTAGCAGGTGACAGTGCTGACCTTCTTTATTCAATAGCACTTTACAGAATACTTTTTACAGCATCTCAAAAAGGCTACATTCCAAAACGTTGGTTTTCTTTGCCACCAAAAATTGCAGAGAGTCTTCCTATGTCAGTAACAGAGGGCGTTTTAATGAACTTCCCTGACAAATCGCCAAATGCAAAAAGGTATGGTAACCCTGAGCCAAAGTCAATAGAAACTGTTATAAAAACAGTTGAAAATTACATAAAAAAAGCAGCAACAGACATAGTTAAATCTGTAGAATAATAACACAGAGTGGGTTGTGGCAAACATTGTTTGCTACAACCCATTTCTATTATTGTTTTAAAATTTCTTTATACATTTTAATGTATTCGTTTGCAGATTTACCCCAGCTGTTATCGCTTTCCATAGCACGTTTAACAAGGATTTTCCAACCCTTTTTGTCGCTATAACCCTCACACGCTCTTCTTATAGCGTGAAGCATTTCGTGAGCATTATAATTTGCAAACGTAAAGCCGTTACCTTCATTGTCACCACTATCTTTAACAGAGTCACGAAGACCACCTGTTTCACGGACAATCGGAATTGAACCATAGCGGAGAGCAACCATCTGTGAAAGACCGCAAGGCTCGCTCTTTGAAGGCATTAAGAAAAGGTCAGAACCCGCATAAATTTTTCTTGCCAAATCAGGAATAAAGCCTAAGCAGAGACCAACTTGTTCTGGGAAGCGAGCAGCAAGACCTCTGAAGAAGTCTTCATACTCTGTGTCACCTGAGCCTAAAATTACAAGCTGAATATCAGTTGTAGCTAAAAGCTCATCTAAAACTGCTTTACATAAATCAAGACCTTTATGTGAAACAAGACGTGAAACCATACCCATAACAGGTGTATCTTTCTTTTCAGGTAAACCAAAGAATTTTTGTAATTCTCTCTTATTTGTTGCTTTACCTGTCATTTTTTCTGCTGAATAATTCTTGAAAATATCCTTGTCAGTTTCAGGGTTGTAGTTTTCAACGTCAATACCATTAAGAATACCACGTAATTTAAAGCTACGTTCTTTAAGAATTGTATCAAGACCATGAGAATACCAAGGGTCAAGAATTTCTTTAGCATAAGATGGGCTTACAGTAGAAACTGCATTTGCACATTCAATAGCAGCCTTTGAGAAGTTTACTGTATCATCATATTCAATAAGATTTTTCTGGCTGTAATCAAGACCTACAACGTTATCAATAAGCTCTTTGCCGTAAACACCCTGATATTGAATATTGTGAATTGTGAAAACAGTTTTAATATTTTCATAGCCCGGCTGAGTAGCATAAATTGTACTGTAATAAAGCGGAGTTAACGCTGTCTGCCAGTCGTTACAATGAATAATATCTGGTTTAAAATCAATGTGTGGAATAATCTCTAAAATAGCACGTGAGAAGAATGCAAAACGCTCTGCATCATCATAATGACCATAAAGACTACCACGCTTGAAGTAGTATTCATTATCTAAAAGATAATATGTAACTCCTCCATATTTTGCCTCAAAAATACCACAATACTGTCTTCTCCAAGCAACTGGAACAGAAATATTTGTAACAAACTTCATTGTATCTCTGAGCTCTTGTTTAATTGTATCATAAAGTGGCATTACAACTCTGCAACCTATAAGGCGTTTTCTTAATGCTTGTGGTAAAGACCCTGCAACATCTGCAAGACCACCACTCGCAGCAAATGGTAATGCTTCACTCGCAGCATATAAAACTTTCATAGTAATCTCTCCTTATAATGATTTTTTATAAAATTGACAGAAGCTGTGAGAGTGATTCATAAAGACCTGATGCAAAAAATATGATTGCAAGCAGAATAAGCATAAGAACCGGGAGCCCTAACTCAATAATCATTTTTATGAGCTGACTCTTTTTATATTTTGCAAAATCACCCTCGAGCTTTTCTAAACGTTTTATAAGATTGTTATATTGGTCAACCGAAATATTTGGTGCACCATTTGAAGAGTTTATTGGCATATTAACGTCACGTTTTATACTGTTAACCTGTGACTCTATTGCTCCAGTGCTTACAGTCTCATTTGTCTCTGGTACAAATTTACTTTTCATAGCATTTAATGCAACAGAAATATTCTGTGGTCTTGATGGTACTTCCTTTTCTAATACAGAAGAAAGCCATCTTACCTGTGCTGTAGCTGGAGTAGAGTCACTATAAAGCTTTTTAATCTGCTTTTCACAGAATGAACAAACCATTTCTTCATTTTTTTCTATTGTGCATAACACAAAATCGAGTTCGTCGGTTTTGCATCCACAAACAGGACAAACGCTCATATCTCAATATCCCTTTCAAATTATAACAATTCAGATAACATTTTATATTACGATATTCTTACCAATGATGAATGGATAACTCTTATCACCTGAAAGATTTTTATTAGGTGTAATAACAGAATCCTTATCCATAATAACACAGTTAAGCTTAACGTTTTCACTTATTACAGAATCCTGCATAATAATTGAATTTTCAACAACTGCACCTTTTGCAATGTTTACTCCCCTGAAGATAATACTGTTTTTAACCGTACCTTCAATAATGCAACCATCAGCAACAAGAGAATTTTCAACTTTACTGTTAACGCCATAACGAACAGGCATATCGTTACGTACTTTAGTGTAAATTGGTCTGTCTTTATTGAATAAATCTTTTCTTGTATCTTTCTCTAAAAGAGCCATATTTGCTTCAAAATATTTATTTACGCTATCAATCTCACAACCCCAGCCTGTAAATTCATAGCCATAAATATTGAGGTGGTCAACATTCTTCTGAAGAATGTCTTTTTCAAAGTTCGTTGCCCCTGCACTTAATGCATCAGCCACTAAAGATTCCAACAAAGCTTTTCTTATAAGAACCATACCTGTATTGAAGTTAACGTTTTCTTTGTTTTGTGGATTTACTGCAATAGCTGTTACCTTGCCGTTACCATCAACTGTTAATGACGTCATATTTTCAAGTGCAGGAAGATTTCCTTTTTTATAAACAATAGTAATATCTGCATCCTTTTCTGAGTGGAAATCAAAAACCTCTGATAAATCGATATTACAGATAAAGTTTGAATCAGAAAGAAGAACGTATTTTTCGTTGCAGGATTTGATGAAGCTACTAATTCTGCCAAGAACCTCTACTGTATTTGAAGAATCGTGCTCTGCATTTGAAGGATTGAATGGTGGTAAAAGATAAAGACCATCAACCTTTCTTGCTAAATCCCAAGGTCTGCCGTTACCAACGTGGTCCATAAGAGAACGGAAGTGACTGTTTGTAATAACGCCAACCTTTGTTACACCGCTGTTTACAAGGTTAGAAAGAACAAAGTCTATAAGACGGTATCTGCCACCATAAAGCATCGAACCCATTGTTCTTCTTTGTGTAAAATCTTTAAGACAAGAATCATAAGAGTTTGAATAAACTATACCGAGAACATTTTTTGGCATCATACTGTCTGACCTCCTTTCACATCTTGAGCAATTGTTGTTTTTGCTTTTATTTTTGCATCTTTACCAATAGTAACGTCCGCACCAATTACGCTAACGCCCCATTCGTCAAGATTTTCTGTCTTTTCTGGGTTTTCACCTATAACAGCGCCCTCTTCAATAACTGCATTTTCTGCAACTATTGAATACTGAACAACTGCACCCTTTTTAATAACTGCACCTGGCATTACGATTGAGTAATGAACGGAAGCACCTTCTTCAACAGCAACGTCTGAGAAAAGAACTGAGTAATCAACGTCACCCTCAATTTCACAGCCTTCTGCTACAATTGAATTTTCAACAGTTGCCTTGTCAGAAATATATTGTGGTGCTAATGATTCGCTTCTTCCGTAGATTTTCCACGAATCGTCTGCCAAGTCGATATTTGCCTTTGGATTAAGAAGGTCTAAGTTTGCTTCCCAGAGAGAGTCAATAGTACCAACGTCTTTCCAATAGCCGTCAAATGCATAAGCGAAAAGTCTTTCGCCAGCTTCGTGCATTGCTGGAATAACGTTTTTACCAAAGTCGTTTGATGAATCAGGATTATTTTCGTCATCTATAAGATATTGACGAAGCTTTTCCCAAGTGAACATATAAACGCCCATTGAAGCTTTATTGCTCTTTGGCTCTTTTGGTTTTTCTTCAAATGCTGTAATTCTGCCATCCTCGTCTGTAAACATAAGACCAAAACGAGAAGCTTCATCCCACGGCACTTCAAGCATTGCTATTGTACAAGCAGCATCTTTTTCTTTATGATATTTAAGCATTTCGGAGTAATCCATTTTATAAATATGGTCACCAGAAAGAATTGCAACATATTCTGGATTATATCTGTCAATAAAATGAATATTCTGATAAATAGCGTTTGCTGTACCTTTATACCATTCCTGACCATTAAGAGCCTGATATGGTGAAAGCACGTGAACACCGCCACCGATTTCACGGTCTAAATCCCAAGTGCTACCGCTACCGATATAATCATTAAGTACGAGTGGCTGATATTGTGTTAAAACACCAACTGTTGAAATACCTGAGTTAGTGCAGTTAGATAAAGGGAAGTCAATAATTCTGTATTTACCCCCGTAAGGAACTGCAGGTTTTGCAATATTTTTTGTAAGCACGCCAAGGCGAGAGCCCTGACCACCAGCTAAAAGCATAGCTATACATTCAGTTCTTTTTGCCATTGTTTTTACATTCCTTTCCAGTTTCATTTTTTTCTTTTGGTTGCTTTAATCTAAGATATATTGTTGTTAATGGTGGTAATTTTAATTCAATTGACTGCCGATATTCACCATAAGGCTCATTGAGAGTTTTATAAGTCTTTTTGATTTTTTCGCCTGTACCACCGAATTTCTCTGAATCAGAGTTAAAGATTATCTCATAAGTACCTTTTTCAGGAACACCTATTTTATAAATAGGGCGACTGACTGTAGTAAAGTTGCAGACTGCTATAACCTTATCTTTATTTTCATCAGTTCTGACAAACGCTATAACTGAGTTGTTATTATCATCGCTGACTAACCAGTTAAAGCCTTCCCAACTGTAATCTACCTGCCAGAACGGTGCTGTTTTTTTGTAGAAGAGATTAAGCTCTTTTATATAAGTCTGAAGATTTCTGTGTGCTTCGTAATCAAGAAGAATCCAGTCAAGACCTTTCTTGTAATCCCATTCTATAAACTGACCAAACTCAGTACCCATAAACAAAAGCTTTTTACCAGGGTGAGCATACATATAACCTAAAAATGCTCTTACGCCTGCAAACTTTTCTTCATAAGTTCCCGGCATTTTATTTATAAGTGAACATTTGCCGTGAACTACCTCATCATGAGAAATAGGAAGCACAAAGTTCTCTGAAAATGCATAGAAAAATGAAAATGTAATTAAATCGTGGTTGAATTTCTTGTGGATACCTTCCATTGAAAAATATTTTAAAATATCATTCATCCAACCCATATTCCATTTGAAGTTGAAGCCAAGGCCCCCTGCATAAACAGGTTTTGAAACGAGTGGCCACGCCGTGCTTTCTTCTGCAATCATACATACGTCAGGAAAATCCTTGAACACTGCTTCATTAAGCTCTTGTAAAAACTCAACTGCCTCGTAGTTTTTATTGCCGCCATCTTTGTTTGCAATCCAGTGACCATCGTCTCTGCCATAGTCAAGATAAAGCATTGAAGCAACGGCATCTACACGAAGACCATCTATGTGGTATTCCTGAAGCCAGAAGCAAGCGTTTGATATAAGAAAGCTTTTTACTTCGTTTCTACCAAAGTCAAACACCTTAGTTCCCCACCCTAGATGTTCGCCCTTTCTTATATCGGCATATTCATAACACGCCTCACCATCAAAGTTAGAGAGTCCGTGTGCATCTTTAGGAAAGTGTGCCGGTACCCAGTCAAGAATAACGCCGATACCTGCTTTATGACATTCATCTATAAGATATTTCAAATCGTCTGGTGTTCCATAGCGTGACGTTGCTGAAAAATAACCCGTTACCTGATATCCCCAGGAGCCGTCAAACGGATATTCTGAAAGAGGCATCATTTCAATATGAGTGTAACCCATCTTTTTAACGTAAGGCACTAACTCTTTTGCTAAATCACGATAACTTAAAAAGTTGCCATCATCATATTGCTTCCACGAGCCCAAATGCATCTCGTAAATATTGACAGGTGATTTATAAATTGAGGTCTTCTTTCTTTCTTCTAACCATTTACTGTCACGCCATTTATAATTGCTTCTGAATATTTTTGAAGCCGTTCCTGGTCTTGTTTCTGAATGAACTGCATAAGGGTCTGCCTTAAAATGCCTTTCACCCTTTGAATCAATTATCAAAAACTTATAAGCATCAAATTCTTTAACGTTCTTAACGTAAGCCTCCCAGCAGCCCGCCTCGTTAAGCTTTGCCATTATAGAAGCATTTTCATCCCAACCGTTAAAGTCACCCACAACTCTTACAGAAGAGGCGTGTGGCGCCCACACTCTGAAAACGAATTCCTCTTTTCCTACCTCATGTGCTCCGAAGAATTCCTGAGCACGATAGTTTTTGCCCAGATGAAAAATGTAAATAGGAAAATCGTTAGGATTAACTTCCGTTTCTTTTATTTTCAACTCTTTTCACCCCATTTTGACATGTCGGATTTATATAACCTTCTTTTCAATTATATATAGACACAATCTCGTACTTTAATAATAACAAAACACCGTGTTGAATTCAAGTGCTTTTTGATATATTTTGTTCAAACGCCCATTAAAGTTTTCTGGTAGAATTTGGCAATTTTGCACAAAGAAATTGATTTTTAAGTCGAAAAAAGAAAAATAAAAACGATTTTAAAAATGTTAATTTTTTGTGGTTCTTTTTTCTAAACGAGAATAATAATTCTATATTTTGTGTTATCATATACAGCAATAGTTAAACGTTTAATTAATAAACGTTTAACTGTCTGTTTTTACGAAGGGAGTTTTTATGGATAATCGTTCTTTAGTACATGAAATTATCACCCTGAACGTCACTCATAGATACAGGGTTTCAAAAGCCGCTTCTTCATTAGGGCTTTATTTTGGTCAACCCGCTATTTTAGAATTTATTTCATATAATAATGGATGCACACAAAAAGAACTTGCCGAGCATCTTCACGTGTCACCCGCTTCTGTTGCAACATCTCTTAAAAGAATGGAAAAATCAGGATTTATTGCACGTATTGACGATAAGGATGACTCGAGAAAAAAACGCCTTACTGTAACAGAAAAAGGTGCTAACGCTTTAAGAAATTTCAGAAAAGTCTGCGACGAAACAGATGAACAGGTGTTTTCGGGGTTTACAGAAGAAGAAAAAGAGACCCTTATGTATTTTCTTAAAAGACTCAATATGAATATTGCTGACAACGAAATGACGAAAGAAGATTTCAAAAAAATATTAAATGGTGGTGACAGATAAATGATTAAAAAATTATTAAGCTACGCCAAGGGTTACGGCATTTATGCTTTTTTATCACCTCTGGCAATTGTATTTGAAGTTTTAATTGAAGTTGCAATTCCTTTTTTAATGTCTGTTATAGTCGATTCTGGTATTAATGGAATTCCACTTTCAGAAAAAGAGGGATTTGTTGTAGATATTCTTCTCAGAATGGGCTTCGGTGAAAAACAAGGTCTTGAGCTCGTTACTTCGACTGGACTTTTAATGATTGTAATGGCGTGTTTTTCACTTATATGTGGCGCTTCTGCTGCTTATTTTGCGGCAAAAGCTGGTATGGGCTTCGGTAAAAATTTAAGAGGTGCAATGTTCGGAAAAATTCAGGACTTCTCATTCTCTAACGTTGATAAATTTTCAACCGGCTCACTTATTACCAGAATGACAACCGACGTGGGTATGATTCAGAATGCATTTATGATGGCTTTAAGAATGCTCGTTCGTTCACCACTTATGTTCATAATGGCAATAGCTATGGCAGTAGATATTAACAAAAAGCTTTCTCTTGTATTTATCATTGTTGGTCCTGCCCTTTTTGCCGCACTCGTTTTTATAGGCTCAAAGGCTCACCCAAGATTTGAGCGTATGTTTAAAAAGTATGATAAATTTAACACTTCTATTCAGGAAAATTTAATTTCTATAAGAGTTGTTAAAGCTTTTGTACGTTCAAAATATGAAAAAGAAAAATTCAGAATTTCAAACGACGAATTAAAAGCGGCTTCAATATTTGCTGAAAAGCTCATTATTTTAAACGGCCCTGTTATGATGGTTGCAGTTTATACCTGCATAATTTCAATCCTCTGGTTTGGCTCAAAGCTTATTTTTGTAGGAAGTATGCAATTAGGCGACCTTATGAGCTTTATCACTTACGTTCAGCAGATTCTTATGTCACTTATGATGATTTCAATGATTTTCGTTATGTCTGTTATGGCAAGAGCTTCTATGAAGCGTGTTTGCGAGGTACTCGACGAGGAACCTACCATTAAAGATGATACCGCCGACGGAAATTTAAAAGTAGAAAATGGCGATATTGAATTTAAAAACGTTGTTTTCAGATACAACGAAACCGCAGAAGAACCAGTGCTTTCTAATATTAATCTTTCAATAAAATCTGGTGAAACTATTGGTATTCTTGGTGGTACTGGTAGTGCAAAATCTTCTCTTGTTCAATTAATTCCACGTCTTTACGACGTAAGCGAGGGTGAAGTTTTAGTCGGTGGCAGAAACGTTAAAGATTATAAAATTCATAATCTTCGTGACAGTGTTTCTATGGTGCTTCAGTCTAACGTTCTTTTTTCAGGTACAATAGAAGAAAATCTTCGCTGGGGTAACGAAAACGCTACTATGGAAGAAATAAGAGAGGCAGCAAAAATTGCCTGTGCTGATGATTTTGTTATGAGCTTCCCTGAGCAATATAACACTGATATGAGTCAGGGTGGTGTCAATGTTTCTGGTGGACAAAAGCAACGTCTTTGTATTGCACGTGCTTTACTTAAAAATCCGAAAATCTTAATTCTTGACGACTCCACAAGTGCAGTTGATACTGCAACAGACGGCAAAATCAGAGAGGGAATGAAAAACTCTCTTCCTGAGACAACAAAAATTATAATTGCACAGAGAATTAACTCAATTCAGCACGCTGATAAAATCATTGTTATTGATGACGGTAAAATAGACGATATAGGTACTCACGACGAATTGCTTTCACGTAATGAGATTTATAAAGACGTTTATATTTCTCAACAAGAAGGCAAAATGGAACAATAAAAGAGAGGAGTGAAAGAAATGTCAGAAAAACAAGCTAAGAAAAACGGACCTCCTCCTGGCGGACCAGGTGGAAAAATGAGATTTGAAAAACCTCAGAATCCAGCAAAAACGCTTTTACGTCTTCTCAGTTACGTTGTTAAAAATAAGGCTGTTTTAGTCCTTGTTGCAGTTTTAGTAATTATAAGCTCTGGCGCTGGTGTTGCAGGAACGTACCTTTTGACACCAATCATAAATGAAATAGGTCTTGTTGTAGAGAATGGCACGTTTGATATAACAAATATCGTTAAATATCTTATTATAATCGGCATTATTTACGTTTGTGGTGCAGCAGCACAGTATGCATATCAAAGACTTATGCTCAACATTTCACAAGGCACTCTCAATCTTTTGAGAAAAGACCTTTTTGACCATCTTCAAAGTCTTCCTATTAAGTTTTTTGATGCTCATACTCACGGCGAATTAATGAGCCGTTTCACAAATGATACTGACACAATTCGTGAAGCCATAAGCCAGGGGTTAGTGCAGACAATATCATCTCTCGTCACAGTTATTGGTATTTTCTCTATGATGCTCTATATAAGCCCTGCTTTAACTGGTCTTATTATTGTTATGCTTATTGTTATGCTTAACATAATAAAATTTATAGGCGGAAAAAGTGCTAACTTCTTCAGAAAACAGCAACAGAATATTGGTGCTGTAAATGGTTATATTGAAGAATTCATTGAAGGTCAGAGAGTTGTTAAGGTTTTCTGCCGTGAAGAAAAATCAAAAGAAGCTTTCTCAGTCCACAACGAAAACTTCAGAAAGTCAGCAACAAACGCACACACCTGTGCAAGTATTATAATGCCTATTATGGGTAACCTTTCATACTTCAACTTTGCCGCAACCGCTACTTTAGGTGCATTCATTATTATAAAAACCGGCGCGAGCGAGCTTTCAGGCGTTACAGGATTTCTTTTAGGTGGTATTGAAGGTGTTCTCACACTCGGTTCACTTGCAGCGTTCTTACAATACACAAGACAATTCTCAAACCCTATTAGTCAGGTTTCTCAACAGCTTAATAACATTTTGGCGGCTCTTGCTGGTGCTGAAAGAATTTTTGCTATTATTGATACAACACCTGAAGAAGATGATGGCTACGTTACTCTTGTTAATGCAAGAGTTGACGAAAACGGAAATATCGAAGAAAGCGAAGAGCGTACAGGCACATGGGCATGGAGACATCCACATTCAGCCGATGGCTCTGTAACCTACACACTTTTAAAGGGCGACGTTCGTTTTCATGATGTTACATTCTCTTATGACGGTAAAAAGACAGTTCTTAAAAATGTTTCGCTTTATGCAAAGCCTGGTCAGAAAATCGCCTTTGTTGGTTCGACTGGTGCTGGTAAAACAACAATCACAAATCTTATAAACCGTTTTTATGATATTGATGAAGGTAAAATTACCTATGATGGCATTAATATAAAAAAGATTAAAAAAGATGATTTAAGACGTTCTCTTGCTATGGTTCTTCAGGATACTCACCTTTTTACAGGTACTGTTGAAGAAAATATACGTTATGGTAAATTAGATGCAACCCATGAAGAAATTGTTGAAGCTGCAAAGCTTTCTAATGCTCACAGCTTTATTAAGAGATTACCTGATGGCTACAACACAATGCTCACTGGTGATGGTGGCAATTTATCACAAGGTCAGCGTCAGTTACTTGCAATAGCACGTGCCGCAGTTGCAAACCCACCAGTTCTTATCTTAGATGAAGCAACAAGCTCTATTGACACAAGAACAGAAAAGCTTATTGAAAAAGGTATGGATAAGCTTATGGAAAACAAAACTGTTTTTGTTATAGCCCACCGACTTTCTACTGTAAGAAACTCAAATGCAATTATGGTGCTTGAGGATGGTCAGATTATAGAAAAAGGCGACCACGACACGCTTATAGAAGAAAAAGGTAAATATTACAAACTTTATACAGGACAATTTGAATTGTCATAAATGCAAAGCAGGTCAACACCTCAAATGGTATCGACCTGCTTTTTAATTCTTCCAAATATTAAGATTTTGTAATAAATATTGAGAATTTTTTGAAAATCAGTATAATAGAATAAAGATATAATAATTTTAACATTTTAAATTGCGGGTATTTTATTATGAAAAATATATTAAAAACTGAAAAGTCGGTAAAGACTTTAGCAGAAATCCGCAAATTCCTGTTAAGTGACAGATGGATGATTGCTCTTGCTATTTTCTCACTGATAATAGCTTGTCTTCACGCCCATCTTCCAGAACAAGATTTTCACATCTGGGGTTCTGTTGTTTTAGGTTACATAACAGGTGTTTGCTTTTTGCTTACGGGTGACATTATGGCAATGCTCATCCCCACGCTCTTTACCTACGTTATTGCAATGCGATGTTACAACTCGCTCGAAGCCTTCAGTGAAATCTGGTATTTAGCAATACCTCTTGTCTTTATGCTGTTATTCAATCTTATTTATTACGGCAAAAAGCCAAGTGCTAAAGGCTCACAGTTTTTCCCTATGCTTCTTGTTTCCATCGCAGTAACCATTGGTGGTGTCGGAGTAATCACTCCCCAAGACTACCTTGGCGGTGCTTCAATTTACAATATGCTTGGTATCGGCTTTGGTATGCTCTTTGTTTACTGCATATTCTTTCCAAGAATCAATGCCACAAGTGATTATTCCCTTATTGACAAACTTTCTAAAATAATGGTTATGGTAGGACTTACTGCCTCTCTTGCAATATTTGCTCAGTATATTATCAATATAAATGACGTTATTGATAACCCTGGCATTATTTATATGAGATGGCGTAACAACACCTCTACCATTCTTATGATAGCTCTTCCTTTCGCTTTCTTCAGAGCTAACAAGTCATCATACTCAATAATTGTCGGCTTTATTTTTTATATGGCTATGCTTCTCACAGGCTCCCGTGGTGGTATGGTATTTGGTACTATTGAGCTTGTTATGTGCATTGTTATGTTTGTGCTTTACGATAAACGCCGTCGACTTGCTTACGCTATAATCTGCGGTTGCTTTGTTATTGCCGCTCTTATTTATCTTCCTGAAATAACTGAATTTTTAAACTATACTTTAAAACGACTTTTCAGAGTAATAAACCAATTCCTTATGGGTGGCGAAGATACTGAAACAAGAGTCAGACACTACGCCAGAGGTATTAAGGATTATTTAAACAACCCTGTTTTCGGTACAGGTCTTGGTAATATGACTAACCGTGATATTTTCAAAAACAAGCCTGGTGCTCTTTGCTGGTATCATTGTGAGCCGATTCAGATTGCGGGTAGCTTTGGTACCGTGGGAATTATTGCTTTCATTTATCAATTCATAAAAAGAAACATCTTAATCTGGAAAAAAGCAACGCTTTTCAATATGACAATTTTCTTATCTTATATAAGCCTTGAATTGATGTCACTCGTTAATCCTGGTATTCTCTGCCCTGTGCCATATCTCTTACTCATAACAATATTTATGATTGTTGTTGAAAAATGCGACGATGGCGAAGACCAGGTAAAAATACCAATTTTTAAAAAATTCAGAGACAAAAGAAAAGCTAAGAAAAATGCTAAAAAAGAATTAGTAACAAAATAAAGAAGAGACTTTAAAAAACTTGACGTTTTTTAAAGTCTCTTTTTTATAATTCATTAATTATTTGTGGGCTATAATAAAGTGAACCAACTAAATCAACACCCATATCTATTGCTGTTAAAATATCGGTTATATTTTTATAACTAAAAACAGCTGATTTCTTATTACTGCCTTTTATCATATTTATAATTTCTGGTGAAATCAAGCTTTTATCAAACGTAATATATTTTATATTATCAGCCATCTCACAATAACTTAAATCGCCTTCTACGGCTTTTGAAAAATCAATAAACATCATTACGTCAAATATTGTATCAGCATTTTTCAGAATTTCATTCAATTTCTTGTCTTGTATTTTCAGTATAAATTTCTCGTAAGAAAGACCAAATTGTTTCAACTGGTGTATAATACACTTTAAAATCATTTTAAAGTGTGTTTGCGATGGTTTTCCTAAATCCAGAATTATCTTTATCTCATCATTTTTTACTTTACCTAAATATTCTGCAAGTTGTTCAAATGACGTTGTTTTATATTTATTATAATATTTTTGTTTTAAAAACTCATCTTTGTTCAGTCGTTTTCTATTTTCATCATAGGATATACCCAATTGATTATATAATGCTTCGGACCAACCGTTTACACACACAAGCTCTTTGTCCTCTGATAACCTTAAATCGACCTCTAAAAATTTAAAACCGTTTGTAATTGAATTGTCTATAGTAGAAAGTGAATTCATATTTTTATATTTTAAATATTCGCCACCCAATGCAGTTGCCACCATATTTTTCGTGAAATCCCGTTTTTCAGAATTATTACGGTTGATTTTGGCGTACTCTCTTAAAAACTTTCTCAGATATTTTTTAGTTTTATTTTTCTCTTTTTTATTTAACTTTTTTACACCCTTCTTTTCAGCATCTAAAACTGCTTGTACTACTGTTCCTTCACACATTTTCTCCGGTTTTATAAAGCGTTCTTCACACCCCGTTTTTTTACCCCAGAGTGAAAGCTTATCATTCCACACCAAGCCAACATACGGAACGTTATACGTGTGAGCAACAATGCAAGAGTGCATTCTGCAAGCTATTATTGATTTATATTGTGTTATTGTATTAACTAACTGTTGACTGTCTGCAGGTGCCGCGCACTTTTTTCCGTGACCTACATACTCAAGAACCTCTTTTGCAAAAGCTTCGTCACCCTCTAATCCGTTTGTAAAAATTTCCCACTCTCTGTTTTGTTTTTCTATTTCTGTTATAATATTTTTCCAAAAATTCAAAAGAAAGCATTTGTCAATTTTTTCGTTTCCATAATCTGTAAATAATTCGCCTCTTGCAACACCAAGACCTATTACGTTTCTCTCTTCTGCTCTTGAAAATTTATCCAAAGAAAATACTGCTGGATCAAAAACAGACTCAACAACCACGGAGTTGTTTTCTATATAATATTTTTTCAGAGTTTCTGTATCATCTCTCACTGTTATTCCCTTTACACACGGAAGATTAATTGCATTTTTTAATGCAACACATCTTTCATCTGCTTCGTCATACCCTTCAACTCCGACTGCATTAAAAAAGACGGGAATATTTAATTCTTCTGCTTTTTTTGTTATTGCTATTGTGTGATTATAATGTTGTTCATTTCTGAATTTTATTAAGCCCCCACCTGCAAAAACTACTGCATCAACAAATTCCAGTAATTTCAGGTCTTTGCAAGAAATAGGATAATCTATTATCACGACATTCTTTCTTTGCACAATTGGAAACGCATTTTTAATTAATTCCCTTGTGTTATCTGCAATTACTGTATCGCCTAAGTTTCTGTTTGTTATCTGAACAAGAAGAATTTTTATCTTTTTATTTTTCCCTTTGCCTGTTTTCAATTCAATCACCTGAAATCAAATATACCACATAAAAAAATCATAGTCAATAAAACTCCCGTTATGCCACATCAAAGTAACATAACGGGAACATTTTTAATAATATCTTATTAACGAAACAACCTTACCTAAAATTGCAACCTCATTTGTAATAATTGGCTCAAATTCATCGTTTTCAGGCTGAAGACGGAAGTGACCATTTTCTTTAAAGAAACGTTTAACTGTTGCTTCATCTTCGAGCATAGCAACAACAATATCACCATTATTAGCGTATGGGGTTTTCTCTGCAATAACAATATCGCCATCGTGAATACCTGCCCAGAGCATACTTTCACCACGAACCTTTAAAGCAAATAACGGCTTATCACGTGAAACTCTGCCACCATAAGGAATATAACCCTCAATCTGTTCAACTGCAAGAATAGGAATACCCGCAGTAACAGTACCAATAAGAGGAACTTGTGTGTAAGCGTCATCCTGACCTAAAATGCGAATAGCTCTCTTTAAAAGTGGGTCTCTCATAATATAACCCGCCTTTTCAAGTGCAACAAGATGAGCGTGAACTGTAGAAGTTGACTTTAAACCAACTGCCGCCCCTATTTCTCTTATTGACGGAGGCACACCACCCTGAGATTTCTCTACTAAAAATTCATAAATCTTTTTTTGAGTATTCGAAATTTTTTCCATAAAAGCACCTCGCTTTCTGTATTATGAAAATATTATATCACAACACACTATAAAATGTCAAACATTTGTTTGTGATTTTTTTGAAAATTTTTTCATATTGTTTTGTGGGGTGATATTTATGTATAAAATTGTAACCTTCAAAACTCTCTCTGTTATTTCTATAATAATCTGCATATTGATGATTTTTTCAGCCGTTACGAACACATTTTTGCCCGTGTTATCAGTATTTAAAGAAACAAAAAAAGATATTTTAATAATTATGTATCATCAGATAAGTGAAAATAGCTCTCTCTGGGGTGATTACGTAATACCAGAAAAAATGCTTGAGGCTGATTTTCAATATCTTAAATCAAATGGTTATACACCTGTTAAAATAAAAGATTTAGTTGAATTCACCCGTGGTAAAAAAGATTTGCCAGAAAAAACAGTAGTAATAACCTTTGATGATGGACACCGAAGCTTTCTCACAAAAGTAGTACCTCTTTTAGAAAAATACAGCTTCCCTGCAAATGTAAATATAGTCGGCTCGCTTGTCGATTTATATACAGAAAACGGCGAAACTGATGACCGTTACGCTTACCTTAATTGGAACGATATAAAAATATTATCGGAGCACCCGCTTGTTGAAATCGGTCACCACTCTTATAATTTTCACTCATTAGGACTTCGTAGAGGTATGGGTAAAATTTATGGTGAAAGTAACTCTGCTTACACAGAAATAATAAAAACCGATATTGAAATGCTCAATAATAAGCTTCTTTCTGATATCGGCTTTGTGCCATTTATTATGGCGTATCCTTACGGAATTAAAAACAAGACACTCGAAGAAATAGTAAAATCAGAGGGCTTTTCAGTAACCTTAAGCTGCAGAGAGTGTATAAATAAAATTTCTGTTGGTGATGAGCTCTTTGATTTAGGACGATTTAACCGCCCTTATAAATACACTACAAACACATTTTTTACAGAGATTGTAAATCAGCAATAATTTTTTCTACACATTCTTCTGCAGTCAGATTATCGCAATCAATTTTTACGTCAGCATATTTCTCATAAAGTGGTTTTCTTTCGGCAAAAATATCGTCTACCGTAGTGCCATTCGTTAAAACAACTCCACGTGATTTTATATCACCTATACGCTTTTTAATTTCTTCCATAGGCAAACTAAGATAAATTACAACTCCATTTTCTTTAAGTTTTTTCATAGCCTTTTCACCAAAAACTGCACTACCACCTGTTGCTATAACCGAATTTTTAAATTCAGCTTCAAGAATAATATTCTCTTCAATATCTAAAAACGCTTTTGTGCCATTGTCCTTTATAATGTCGCAAAGGCTTTTTTTGTATTTTTCCTGAATTAAGAGATCTGTGTCTGTAAACGATAATAAAAGTGATTTTGCAAGTAAAACACCTATTGTACTTTTACCAACAGCAGGCATTCCAACAAGAACAATGTTTTTCATAATAAAGCCACCTTCAAAAAATGCACAAATTTTTTAAAATTTTTCTTGATTTTATCACTCTTTCAGAGAAAAGACAAGGTTATATTTTTAACAAATTAAATTCTATTGACAAAAAATACAACCTGTTTTATACTTTAGTTAATAGAGCAAAAATCGACTTGTAGTTTTGTGCATTTTCAACATAAAATTTACAGTTGATTTACACACATTTTTTCAGACTACGTTTTGTAGTAAAGGAGTAAAATTATGAATTTTGAACAATGGAACGGATTTGTTGACGGCGAATGGCGACACATAATTGACGTTCGTGATTTCATTCAGAGAAACTACACCCCCTACCATGGTGATGATGCATTCTTAAAGGGTGCAACAGAAAGAACAAAGAATTTAACAAAAAAATTCTATGACCTTTGCGAAGAAGAAAAAAAGAATGGTGGCGTGCTTGATATTGATACTGAACACGTTTCATCGCTTTGTAGCTATGCACCTGGGTATCTTGATAAAGAAAACGAGCTTATTGTTGGTGTTCAGACAGATGCACCTTTAAAAAGAGGCGTTCACCCATTCGGTGGTATCAGAATGGCAAGAGAAGCTTGCAAGGCTTACGGCTACGAGCTTTCTCAGAAGGTTGAAGATTATTTCAAATACAGAACCACTCACAACGATGGTGTTTTCAGAATTTACACAGATGAAATGCGCGCAGCTCGTCACTGTGCACTTTTAACAGGTCTTCCTGATGCTTATGGTCGTGGTAGAATTATCGGTGACTACCGTAGAGTTGCACTTTATGGTATTGATGCACTTATTGAAAAGAAAAAAGAAGATAAACGTTTACTCGGTTTAGAAAATGCTACTGCAGACTCTATGAATTTACTCGAAGAGCTTTATAAGCAAATTGAATTCTTAGGTCTTATGAAAGAAATGGCAAAAATGTATGGTTTTGATATTTCAAGACCTGCACAAAATGCAAAAGAAGCAATTCAATGGACTTATTTTGGCTATCTTGCTGCTAACAAAGAGCAGAATGGTGCCGCTATGTCATTTGGCAGAACAAGCACTTTCTTTGATATTTATATTGAAAGAGATATTAAAGCTGGTATTCTTACTGAAGAAGAAGCACAGGAGCTCATTGACGATTTAGTATTAAAGCTTCGTATGTGCCGTCACTTAAGAACACCTGATTATAACGAGCTTTTCGGTGGTGACCCAATGTGGATTACTGAAAGCGTTGGTGGTATGGGTGAAGATAACAGAACACTCGTTACAAAAACATCATTCCGTATGCTCAACACACTCCGTACTTTAGGTCCTGCTCCTGAACCAAACCTTACTGTTCTCTGGAGCTATCGTTTGCCAGAAGCTTTCAAAAAATTCTGTGCAAAGCTTTCTATTGAAACAGATGCTATTCAATACGAAAATGACGACTTAATGAGAAACGACTATGGTGATGACTACGCTATTGCTTGCTGTGTTTCTGCAATGAAGGTCGGTAAACAAATGCAATTCTTCGGTGCAAGAACAAATCTTGCTAAACTCTTACTTCTCACACTTAACGGCGGTGTAGATAATGTATTCGGCACTAAAGTTGGTCCGCAAATGGAAGTTATGAATGACGAAGTTCTCGATTTCGACAAGGTTATGGAGCGTTTCAGAGTTTACCTTTCATGGCTTTGCAGACTTTATGTTAATACAATGAATACAATTCATTTTATGCACGATAAATATGCTTATGAAAGAACACAATTAGCTCTTCACAACACAGATGTAGAGCGTCTTATGGCATTTGGTATAGCTGGTCTTTCAGTTATTGCAGACTCACTTTCTGCAATTAAATATGCAAAGGTTTCTCCTATCAGAGATGAAGAAACAGGGCTTATTGTTGACTTTAAAGTTGAAGGCGACTTCCCTAAATTCGGTAATGACGATGACAGAGTTGACTTAATTGCTCAGAACTTAATTCGTGACACAATTACCGAGCTCAGAAAAACCCCAACCTACAGAAATGCAATTCACACTCTTTCTGTTCTTACAATTACATCTAACGTTGTTTATGGTAAGAAAACAGGTGCTACACCAGACGGCAGAAAGAAAGGCGAACCATTTGCACCTGGTGCAAACCCAATGCATAACCGTGAAGTGAACGGTGCACTTGCTTCTCTTAACTCTGTTGCAAAGCTTTCTTATTGCGATGCAAGAGATGGTATTTCTAACACATTCTCAATCGTTCCGGAAGCACTCGGTAATTCAATGGACGACAGAGCTGAAAACCTTGTAAGCATTCTCAATGGTTACTTCCTCAACAATGCTCACCACATCAACGTTAATGTTTTAAACAGAGAAACTCTTCTTAAAGCGTATGAGCACCCAGAAGATTACCCTAACCTTACAATTCGTGTTTCAGGTTACGCTGTTAACTTCTGCAAACTCTCAAAAGAGCAACAAAAAGAAGTTATTATGAGAACCTTCCACGAAGCAGTTTGATTATGACGGGTAGAATTCATTCATTCCAGAGTCTTGGCACAGCAGACGGCCCAGGCGTAAGAGCTGTAGTTTTTATGCAGGGCTGTCCTTTAAGATGTGCTTGTTGTCATAACCCAGACACCTGGGATTTTAACGGTGGCAAAGAAGCCACTCCCGAAGAGATTTTTTTGAAAATTAAAAGACTCAAAAATTATTTTGGTGAAAGTGGCGGTGTTACTGTTTCTGGTGGCGAGCCATTAATGCAACCAGAATTTATAAAAGAGCTTTTTACTCTTTGTAAAAATGATGGAATCACTACAGCGATTGATACTTCTGGCTGTGTGCTTAACGATGATATAAAAAACATTTTAAAGCTTACTGACACTGTGCTTTTAGATTATAAATACATCACAAATGAGCTTTATAAAACAAAAGTCGGTTGTGAAAAAACGAAAGTTGACGAGTTTTTAGAATATCTTAACAGTCAGAACATTGACACGTGGATAAGGCAGGTTATTATTAAAGATTTAAATAATAACGAAAGTTCAGTTTCAGCACTTAAGGAATTAAGAGAAAAATATTCTTGCATTAAGAAAATTGAACTTTTACCATTCAAAAAGCTCTGTATTGAAAAATACGAGAAATTAAAGCTTCAATTTCCACTTGAAGATACCCCAGAAACAACAAAACAAGAAATTGAAAATTTAACTGAATATTTAAAATAAATAAACGGAGCTGACCAAAAAGTCAGTTCCGTTTTTCATTTATCTTTTTTTATAAATAACAAGTTCTGGGTTTTCGCCATTTTCTTCATAAGTGCACACAAGTAGAAAATCCATATTTGCGGCAATTCCAAAGCATCTGTCACCGCCAAATTCACATTCAAGTTGATTACCTAAATATGTTGCTTTATCATCAAGAAATTTAACATATTCGCCGTTAGGAAGTCTGTATTCAAGATTTATAAAACTACCGGATAACACGTTCAAATCTTCAACCTTTGGCAATCCCTCAATATTGAGCAGTGTATTGAATTCGTTGATAATTTGTTGTTTGAATTCCTGAAATTTTTCTTTACCACCAAGTTCTGCATACTGCTTCCAGAAATCAAGTGTAAAATCACCATCACAATAACACCATTTGCAATACTCTTCGTTAAAGTTACCGTCAGTTTCTTTGCTTATATTACCATCTTCAAGAACCATACCACAACATTGACAAATAAGCTGTTGTGGAGAACCTAAAAGTGTATTGATAGAAACGTCAAACAGTTTTGATAAAAGTTTCAGTGTTTCTGTGTTTGGTGTTGTTTCACCATTTTCCCAACGTGAAACTGCCTGACGGGTAACAAAAACTTTTTCTGCAAGTTCATCTTGCGACAACCCTTTTTTAGTTCTCAGTTCAAGTAAAATATCTTTCGTTTGCATAAAATTCACCTCTGGAGTGAGTGTAACATATTACCGTTTAAAGGACAAGCAACTTGCGGTTGCTGTTGTGTAATATTTTATTCTATACTCTCCTGTTTCTTCTTCAACACTTCATTAACTTTTTCTGTATTTCTTCTGATTGTTAAATAAATAATTGACCAAATTACAAAATAGCTAAAAACGAAAATAGCCGAAAATACTAAAATCGGTGTTTTACTCCATTCTAACCAATTATTAACAAGATACGTAGCAAGATAGGTTATATATAAAACTCCACCGTGTATGAGAATTGCTAACATAAGTGGTAAATGCTCAATCTTATAAACAACATTCATTCCGCCAGCAATAAATGCGAGTATTGACAACGAAAATATACCAAGGCAGACTTCTGTTACAGTTAAATTTTCTAAACCTGTTTTATGTTGTAAAATCAAATAAAGAATTGCAAGAACAACAGGTCCGAAACCACTTGCTATTAAACCACGGCGAAAAAACTCCGAAATAATCTTTTTCATATTATTTATACCTCCTTCTTATTTGTGCAAAACAACGCCTTGAAACGTATTCTTTATATCCACATTGAAATACTGCATCTACACCACCACTGAACACAGCATCAAAGCGACGAATACGATGTTCGTTTGCAAGAGTAGATTTGTTTATGCGAATAAAATAAGATGGCAAAATTTCTTCTAAATCACGAAGGCTTTGCTGAATGCGATATTGATTACCATTCGTATCAATAGCCATCACTTTTCTATCAAGAATGGTAATACACTCTATTTCGTAAAAAGATAATCGCCTTTTTTCATCATCACTACTCCCCATAATACCATCTGTACCAGAAAAACTGCAGACGAGATTTTCTATTTGTTCAGTAAGACTCGACGGCTCGTGAACAATAGCAATTATTTCTTCTTCGGCATTTTTGTCAATAACCAGTTTATATTTCATTATTTCAAATCCTTATTGTTTTTTCATTTGTCTCAAAAAACAGAACACAGCAAGTCCTGTTACGAATATACTGTAAACTACAATCGGCAAAATATGTGTTTTTGCAAGTTCAAAGTCCCCTGAAAACAATGCTTTTTCCAATTCTACTGCGTGAACAAACGGTAAAAAATTCGCTATTTTCTCGAAAAAACCACCAACAAGTGTTAAATCGAACCACACACCCGAAAGCCACGCCGAAAGATTTGTAAGAAGTGCACCGCAAATACCGCCGACTTGTTTTACTCCAAAAATACTGCCACACAAAAGTCCTAATGCAATATTGAAAATCGCCATAGGAATTATTCCTATTATAGCATAAATAACGTTTATACTTACAGTCAACCCCAATATAGTTGCAAACAGATAACAAATAATTGTCTGACTTATTGCAACAGGCAATAGTGGAATCATATACCCCATAATAAAATCTACCGATTTAAACGGAGTTGTATATAATCGCTGTAAAAAAGCACTTTCACGGTCTTTCGCAATTAAAGTTGCAGAAAAAAGCGTTATAAAAGACAAACCGAATATTGTAATTCCGGGAGTTAATTTATCAATTTCAAATAAACTTGTGGGTATATTCTTTTGTAGCGTACTTAGAAGTGCAAGTAAAATTAAAGGAAATCCGATTCCAAACCCAAGGTTTATAGGGTCACGTAAAATTTCTTTCATATTTCTTTTTGCAAAGGTTAATGTTTTCATTTTACATCCCCCTTTACAATAGAAACAAAGGCTTTTTCAAAATCATCTGTCTTTGCCAATTGTTTTAATTCTTCTGCCGTACCCACCGCAAGAAGACTTCCGTTTTTCATAATACCTATTCTGTCAGAAAGACTTTCGGCTTCTTCCATATAATGTGTTGTCAATATAATAGTCGTTTTACCCTTTAATGAACTTATAATATCCCAGAGTTCATGTCTTGCAATAACGTCAAGACCAAGAGTAGGTTCATCTAAAAAGAGAATTTCGGGTTCACTTATAAGAGCCATTGCAATACTTACACGACGTTTATAACCACCAGAAAGTTTGCCAGCTTTTCTCTGCATTATTTCACTAAGAGAAAATTTATTGGAAAGTTCGTTGATTTTTCTTGTAGTTTTATCTTTTGAAAATCCATAAATATTACAGATAAATTCAAGATTTTCTTTTACTGTAAGATTAGGTGCTACCGCTGTTTCCTGTGGCGATACTCCAATTAATCTTTTTACTTGTTCTGGATTTTTCGTTACACTATAACCAGCAATTAACGCATCACCACTCGTAGGTTTTGTAAGACACGTTAACATTTTTATTGTCGTGGTTTTTCCGGCACCGTTAACACCTAACAATGAAAACAATTCGCCGCCACTAATTTCTAAATTGAGCTTGTCAACAGCAGTAAGATTTTTATACTGTTTGACAAGCTCAATTGTTTTAATTTTTGTCATTTTATCATCATCCTTTTTATTTTCATAATATCAAATAAAAAAGAAGAAGTGTTGTTTTTTGACTGTTCGGTAAAAATTAACGTCTAATCGGTTATAATTTCAATATTTGCAATTTTTTCGTTCACATACTCGTTATTCTGATAAAAAGGTTCTGAATTAACGTTTACAGTAGCGTTTTCTGGCACATAAAAAACAGCCTTTACGTCTTGTGGGAGAGTGAGGTTAACAACATATTCTTCGCCACTCTTCTTGTAATCAAGAGTGATTAACCCTTTTACACTCGGAACAGTACAGTTAATATTATCAGAAAGAGTGTATTGAGGGTCAATTTTAACCTTTTCGTAACCCGCTTCAAGTGGAGTGATACCTGCAAAATGCTTACTCATTATAACAAGAGGTCCGCCACTCCAGGCGTGATTCATTGTTCCACGCCATGAATCCCAAAATTCCCAGAGAGTAGAATAATCTTCGTTAACCATATCCTCATATCTGTCTTTAATTCTGTTATACGCTTCTTCATATTTTCCTATTTTACAAAGTGCTTCAAGAACGTAATATTCCATATATGGACTTGAATTTTTAGTAGTGGTAAGCACGTTTATAATAGTTTCATATTGCGCTTCTGTTGCGAGTCCTGAAAGAAGTGCAAGGGCATTTGCTCTGTCGTCAGGCTCTTTTACGTCTTCACTTTTGAAGCCTTCATCCGTCCAAAGAGCTTTATAGCCGATTGAAATAGCATCTTTTCTTTCTTTAATAAATGAAATATCTTCATCTTTTTCTAAAATCTCAGCCATTTTTTCTGTAACAGAAAGAGCATAATAAACCCAGGCATTTTCTATTGCAGTCATATCTGCTTTTGAACCCCAGTCAGGCCAATCCCAAGAACCACTTCTATGAACAACAAGGTTATTTTCACCGATTTCCCAGAGTTTGAGGTAGTTGAGTGTTGCAGGATAAACCTTTTCTAAAAATGCCTTGTCTCCAGTGTATTCGTAGTAAGTCATAAAGCCCACTATTCCTGCTAATTGCTGAACTGGAAGTTCAAAATAGTCACCATTTATAGGCACAACAGTCTGAAGCACTTTTGTATCGTCAACGTGAGAAAGCATCGCTTCAACGCCCTTTTGATAGAGCAAGTACGAATTGCTATCTAAAGAGTACATTGTCATAATCATTTCGCTTGTGACGTCGCCCCACCACTGCGCTCTTTCTCTGTCAGGGCAATCCATAAAATTATCTCGCATTGTGACATAAAGTGTTCTGAGAGATTTCTGCCACAGAGAGTTCATAAATTCATCGTCACATTTGAAGTCGCCACAGAATGATGTGTTATATCCTGTTTCACGGTATTTAAGAGAAACAACTGTAACGCCTTTTGGTATTTTATAGGTAATATGCTCACCGTTAAACCAGCCTAAAGCTTCAAATTCCTGCTCGCCCTCTTTGGTTATATAGGTAGTTGAAACTGCACCAATCAATGTGTTTTCAGTAGTTATTCTGATTTTTTTTCCTTCAGGTGCTATTATTTTAAGATATGGTGTAACCTGTGCATTATATGGGATATCTACGGTAATTTCTTCACCTAAAAGCTTCTTCACTGTGTAATTTTCAAAATCCTTGGAATTCTCGTAATCTTTGAGACCATAGTCTTTGAGAAATGGTATTCCTCTCGGGTAAAGCTTACCGTAAGCACCCTCGCCACCATTTGCATATTCACTTGCATTTTCCCAGGAAGACGTGTCATAAGCTTCATTTAACCAATCTGCCATTTCTTCTCTTGCATCGAAATAAATACTGTATTCAGGAAGTCTGTAATTAGGTGGGTAAAGTGGGCTGTCAACAAATGCAGAGTTTCTTTTCACTTTCCAGCTTTTATCAGAAATTATAGTTACATCTGAATTTTTTGCTTCAAAAATGAAGCCACCCTGACCACTACCAGAATAAGAATAGCTTGTTTCGTTATCCCAGAACCACACCAAAGCACAAATTGAATTTTCACCCTTTTTAAGATATGGTGCAATATCAATACTATCATAGTAGCCACTGTTTTTAGTTGGACCTCGTTTAACGCTTCCCTCGAAAACTACTGTTTCCCCGTTTATGTAAAGCCAATATTTTGAGTCGGCTGAAATATGGGCAATAAGCTCTTCGGGTTTGCTTTCGAGTGTTACATTTTTATAAAATGACATCCAGACATTTTTCTCTGTCAGATTATCTTTATCCCAAATCCATTTAGCAGCCCAATCTGCCTTTTCTTCGGTAGAAATTACGCTATATTCTGGAATACTTTCTGGAATGGTGTAATCATTTTTAAATGGTACCATCTCTTTTGCCCCCTGTGGAAAAAGTGAAGTAATAAAAGCCGCCGCTATGGCAAGGTAAGAAATAATTGTTTGTATGATTTGCATGGGAAACACTCCTTTATAAAACAATTATACCACTCACAAAACAAAAAGCAACCAAGAAAGTATTTTCAATGCAAAAAGCAAAGAAAAATGGCGATAGAAATTCTTGGTTTTCTATCGCCATAATTGTGTGTAAAATAAATATTATTTGTTCTTTTCTTGAAGATATCGTTTCAATAAGAATGTGCAATAATAAGGAAAAGTATAAAGATCATTGCTGAATCCAATATTACCTGCGCAGAGCTTTATACCATATTCAATATCAGAATATTTTTCATTCGATACCAAAGCGGAAAGAGATTTGGATCTATTGTTAGTTGATTTTACTTCCAAGGGTATTAATGAATTTGAAGTACGCACGAAGAAATCTTGTTCTAATGTTCCATTATCTTTCTTGTAGTAATAAAGTCCGTATCCGGATTTCACAAGAGCTTCCCCAACAATGCTTTCATACAAAGCTCCTTTGTAAACAGAAAGATTCTTATTTGCTCTCAAGTCTTCTTGTGCTTCATCATCAAGCAAAGCAACAAATAATCCTGTATCGCAAAAATATATTTTAAATTTGTTAGGATCATAGTTCCCTTTTAATGGTAGTTCAGGGTTATTCAAGCAGTAACACATATGAATCATTCCTGCATCCTGTAACCACTCGATACAACCTCTATAATCCTTGAATCTTGCACCTTTTTCTATTTTTGAAAGCTGGAATTTTTTGTTTTCTTTTGCAAGCTGAACAGGAATACTATTGAAAACATTTGTAATTCTTGTTTGGTCAAGCCCTACTGCATATTTGCGAATGTCCTCTTGGTAATCGGCAATAAGCTGTCGCTGTATTTCTAATGTTCCTTCAAAAGTTTTATTTTTTATATACTCTTTAACAACTGCAGGCATACCACCAAGAACACAATAATCTAAAAAGAGTGATGAGAAAATTGTGTGTTGTAATTCAGAAAATGGTTTTAACTCAAGCATAGCTTTCAACATTTCATTTATTACGTCATTGTTATAACCTTTAGCCCAAAGGAACTCTTCAAAATCAAGAGAATACATATTGTAATCTGTTTTATATCCCACACTATTACTTTCAATTCTTTTATAATTGATACCTAAAAGTGAGCCCGAACAGATAACGTCAAAGCGACCATCTATGTTGAAAAATTTAAGAGAAGTTGCAATATCTGGGAATTCTTGAATTTCATCAAAAAATATAACTGTTTCATTAGGTATAAACTTATTTGAAGGATTAATCAAAGATATATTTTTTATTATGGAATCTGTATCATAACCATCTGATGTAATCATTTTGTACTTTTCTGAAGTAACAAAATTTATTTCAATTATGCTTTTATAATTATTTTGAGCAAATCTTTTTATTGATTCTGTTTTCCCTATTTGACGAGGTCCTTTTACAATTAAAGGCTTTCTATCATTATTTTTTTTCCAATCAGAAAGGAACTTATCTATCTTTCTTTCTAAATACATAAATGTCCTCCTTAATTATTTTCTTATTCTTATTATACACAAAAATATAATATAATCAACTCTATTTACACTTTTTATGTGTTATTTTCTTGAAAAAAACACACTTTTTATAGGGTTTAAAACGCAAATTACACACTTTTTATACGATTGTTCGGTTAGATTTTTACACTTTTCTTGAGTTTGAAATAAGAGTATGTTAGAAAATAGTCATAACAAGAGTATCATTTCACACATAAATATTTCGACCATAATTGACAATATCTGGAATATTGTTATAATAATTTTATCAATTAATTTCTTTGAGGTGTGGCTACAAATGGTTGATAAAGCTTTTGCAGAAAGAATTGCTAATACGCATTATAATGAGGTGTTTTCTTTTTGTCTTACGAAGCTCCAGAATAAAACTGAAGCAGAGGATTTAACACAAGACACCTTTCTTGCTTTTCAGATTAAAATTACTGTAGATGGCTTGAGAGATGACCACGTAATTGCGTGGCTTATAAATACTGCAAACAATTTAATCAAGCATTATTTCAGAGAGCACAAAAGATTTATTATGGAAGAGCTTAATGAAAGTCACCTTTCTGTAGAAGATATTCTTGAATGCTTAGAAAGAGAAAACCCAATCACACCAGAAGAAATAGAAGAGCAGAAGCAACAAGTTTTAAGTATTTTAAATGAAAAAGAAACAGAGCTTTTTCAAAAACGCTATGTAGAACACAAATCTTACAAAGAAATTGCAGAAGAATTAAATATGTCAGAAAAAGCAGCAAATGTCTATTGCTACAGGCTAAGAACAAAGATTATAGACGAGGCAAAACTCATTACAGGAGCTTGGATTTTACTTATTGCAAAAATATTTTTTGGGAATTTTTAAAAAAACTAAAAAATTTTTTGTAGTCTTTTCAGTTTTTTGTCATATATAACTGAAAGGAGAAAAATGTATGGGAAAGGAGCCTTGTTTCATGAGTGATTTTAATAACAATTCTGACAACCAGGAATTCATAAAAAAGCTTGAACTTCTTCGTGATTTAGAAGCAGAAAAGCCTGTTGAAGAAATGGACGTAAGTCTCGTTATGGCTTGCGTAGAGTTAATATTGGAATTACGTGGCGAAACAGTGAACTTCACTCCCGAAGAAGTAGAAGAAAAGGTCAGAAAAATACCTTTTGTTGAGGAAACCACCACTTTAAATACACCGCCAAAGAGCGTAAAGGGTAGGTCAACAAAAGTTAAATCTCGTAAGATCTTGTTAATTGCTGCTATAATTTCAATACTTATCGCTATATTTGCAGTAACGTCAATAGCATTCGACTGGAACATTTTTGATGAACTCAAAAATAGATTTGGTACAGTTGCTGATACACCTGTTAATGAAGAAGTTAATATTAATGGAATAACTATCACTTCACAAGGCGAAAGAAGAATTTATACCACTATGGAAGAGGCTTTAAAAAAAGAAAGAATTAACATTTTGTATCCATCAGAACTTCCTCCAAATTTGAAAGTAAATCAATTGTTGCTTTATCGAGAAAATACGAATTATAAGGTAACATTTGTATTTAATGATGAGAAATTATTATATTCAGTTGTATTAGAGCAAGAAGTTTCGGTTGACATTAAGTCAATCGCAAATGAAATAATAACAATCAACGGAATTGATTGTTATTTGCTTGAAATGAACGATATTGGTATTTCACAAATCCATTTTGATTATAACGGAAATATGTATAAATTAAGTTATACCAACAAACAAGATCTTATAGAAGTAATTGAAAATCTTAAGGAGTTACAATGAAAATTAAGAACTTGTTTGCGATTTTACTCGCACTAACTTTATTAATTTGCACTTTTGTTATACCAACAAGTGCAAAAGAATCAACAAAAAATAACACAGCGGTAGAAATTATTATAAACAATGAAGTTTCAGAAGAAACAAAAGAAAAAATTGAACGTTATTTTGCTACAGGTGAGCCTGCAACGGATACAGGAGCTTCAACTTATGGTCTTACCTGTACATTATTTGGTCATAAAATAGAAGGAACTATAGTTACTGCTGTTACTCATAAGGTCCGTGCAACATCACCAAGATGTAAAAAGGATACTTATAATTATGAAGCTTGTACTCGTTGCGATTATGAAACATCACAACTTATAGATACTGAATACATCGTTTGTTGTTCATAAGAAACATTAAACCCGAACTACTCACTCGAGTAGCTCGGGTTTTCTTTTTATACTGTAACAGCTTCTTTGTTATCTTTTGAAGAAACAGACAATTTATCGTTTACTTTTATACTCTCATCAAAATATGTAACCGCATTGTACATATTAATAATACCATGTTGAATAGGCATATCTGCTTTTGTACAAGAATCAAACAAAACCTGCTTAATTTGTTCGTTACTCAAATCAGGATATTGAGTTTTTATCATTGCACAAGTTGCAGTGACAAATGGTGCCGCACATGATGTGCCATTAAAATCACCATACTGCTCTAAGCCATATATATGTGGCAATCTTATATTTTCACTCGGTGCAGCAACACAAACCCAATCACCATAGGTGGAAGTATTAGTTAAAATCCCCTCTTCTGTAATACCAGTCACAGAAACAACATCCTTACATGCAGCTGGGTAGTGTGGTAAATTGCATTTCAGGTTTCCTGCAGATGCTATATGTAATGTTTTTTCTATTTTACTTTCAAACGGATGCAACATACCAAAGCTACTGTTAATAATATCAACGCCATCAAGCTCTGCCTGATATTCTGCTAACCGCAATAATGCTAAGGTTGTATCGTGTTCCGAAAATATTTTATAAGATATAAATTTTACGTTTTCTAAAGTATTCTCAATTAAAATACTTAAAACCTTTGCCCCGTGTCCGCCAATTGAGTTACCTGTGTCGGAGTAATCACCTACAAAACTGTGTGAAGCTAACAATCGTTCTTTAAATACAGGGTTATTGATATCTATTCCGCCATCAATTATACCAACAACTATTTGTGGTAATTCATCAATGTTTTTGTTCTGTAAAATGTAATCAAACGCAGCTTCTGTGTTTATATAATCGTATCCCCATGAATGTTTTGTGTTTATTTCATAAAGTGCTAATTTAGGTTGATTATACAAAGCCGAATTTATAAGCTTTATTACCTTGTCAGGTTCTACATAAATTATGTCTGGGTTCAAAAGAAACTTCGTGTACGCACAATACGTATCTTCAGGATTTGCATATTGTAACAAGTAAATTTTATTTAAACCGAAAATGTAGTCTATAGCACCATACTTTTCAATATCCTTTTTACTGATAACTAAAAGTCTACAAGCCGAAAAATCTTTTTGCAAAGAATCATTCGATTCATTCACATTGCGTGAATCGTAGCGTTTAGTAAATTCAAAAACTTCCTTTGAAAACTGTTTTAATTTGTTTGTCATGTGTGTATTTCGCATTCCTGTCTCATCCATTGTGTACTTTATTTTTGGGTAATGTCTTCCGCCATTACCCCTCTTATATATATGACATTTTTCGACAAAGACTACAAAAAATTTTTATACATGAAACAAAGCCCCAAAAATATCTCCATCATTTCAGGCAAAAATGATAGAATAATAAAAAATGGCAAGGAATATACTCCCTGCCTTTTATTGTCGTGTGTTAATCTGTTCTTAAAAATGTTCAGTAGTATTCCTTCATTGAAATTTTTGAATACTTGATTAGGTATAACTGAATATTTTTCGATAATAATAAAGCTATAAATCATATTAGAAAAAGTTGGATTGATTATTTATCTCCATCATTTTTCTTGATATCTCCATCATTTTGTGCTAAAATGATGGAGATAAATTTAAAATGAAGGAGATTTTTATGCGTGAATTAGAGTTTATAAATAATCCTGAAAAGTTATTAACACCTGAAATTGTACAAATGGTGGGTAGTATTCATGAACATAAAGGAAAACAAGAACTATTTTTAGAAGCTAATATAGACGAATTAAAAACCTTGTTAGAAGTTGCTCTTATTCAAAGTACTGGTGCCTCTAATAGAATTGAAGGTATATTTACAAGTGATACGCGATTGGAAGAGTTGGTGAGCCAAAAATCAGAACCTAAAAACCGTTCTGAACAGGAAATAGCGGGCTATCGCGAAGTACTTGCAACAATTCATGAGAATTACGAATATATTACAACCAGGCCCAATATAATACTACAACTACACAGAGATTTGTACTCTTTTTCACAAGGTGCTATTGGTGGCAATTATAAAAATTCTGATAACATAATAGCAGAAAGAGATACAGAGGGAAATCAAAAAATCCGTTTCGTACCTGTTCCGGCATATCAAACTCCAGAAGCAATGGAAAATTTGTGTAACCGTTTCATAGAAGAATGGGAAGCAAATAGTATAGATAAATTGATTCTTATCCCTATGTTTATTCTCGATTTTCTTTGTATTCACCCATTTAATGATGGAAATGGAAGAATGAGTCGTTTGTTAACATTACTTCTTTTCTATAAGGCTGGATATATAGTAGGAAAATATGTTAGTATGGAGATGTTAATTGAAAAAACAAAAGAAACATATTACGAAGCACTCGAATCAAGTTCGTTTAATTGGCATGAAAATGACAATGATTACGAACCCTTTGTAAAGTACTATTTAGGAATAATGCTTAAAGCATATAATGAATTTGAAAGTAGAGTCGAGCATTTAAAGCACAGAAATCTTTCTAAGCCTGATAGAATAAAAAATGTAATTGATCAGAAAGTAGGAAAAATAACTAAAAAAGAAATTATGAATTTGTGTCCTGATATTAGCAAAGTAACAGTAGAAAGAACTCTTACAGATTTAGTAAAGAACGGTTATATTGCTAAAGTAGGAAGTGGTCCAACTACAGGATATGTTAGAATATAAGCATTCAAACTAAATATAGTAGTGTTCAAAAAGCAAGCTTAAGGCAGAAACGCAAATGTTTCTGCCTTTTATTTTTTATAAATAATGTTAGTTTTTGTCAAATTATATTCACTTTAGACTTGAAGAAAAAGTCAGTAAAAAATAGCGGATTTTACTTGAAAAGGTGTAAAAAATTTTATACGCATCAAACAAAGATATAGAACCAGAAAAAGCAAACAAAAAACCCGCTTAAAAACACTTTTCAGACGGGTTAAATATTGATAAAATTATTACGTTAAAATTAAAAACTGTGATCTAACATGTGGTCGTAGGCGTTTTTTGGCGATTTTTTGAAAAAGTAAAAACCGCTGAAACCCAATAGTTTCAACGGTTTTACGTGGTCGGAGTGAAGAGACTCGTGGGGCGGTGCCCCACGAATAAATTCGATTGTGTTCGGCTTCGCCGAGGGTCGTTCGAGTCTCTTCTTGGATTTTTTTCAATACAAAAAATAACGAGTCCCAATCAAAAGATTGAAACTCGTTATTGGTCGGAGTGAAGAGACTCGAACTCCCGACATTCTCACTGCGTGCCTCTTGCGGTGCCCAAAATCGTTGGTCGCTCCTGCTCGTCGCTAACGATTTTGACCGCTACGCCTATAAGCACTCCCTTCATCCGCCACAGGCGGCGGTCGTGCTCATAGCCCAAACCAGACGGGCGCCTGGTTGTGCCTGAATATCAGGAATTAAAGTTTTTTCAATGCAAAAAAATACAAGGAACAATCAAAAGATTGTTCCTTGTATTTGGTCGGAGTGAAGAGACTCGAACTCCCGACATTCTGGTCCCAAACCAGACGCGCTACCAACTGCGCTACACCCCGATTGAAGATATGTCTTCAAAGCATTGATATTATAGCGAATAATATTTTAAATGTCAATAGTAAATTTGAAAATTTTTAAAAATATTTGAAGCCACAGATAATTATTGATTATCGGTGGCTTCATTTTTATTTTGTTCTGTTGTTTCTGTGGTTGTTGCTTCAGTAGGAGTTTTTTCTTCTGTTTCTAAAAACCTTGGTCTTTCACCTGGTTTTGTGCTGTATTCACTCGAAAAAGCAGAACCCTTATTAAATTCTTCGGGAGCCTGAAAGGCTTTTAAAAATTTTGGTAATTCCGTTTTTCGTTTTGATTTTTCTTCCGCTTCTTCACCATTATTTTTTACAAAGCGCCTTTTTCTTACGTCTAAAAGCATAGCGAAAGAAGCAACTATTAAAATAAGATTACCTTCCCAGAAAGCCAATTCAACCAGTAAAACCGTTGTTGGTGTTTTGTAAACTATTGTCTGTTCACCATTTTCAATTCTGATTATAGTATTTATAAAGCCGAGTTTATTCGTTAAAACATAACTGACTCCATCGGCTGTTGTTATTACCTTGCGATTTTTGAGTTCTTCAATATTTTCGCTACCCTTTTCTGCAATTGTTAAAGGTGTTCCATCCTGAGAGAACACAAATCTCGCATTTTTGGTATAAACAACGATATTATCATCTTGGTTAACTGATAATGCATAATCTGTTTTTAAAGGTAACGGGAACGAAAATACCTTTTCGTTGTTCTTCCACCCCGAAACAGCCGTATCATCGCCCACAACAAGAATTTCGTCGCTTGTTACTGCAAAGCCATTAAAATCTGTTGGTATAAGTCCCCCCGCCTTTGTAACAACAGGCATAAAAATTAAAATCATCGAGAGAATTATAAACGGCTTTAATCTTCTTATATATTTAAAATCCATTTTTAAAATTACATACTTTCAGGTGCTTGAATTTTGAGCATTGAAAGAACATTTTTCATTGTATTTCTTACACAGTTGCAGAGGAAAATTCTTGCCTGCATTACGCTTTCATCATCTGTCATAACACGCTGTGCATTATAGAATCTGTGGAATTTAGTTGCAAGCTCACCAGCATAATGTGTAATTTTTGCAGGGTCATAAGTATTAGCCGCAAGAATAATTAAGCCTGTAAGTGAAGCTAAATGGCTTATTAAATCTTTTTCTTCAGATGAAGAAAGGAGCATAAGCTCATCTTTAGATGGTTTTCTGATTTTTACGCCTTCATTCTGGAGCTTTCTTAAAATACTGCAAATTCTTGCATGTGCATACTGGCAGTAATAAACTGGGTTCTGGTTAGACTGCTCAACTGCAAGACCTAAGTCAAAGTCCATTGCACTACCTGCTTCACGCATATTAAATAAAAATCTTACTGCATCAATAGGAACTTCATCAAGTAAATCAACAAGTGTTATTGCTTTACCTGTTCTCTTTGACATTTTAACAGCCTGTCCATCTTTCATAAGGTTAACAAGCTGCATTAAAACAACGTCGAGTCTGTCGCCGTCAATGCCTACTGCTTCCATAGCACCCTTCATTCTTGCAACGTGACCGTGATGGTCTGCACCCCAAACGTCAATAGCCTTATCAAAACCACGTTTTAAGAGTTTATTTCTGTGGTATGCAATATCTGCTGCAAAATAAGTTGGGTTACCATTCTGACGGATAAGAACGTCGTCTTTTAATTCAAGCTTTTCAATATCTTCGTCTGATTTGCCTTGTTTTTTAAGAATCTCTGTCTGAATTTCTTTATTTTTGTACCAGAGTGCGCCATCTTTTTCATAAGTGTGACCATTCTTTTTAAGAATTTCAATTGTTTCTTCTAACTCGCCACCATTATGGAGAGAAAGCTCAGAGAACCAGAGGTCATAGTCAATTCTGTATTTTTCCATTGCACCTTTCATTGTTTTAATGTTTTTAGGAAGTGCAAATTCCACAAGAGCTTTTCTTCTTACTTCTTCAGTTTCTTTAAGATATTTATCGCCGTAAACGTCAATGAATTCCTGTGCTCTTACTTTAATATCTTCACCGTGGTAGCTATCCTCTGGGAGTTCAATTGCATCTTCACCTAAAAGAAGCTGTTGATAACGAACGTCTAAAGAAAGACCAAATTTATCAATCTGGTTACCAGCATCGTTAACGTAGAATTCTCTTGCAACCTCGTAACCAGCCCACTCTAAAACAGCCGCAAGGCAGTCACCAAGAGCACCACCACGAGCGTTACCCATATGCATAGGGCCTGTTGGGTTAGCAGAAACGAATTCAACGTTAATTTTTTTGCCATTACCAAAGTCGCTTTTACCGTAATTGTCACCTAAAACGTCAATATCAGAAAGCACGTCTGCATAAAATTCATTCTTTAAGAAGAAGTTAATAAATCCAGGGCCAGCAATTTCACATTTTTCAAAATATGTATTGCTTAAGTCAATTTTATTCTGGATTTCTTCTGCAATTTTTCTTGGTGGCATTCTTAAAGCCTTTGAGAGCATAAATGCGGCGTTTGCTGAATAATCGCCGTTATTTCTGTCTGCAGGAATTTCTGTTTTAAATGCAGGAATTTCTGCTTCAATAAAAGTTCCATCTGCCATATTAGCCTTTAAAGCCGCTGTTACAGAATCTATAATTTGTTTTTCTGCAATACTAACTATTTTTGACATATTATCACCTTTTAACCTTTACCATAACTGTTACTGTATTTTCTGCAACCATACTTGAATTAAAATCTATTGTATACTTAAGCTTTATTTTACCGCCGTGGTCACCTAAGTTATTAAATACACTACTTGCGAAAACGCCCATCATAATAGAACCTGCTGGTGTTTCGTAGTGACACGAATGACGTTTATTTTCTTCAATTATAAATTGTGAATTGTAGTTACCACTTCGTGTTATTGTAACCTTTTTTAGAGAATCGAGTGAAATGGTTGTTACAGAGCCTTCCATTTCTTCGTCTATCTCTTTATATTCAATTATGTAACCATTTTCTGTTTTTTCGTAAGTACCCTGAGCATTAATTTCGAGCACATCGCTTTCATCATCCTCAGTAGTCTGAACAGTTACAAATTTAATTATTGCATCATTTTTCATTGTGTTTTTCTTCTGCGTACGCTAAAAGTCTATCAATAAGCTCACTATAAGGTACGCCTACCTTTGCAAAGAGTTTTGGGAACATACTAATTGATGTAAAGCCCGGGAGAGTGTTTAATTCATTAAGGCAAATTCTGCCATCTTCTAAGAGGAAGAAGTCAACTCGAGAAAGTCCTGAGCAGTTAAGCGCTAAATATGCTTTTTTTGCTGCTTCCTGAACCTTAGCTTCTACACCCTCTGGAAGCTGTGCCGGAATTGCAAGGCCAGTTGAGTCGTTTATATATTTTGCTTCATAATCATAAAATTCTGCAGTAGGTAAAATCTCACCAACACAAGAAGCAACAGGTTCCGAGTTACCCATAACCGCACATTCAATTTCACGACCAACTAAAGTTTCTTCAAGAACAACCTTGCGGTCCTCTTTAAAAGCAATTTCTAATGCTTTTTCTAATTCTTCTTCATTGTGTGCTTTTGTAATACCAACAGAAGAACCAGCGTTTGCAGGCTTAACGAAAATAGGGAATTTTAAATAATCAACCGCCGATTTTAAATCAACCTTGTTGTTATCTAATTCATATTTTGTAAACGCTACCCATTTTGCCTGTGGGATTCCTGCGGCATCGCAGATTGTATTTGTAATTGCTTTATCCATACACATAGCACCAGCAAGTGGTGTGCAACCAACGTAAGCAATATCTGCCATTTCAAATATACCCTGAATTGTGCCGTCTTCACCATTTTTGCCGTGCATTACAGGGAAGATAATATCAATTTTAATCTTCTCTAATTTTTCACCCTTGAAAACTAAAAGAGACTTTTCACTTTTATCAGGAGAAATAATTGCAGAAACTGTATTTTTTTCTACCCAACTGTTATTTTCAATACTATCAATATCGCCATCATAAAAAAGCCAGCGACCGTCTTTTGTAATACCTAATGTGTAAACGTTATATTTTTCTCTGTTAATGTTTCTTAAAACTGATGCAGATGAACGGAGTGAAACCTCATATTCACTTGAAGCACCGCCGAAAATTACAAGAACGTTTTTCAAAATAATCACCTTGATTTGCTAATTTTTTTAAAACACAAAAATACATTTTAAATTTTACCACATAAAAAAGATTAAATCAATCATAAAATACTATGATATTTTAATAATAGTGTTTACCTTTTCTATAAAAAATGCTACAATACGTTATATAAAATATAAAAGGGGTAAATTTTAATGGAAATTAAAGATATTTTAAAATATGTTGACCACACACTTTTAAAGCAGGAGTCTACCTGGGAGCAGATGAAGGTTATTTGTGATGATGCAATTAAATTTTCTACTGCAAGTGTTTGTGTGCCACCGTCATTTGTTAAAGAGTGCAAAGCTTACTGTGGCGATAAAATGAAAATTTGCACGGTTATCGGTTTTCCTAACGGATATAACACAACGGCAACAAAGGTTTTTGAAACAGAAGATGCACTTAAAAACGGTGCCGATGAAATTGATATGGTTATAAATATCGGCTGGGCTAAAGAAAAGAAATTTGATTTAATAAAAGAGGAAATTAAAGCTATAAAAAAAGCTTGTGGTAATAAAATTTTAAAGGTAATAATTGAAACTTGCCTCTTAAGCGACGATGAAAAGATTGAAATGTGTAAAATTGTAACTGAGGCGGGTGCAGATTTTATTAAAACTTCAACTGGATTTTCAACCGCTGGTGCTACAAGAGAGGATATTAAGCTCTTCAGCGAAAACATTGGTGAGAATGTTAAAATGAAAGCCGCTGGTGGAATTGCTTCACTTACAGATGCAGAGGATTTTTTGAAATTAGGAGCTACAAGACTTGGTACGAGCAGAATTGTTTCTATTGCAAAAAGCGAACAGGGTAGCGGGTATTGATGTTTTTTAAAAGGGGAGAAATTTAATTTATGGATTTAAAAAATGCACTTAAACTGAATATGGAAATATGCTACGTTCCTGTGGCAAAGCTCAAAGACGTTCAGGAAATGATGGCAAACTGGAACGATAATAATAAGTTTATAAGATACTGCTCAATTGCTTCAATTGCAATATCTTTTATAAATTTACATTATCTCAATGTTTCGGATTCAGATTTTGCTATGCTTATGTGCATATTCAGTGACATAATAATGGCTGCTTTAGCAATTTTAGTAAACAAAAGTAATAAGCTGATTTATTATTTTGCTTTCATAGGAACAATGTTGTTTTCCTTTTCATCTTCGTTTATCAGATTAGAAGCTCTTACTTTACCTATTGCAATAGCGTTATCATTACCATTTTTAATTACCTGCTTTTTTTCATATAAAGCTATTTTGAATTATGAAGATGTTTATCTTAAATTAAAAGCGCGAAAAGGCTTTCCACATTTTGTTTTCAGCACGGCAGATATGTATGCTGATAAAATCTATTTAAGAGACAAAAAAGAAGTAACTGTTGCTGAAAAAAGAGTTGAGGCTTCCTACAATTCATTTAATGAAAAATCTGAAATTATTGATGAAGAAACAAAAAGAATGAACACACTTCGCTACGAAGAGTTAAAACGTCACCAGACTGATGTTTCTTCCGATGAATACTTTGAAGCCAAAGAGGTTAAGCATTATTACGACGGAAACAAAAAGTATAAATACAGGCTTTCTTTTTTAGGTATTGATTTACTTATTCCACACGATGATATTGAAACTTCTTCTAAAGAAGAAAAACGCCGTATTATGCGTTTGTGGAACGATATGAAGGATAATCTTTTTAAAAACGAAGCTTTGTTTTTAATGTTTTTACTCTTGCTTGTTCTTGCTGTTGAAATTGGCGGTTTGGGTTTTGCTGCAGCAATATATTTTCTTGCAATAGTTGTTTACGTGTTTGGCACAAACTTTATAAAATTAGACAACAGACTCGGCTTTTTTCTCACTACGGGTAGCGTTTATTCGTTTTTATTTGCTTTATCGGTGCCATCCGTTCGTAATATGGTAACTGTCGGAATTATGTTTGTTGTTATAAGCTATTATAATATATTCATATTACCAAAGCTTATAAAGTGGCTTATAAATATGCCTCTTTATAAAAAAATGTCTAAAGAACCTGGCTTCCCATCATTCTTTGATGACAAAAAAGAGCTTTATGGTGACGATTATTACATAGTTGAAGAAACCAAACCTATTATTAAAAGAACCAATCAGGAAAAAATCGTTATTAATATCGGCTACGATGACGAAGATGAAGAAGTAAACAAGCGTTTGGCAGACTTTAATTACAAAGAAAAAAATGAAACCGTTCAGAAATTAGATAATACTGCTTGGAACGCTTTTAACTACTTAGAAAATGACACTGATAACTCTGCTTATGATGAATTTGCTATTTATGAAGAAGTAAACAGAAAACGAAGAGAAGCAGAATTAAAAGAAGAATTTGTTAAACCAAATAAAGAGATGGGGCGTAAAAAGAAAGATGAAGACTAACGTTATTAATTCAATAAGAGAA
This sequence comes from Oscillospiraceae bacterium, assembly GCA_015066465.1. Taxonomy (GTDB): domain Bacteria; phylum Bacillota; class Clostridia; order Oscillospirales; family Acutalibacteraceae; genus DTU089. The sequence continues at coordinate 48,174 of SVOI01000012.1, forward strand.
GAAATTTTTCCAATAGACGAGGTTACTGAAAACTGCCACGCTTCTACTGTTTTACCTTTAGAAGATGGCACCGTTGTTGCTGCCTGGTTTGGTGGCACCAAAGAGGGTAACGACGACGTAAAAATTTATGTTTCAGTAAGAGAAAACGGCGAATGGGCAAAACCTTACCCAATTCACGTTGATGGTAAAGAGTTGCCACACTGGAATCCTGTTTTATATTTAAGAAAAGATGGTTCTATCTGTCTTTATTTTAAATATGGCAAGCCTATTACAAAATGGCGTACATATTCTTGTGTTTCAAGAGATGGTGGCAGGTTTTTCACAAAGCCAGAGGAATTAGTACCAGGCGAAAAAGAGGGTGCAAGGGGTCCTGTTAAAAATAAGCAGATTCATCTTTCTAATGGCACAGTCTTAGCACCTACATCTACAGAATCAAAATATTTCCCCTGGAAATGTTTCACCGATATTTCAGAGGATGACGGCAGAACCTACAAGCGTTCAAAATTTGTTCCCGGTGTAAGAAAAAACGGCAAAGGTGTTAAAATGATTCAGCCTACCTTGTGGGAGGACTCTACTGGCGTTCATATGCTTATAAGAAGTAATGCGGGTAAAATTTATAAGAGTGATAGCACCGATTTTGGTATGACTTGGTGTAAAGCCTATGAAACACCTTACCCTAACCCAAACAGCGGTATTGATTTAGTTAAATTAAAGGATAACACAGTAGTTCTTTGTATGAACCCTGTCGGCGCTGACTGGGGTAACAGAGCTCCTCTCGTTTTAATGCGTTCTTTTGATGGTGGTAATACGTTTGAAGAATTCTTTAAATTAGAAGATATTAAAGGCGATTACGAATTCAGCTACCCTGCTATTACTGCAGTTGGTAAAACATTACATATTACATATACTCACGAGAGAAAAACTATTATTTACTGGCAGGTTGAAATTGAATGAGCGAGTTACCTATAACAAAAAAGGACTACGACGATGCAATGTTAATGATAGATTTTATTGCAAAAATTAGAGAGTCTTTGGAATTGAATGATACAAAAAAATTCACACCAATAATTAATGGGTATAAAATTGATTTTACAATTGATGATAAACAAATGAGTGTATTGTTGGATTTGAAAAAACGAATAAAGACAAAGTTAATTGTAAATGTGTTTGTAAATGAAAAAGCAGAAAAATCTT
>SVOI01000013.1 GCA_015066465.1 Oscillospiraceae bacterium
AACAGACTTTCAACTGTTGTTGAAAAAAGCTATGATACAATTATGAGTATCTATGGTGAATCTATAAATGCCGGTGAAATTGTAAGAGAAAATATTCACACTTTCCTTTATGGTGCTTATGATGTAACTCTCGATTTCAGAAATCTTGTGCCCACAATTATGATGACATTAGGTGTCAGTGCTATTCCTGTTATTTCTTCAGCAATGGCAAAACGCGAGTTTAAGACAGTAGAGAATACAGTAAATACTGTTTTCAGAATGAGTATGTTAATTGCGTTACCTGCAGGTATCGGCTTTTTTGCCCTTGCAGAGCCTATTTTAACAGTGTTCTATCAGGGTAGTGAAAATGAGTCAGGTATTGCAGTAGCGGCGCCTATATTGGCTCTTTACGGACTTATGATGGGTATTCACACGCTTTCTTCACCACTTACCAACATTTTACAGGCTATTGGCAGAGCAGATGTTCCTGCAAAGGCTCTTGCTATTGGTTGTGGCTTTAAAATTGCGTTTAACTATATTTTAATCGGTATTCCTGAAATAAATATTTTAGGTGCAGTTTTCAGTTCAGGCTGTTTCTATCTTTTCTGTATTTTTTATGACTATGCTGTGCTTAAAAAAGAAACGGGAATTAAGCTTGATTGGAAAACAGTTTTAATTAAACCTCTTATATCCGCTGTACTTTGTGGTACTGCCGCCTGGGGTACTTACGAGCTTGTCAGCACCTATTTAGTCTTTGGCGATGCCGGAAGCAGATTGAACAGCGGAACACTCGCTTGTGGTATTTCAATAATAATTGCAGTAGTAGTTTATGCAGTTTGTATATTGCTTTCTAAAACAATCGTAAAAGATGATGTTTTAATGCTTCCAAAAGGAGAAAAAATCGCAGAAATACTTGAAAAATATAAACTTTTAGGGTAAAATGTATTCGTTATATGAGGATGTAAAAATATGCTAGTAAATTTTGAATTCAAAGAAAATTATAATTTTAATGACCTTGTTGAAATTGTGAAAATTCTTCGTTCCCCAGGTGGTTGCCCGTGGGATATGGAGCAAAACCACAAATCAATAAGAGAAGATTTTTTAGAAGAAACTTATGAAGTGTTAGAAGCTATCGACACAGAGAATAAAGTTCTTTTAGAAGAGGAATTGGGCGATGTTCTTTTGCAGGTTGTGTTCCACGCACAAATCTCAAAAGAAGATAGTGACTTTGATATAAATAACGTTACTGACGGAATTTGCAAAAAGCTTATTACTCGTCATCCTCATGTTTTCTCAGATGTTACTGTAAATAGTACTGATGAGGTTTTAAGCAATTGGGATACTATAAAGCGTCAGACCAAGAGCCAGACAACACAAAGCGTTGCTATGGCGGCAATTCCCAAGACATTCCCGGCACTTATGAAAGCACAAAAAGTTCAGAGTAAAGCAAAAAAGGCAGGCTTTGACTGGCCCAGTGCAGACGGTGCATTCAGTAAAGTGCTTGAAGAAACTGAAGAGCTTAAAGAAGCTTTTAACTCCGGCAATAAAGACAGAATAGAAGATGAGCTTGGTGATTTACTCTTTTCAGCAGTTAATGTTGCTCGTTTTTGTGACTGCAATGCAGAAAGTGCATTAGAAAAAGCGACACAGAAATTTATGAGAAGATACACCGCAGTTGAGAGGTTAGCAGAAGAAAAAAACATTGATATGAAAACTTCTTCTATAGAAACACTTGACAAACTTTGGGAATCTGTTAAAATGTTAGAGAGATAAGAAGTCCAAAATGAAGACGGATATTAAGTTTTCGTCTTTTGGTAATAAAAAAATCAATTATTTTAATTGGAGGATTTAAAAATGAACAAAACAGATTTAGTAAATGCAGTAGCAGCTTCTGCAGAACTCACAAAAAAAGATGCAGCAGCAGCTGTAGACGCAGTTTTCGGTGCAATCGAAGGCGCTCTCGTTAAAGGTGACAAAGTTCAACTTATCGGCTTTGGTACTTTTGAAGTTCGTGAAAGAGCAGCTAAAGAAGGCCGTAACCCAAGAACAGGCGAAACAATCAAAATCGCTGCAACAAAGGTTCCTGCATTCAAAGCTGGTAAAGCTCTCAAAGACGCAGTTAGCAAATAATTTTACTTAATGTATAAAAAGCAGAGAAGTTTTTGACTTCTCTGCTTTTTATTTTGCGTAAATACTTGAATTTTTAATTAAAAATATATACAATATAAATGTTTTAAAAGTACCTTAAGAAAGAGAAGATGTTATGAAATACTTAAACGAACATTTTAAATTAGTTGAAGAAAAATTAGAGCTTCCCAAAGAAGCAGTTGAGCTTTTTGAAAGCATTGCATTAAAAATTGAAAAAAGTAAAGGCTTTTCCAAAAGATTCCAGGCTAGTTTAGAAAAATATATGACACCAAAGGCACACGACTTTGGCGATATGTGTGACGATATGAAAAAATTAGCTATACTTTACAGAGTTAAGGAATATAGCCTGACTTTTGTGTGGCTTATTGTTGCAAGTGAAAAGATGTTAGAGCTTTACAGAGAAAAGGGTATCAGTGAAGATATTTATTGGGCTACAATAATGGACTTAAAATATAAGTTCAAGGAATGCGTTGAATGCAAAGAGGTTTATGGTACATTCGTTGGTAGCTGGAACACAGGCTTTTATGAGCTTAACCGTTTCGCTTTAGGTCGCTTCCAGTTTGAATATTCTACATTCGGTGTGGTTGATGAATTCACTACAAGTGCAGGCGTTAAAATTAAAAGAGGCGACAAAACAGTCGGCTTTCACATTCCGTCATCAGGCGTACCGCTTACAGATGAAATTCGCCTTGATGCTTACAAAAAGGCTTATGAATTCTTTAAGGACCAGAGAAGAGAAGACGGACTTATGATATTTGAATGTGGCTCATGGCTTCTTTATGAGGGCAATAAAGAAATTTTACCTGAAAATTCAAATACAGTTAAATTTATAAATGACTTTGAAATTATTAAAAGCGAGACAAAAGATAAATTTAACGATGCGTGGAGAATTTTTGCAAAGTCCGGTTATAAATCACCAAAGCATTGGTACGATGACACATCAATGCGCCGTGCTTTCAAGCAACATGTATTAAACGGTGGCAAAACAGGTAGCGGACACGGGGTTATTGTGTTTGATGGAACTAAGATAGTAAGATAGAAAACAGGAAGCAGGAAACAGAAAACAGAAAACAGAAAACAGTTGAAAATAAAACACCTATCATTTTTAGTTGATTACTTGACCAACTTTAAATGATAGGTGAATTTGTTTTTTGCGAAGCTCTGTTTTCTGTTTCCTGCTTCCTGTTTTCTGAATTTAAAGTTTCACTTTAAATTCAGACGGTAGCTTATTCTCCGGAATAAAGCAAAGGGAAGCGTCGCCTGTTGATGTGAAGAATGTTACAAAATAGCCACTATCTGTTGAATCCTGCTCGTAAGCAGTGTAGGCATATCTTAAAAGCTTTTCTATGTCCTTGCTATTGTTAGTAACGAAGCCATCAAATTTTGTGTCGATTGTTGTGTTGTAACGACTCCAATCATCTTGAACAGGGTTGCCGTATTCATCAACATTTGTGTAGCCTTTTGCAGTATATGTTGATATAAAATATCGTGAGAAAAAATGTTGTATATTACCAAAACCAGATGCAAAAGAGCCTTCGTAGGCAACAGATGATGGAATGATTTTAGCCGAAACAAAATCTGGTGTTTTAATAAGGTCATCATAAAGCTTTAAATTCTTTAACGCCTTGATTGTTTCTGTCATATCAGGTGTAATTGTAAAGAACGGGTATGGGTTATAGTAGCTTGAAATATAAAAATCCGCCTTGTCAGAAGAAAAATCATTCATAATGATTTCTGTCTTTGTGTTTTTAGTTGATTGCTCCTTTTCGGTTGCTACATCGTCAGAATTTCCTCCGCCGTTTGCAGTGTCGATAATATCCCAATAAACAGAGTCGTAATTACCCTCAAATCGTATAAACGCAACAGGTGATGAGTCCGGGTAGTATTTATCAGTTACAGAACGATTCATTAAATCGTTATAAAGTGCGGTTAAGAGCTTTTCTCTGTCTTTGTCAGAGAAAGAAATGTGAGCATAAGAGTCAAGGTATTTTGAATAAATATTTACAGTTGAAGATGAATCTCTTAAAGAGAACTGCGCAGTTGCAAGGGTTTGCTCACTGTTAGAAAGATAAACAGCATTTTTAGGGTCAGGGAATTTAATTGTCCCCTTGAAAAGCTCGTGGAGTGAATTTTTGAAATATTGGCTTTCTTCAAGATAAAGCAAAGCTCTGTAAGCTGCTGGGGTGGAGGTGCTGAAGTTACGCTTAAATGTAGAGCCGTCTTTTAAGGTGTAAGAAAATTGAATAGCATTTTCGAGCGTTCTTTCATTTTCATCTGAATTTGCAATTAACTCGTGTGCTTTAAGGGCTGCTTTTATATCTTCTTCAGAAGTCATTTCGCCTGTGAGAACACCGGGATTGTTTGTGAAGAATAAATTGTGGTCTGTTATAAAGTGTGAATCCTCACCAAATAAACCATATTGTGAGGTTTCACCTACAATAGAAACAGAAACACTTTTAATTTTTTCGAAATCTGGAAGCTTTTGAGAGTAACCGAAAAAGCCCGTGTTCATAGAAACTGCAAAAAGACTCACCGCAACAAGACCAATAGGTAATTTGTAAAGTCCTCTTACAAATTTCTTCAAATCTCTTAAAACTGCAAGTTCGAGACCTAAATGGATAATTGCAAAGGCAATTAAGCCTATTACAATACCCATAATAAACTCTTCTGCAACATAAATCGCAAAAGCGAAAACAAAGAAGCCTGCAAGGAATGAAACGAATGTATTTAAAATTCTGTTTGTGCCTATAAAGCCTGCAATTTCTGCTTTGCGTCTGTTAAAGAGTTTAACCCCGATAAACCCAATAACAGCAGTTAAAATAATCCATAAAATAACATTTGTAAAGGATGGTTTTTCAATTATCTGTTGTACTGCTGAATCTGTTGATTTTTCAATTATTGCAAATTTTAAAAGCTCTGTTTTTGCGAAAAATACAGGACTTGTAAATTCAAATTGCTCTGAAAGAGTTGCAACATAAGAGTTATCCCAGCTGTTGTTGTTAGCAGGTGTAAAGTTAAAGCCGTAAGGGTTACCGTAAAGGCAGTTAGACATAATAGTCTGAATACCATAAAGAATTATATCCGGTAAAAAGAGGATAATTCCTGAAAAAATACCAGCCTCAAAAATTGTACCAACGCACGAGAAAACGGTTGCAGTTATTGTGAATGCAGAAAGTGATACAACTAAAAATGAGAACAAATAAAGGAAAAAAGTTTTAAAAACAATACCTGAAAAGCCGAGTGTTGCAAGGTTCATTATAAGTAAAATGAATAAAGGCAAGAAAATTGATGTAACTAAAAGAGAAGCACCGGAAATATATTTGCCCAAAAAGAGCTTTGTTCGTGTTATACCAAGGCTGTAAAAAACATTAACCTGCTTTTTAGAGGTGATAAAATTGAATGTGCAGATTGCCATTGCAAGACCGCAAAGAGCAACTAAGACAAGGCAGGGCATAAGCATATATTCGTCTGAGAAGAAATATGAAATATAATTCTGCTTTGCAGAAACATAACCTGAGATTTCGCCTGTGGCGTTATAAATAGGCTGTTTGTTTAAAAGCTCAGCTCCCGAATAAAGAAGCATAAAAAAGCTTAACAAGCCTAAATTGGCGATTGCAGGTAAAAGCGGAAGTCCTTTAAGACCTGACTTTAAGGTGTATGTAAAAGCATTAGTTGAGGATTGATTTGTAGTCATAGTCTTCTCCTTTCATCTCCTGCATAAATATCTCTTCAAGAGAAAGATTGATTTTTTCTGTAACGGCAGGCTTTAATTTTTTGATTTGTTTTTCGACCTCTTCGGTATTTCCGCTTACTGTAAAGAGTGCTAATTGACCGTCTTTAATAAGGCTTTCACAAGGAATATCTTTAAATTCCTCGAGAGTGAATTCTCTTGCGAATGCAAGACGGAACTTAGTCTTGCCGTAAGAAAGGTCAGAAACTGCGCCTGTAACAGAAATCTTTTTGCCGTTTATAATTCCAATATGGTCGCAAAGATTTTCTAATTCCTGTAGGTTGTGTGAAGAAATAATAACTGACATATTATTTTCTTTAATTGCTTCTTTTAAAAGACCTTTCATAAATATTCTTTTTTGCGGGTCAATTCCGTCAAAGCTTTCGTCAAGAAGTAACAATTTAGGGTGAGTAGAAAGGGCTAAAACCATTTCTGCCTGTCTTTGCATACCTTTAGAAAAGCCGTTAATTCGCTTTGTAGGGTCTAACCCAAAGGCTTCGGTTAATTTATTAAAGGTATCATAATTAAATCTTTTATAATATCCGTTATAAAAGTCAGCCATTTTCTTCATTGTGGAGTAAGCACCAAAATAAAGGTCATCAGGCATAAAGAATATTTCTTCTTTTTTTATTTCGTTGTCAAAAATATTTTTGCCGTCAAAAAGCACTTCGCCATTTTCCGGCTTGTAAATACCCGAAATGTTTTTTAAAAGAGTTGTTTTACCGGCACCGTTGTAACCAACAAGACCATAAACGCTTCCGTCCTCGACAGTGAGCGAAATGTCCTGAAGTGCTGTAAAGTCTCCGAATTTTTTAGTTAATGATTTTACTTCGAGCATCCTTGTCACCTGACTTTCTTATTTGTTTTTTATTTTAAATTGAAAATTAAAATTTGTCTATATATAATAAGATGTTTCTTTGCTACATTTTGTTGCATTTTAAAAATAACTTTCGTCGTGTCATATTTCAATTTTACAATTATTGCAGTATGCAGTCAATACGATTTACTGTTTCTTAACAAATCTTAATATTTTCGTAATAATGAAACGGGAAAAATTCGAGAACTAATTGACAATAACAGGTAATTTTGTTATATTAAAATTGTATATTTTCAAATAGCGTATAAGGTTTCGCTTAATTTAAAAAAGGTGGTATATGATGAAGAAGATATTAGCTGTTATACTTGTCTTGACATTCGCTGTTACAATGTTTGTTGTACCGGCAAATGCGGCGTGGTCTGTTGTTGATACTACTTTTGCAGTATCAGCCGATTTACATTACGAATTTCAGGAAGAAGAGCTTGAATGGTTCTCAGAGGACCCTATTTTCGGTTACGCAAACCGCAGAGCCGCTATGGAAAACGAAAGCAGATATATCATTGATGAATTTTTAAATCAATGTGCTGAGAATGATAAAATAGAATTCATTTTAATTCCGGGCGACATTTCTAATGAGGGCAGAGCATTCAAGGAGCAACATTTGCAGGTAGCAGAAAAATTCAAAAAATTTGAAGAAGAAACCGGAAAGCAGATTTATGTTATAAATGGTAACCACGATGCCGGAAATGCTACTAAAGAAGGCGAAACAGGTCTTTCTGATTTCAGAGAAATTTATTATGAGTTTGGTTTTAATGAAGCACTCAGCACAATGGATGGCAATTTATCTTATACAGCAGAACTTAATGAAAAATATCGTCTTATTGCAGCAGATAGCTGTGATATTAACCGTTCAACAGGCGACGGTATGACATCTGACAGAGTTGAGTGGGTTACAGAACAAGCAAAGCTTGCAATCAAAGAGGGTAAATACCCGATTTTAATGATGCACCATAATCTTCTTGATCATATGCCTGTTCAAAGCCTTTTAAGTAAAGATTTTATTATCAGAAATCACCTTTCAACTGCAGAAAAATTTGCAAATGCAGGCATCAAGGTAGTGTTCACAGGTCACGAGCATTGCAGTGACGCCAACACATATACAAGCACAAAGGGTAATCAGATTACTGACTTTGCTACAACCTCACTTACAATGTATCCGTTACAATACAGAATTATGGAAATGTCTGATGAAACAATTACCTATGAAGCTGCAACAATTGAAAAAATTGATGCAGAAAATTTAAAAGATGATGTAATCGGTTACACAGACGCTCATATTGCTGAAATGAACAAGGGTATGAACGATTATGCTAAAAAGTTCTTAAAGAACGGTATTGAGTGGCGTCTTGAAAGAGGCTTCCAGGATGAGCAATTGGGCATTGACAAGGGCGCATTTTACTATGACCTTGTAAGGAAAGCTGTTGATGCTTTAAATGATATTCTTAACACCCCTCTTTATGGTGAGGGTGGCGTTCAGGAAATGGCACTCCAGAAAGGAATTATTATTCCGGATAGTGATTATGTTGATGGTTGGGATGTAGCAACAGAGCTTGTTGCTGCACACTATTCAGGTGAAGAAAATTATCCGTTAATGGAAACTGATGTAACAATCCTTTTAAGAACAATGTGCCTTATTTTAGACACTGAGCTTTCAATGCTCACAGAAGAAGAACTTATGGTGGCGGCAACTGCCATAACTGCACTTTACGGCTCAACACCACCTGATGAGTTAGCAGAAAAATTAGAGCTTGATTTAGGCTATTCTCACGGTGCACAAAGCTTCTTGTTAGCACTTGCCTCACCACTTCTTGACAGCTTTGCAAATGACGACGATGTTCCCGATAACAACGGCTCAATTAAAGGTTACGGAAGAACAGGTGCTGCAGATGGTTTTATAAATATCGCAGGCGAGATTGAATTTTCATTTGCAAAATTGATTGAAAGATTAAAAACAATATTAACTTATATATTTAAAGGTTTAGAGTATATTAAAGGCTAATGGAAGATAAAAAACGGGCAATTCTCAAAGTTGAGAGTTGTCCGTTTTTTGAAATTATTCATCATTCATCAGCGAAAGCGATTTCATTATTCATTATTCATTGAAAATCCGTTCTTCACAAAAGAATAATGAATGATGAATATTGAAGAATGAATAATACAAAACAAAAATCCGTTCCCTTGTGAGAACGGATTTTTGTTTTGGCGCGCTGGAAGGGACTCGAACCCCTGACCTACTGGTTCGTAGGCGCCACCAAAACTTACCAACCATTCCATACCACAACATATAGTGGTTTTTATTCCGGTTACAAATACTATTCCACAACAATATTTCCAATAATTCCAAATGTTCCAAGTCTCTGTGTGGGATGATTTGTGGTCAAAACCTCATCGAAATTTAAGATTTTTTTGAAAGGTGTTTTATACCTCTTTTCAAATGAACTTTCACACCTTTTCTTATTGGGATTTTAACATGAATTCACCCATAAGTCAACAAAAAAACTAACCACCCAATTCGCAGCTTTAGGTGTAAAAATTTATACGCAAACAAAGAAAAGGAGCAGAGAAATGCTCCTAAAAGTTTGTAATGTTGTTTAATAAAGAATTCGACAAATTGGAATTTAGCCAACAAATGGTTAATACGTAAAATTCCTTTTTCGGTCACACTGATATTTGAACACATCCAAAAAATCAAAATCCTCTGGAGTAAAACTCTTGTCCTCAGTATTGAATTCCATAAACAATCGTTTTAGGTTTTTACAATTTCTTAATGGAGCAATTGTTTTTACAGTATATTTATTAAATGTGGAGCTGAATAAAAGAAGTTCTTCGAGGTTTGGCGCAAATTGTAACGGTTCAAGGTTATAAATCAGCTTCTTGCTTTCAGAAATCATGACACCCCGCAAATTCTCATTTTCGCTCATATTCCACAAGGAATTTGCTCGCATATCCCAAAACAGCAAATACTTCACTTTCTTCAATTTAGAGAGTGAAGACAAATCTTTGATTTTTGTGTTGCCAAAGAAATAAATGGATTCGTAATTATCGCCGTATTTGTCGATAAAATAGTCAAACTCTTTCTGTGTCAAATTACAAACTTCAACGGCAGTCACACCAAGATGGTATTTCATTTCTTCGTCAACATCTGGTAATGCCACAGATGGCGTCTGTGAGAAAGAAATAATCTGGTTGGATTCGTATGCCATGCCCGAATATTTGTGCAATTCAAATTCACTCATACCATTTTATCCTTCCTTTAATCAAATTCAAGTTTGTCGAGTTGATTATAACACAAAACATTGTAAGCAACAACAAATTTTATTTTTTCGATTCGGTTTCGTCTTAATTTATTTTCTTTTAGGTTGGATTTTTTCTGAACTTTGGATTTGATTTTGAAATTTCTTGTGAGAGTTTTGGTTTGGTTTTGAGATTTTAATTTCAGTTTGCGATTAGAAATTGATTTAGTTTTGAAAATTTTGTTTCTGTTTGTGGTTGAGTTTTGGTTTGAATTTTAAAATTTTTTCTGATTTTGGTTTGGTTTTCGTTAGAAAATCGGTTAAAATTTTTCGTGTTCAGGGTGAAAAATTTTTGTACGCATGAAACAAAGAAAAGGGATTTTGAATTTCGTTTGAAAATTTCTTCTGAAAGTTTACCAACAAAGAAGAAAAAAGTTTGAAAAGTTTTATCGGCAGCTGAGAAAAAAATCTGCGAGTTGAAGTAAAAAAGTTAGTCAGGAAAATAAAAAAGTTATCAAAAAGCAAAAAGAAAATGTAACCGAGAGTGAACAAAAAATTTTATTTAATGACACCTGTTCGCCCAGATTTGAGCGAGTGAATTGAAAATAGAATATAGACCAGGATAGGAGAAAAAGACGAAATTTGGCACGAATTTGGGCAAATATACGAAAGCAGATGTTTGTCATAATGTGGTGGTATTTCGAGCTGATTCAGATGTATTTCGCAACGGATTTATAGGCAGGAATAAGAAAAGTCTTTGCTAAAGCGACTTTTCCAAAAACATCAGGCGGCGGTGCCACCTGTTTAAAGGGGTTTGACGATTTCAGATGGTTCGTAACCTTAAATCACCCTTTACTTTGCTAAAATGAAAAAATAGGCTTGATTGTAAGAAAATCAAGCCTTATTTAGGTCTTTGCTGGAGGATGTTTGGGAAAATTGTTGAAAATAACAACAAACACAGTAAATCCTCGTACTTGAAGATGTAAGTACGAGGATTTGTGTTCTAGTTGATTTGTTTGGTGAGATTGTGATATAATTGTTTTAACAAATACGAGTTTAAAGGAGTTAATCAAGTGGTACTAAGATTAAGACCTTACAATATAAATGATGCAGATAAAATACTTTCTTGGAGTAAAGACGAAAGAAGTTTTTATAAATGGTCAGCAGGTGTTATGGGTGAGTATCCTATAACTAAAGAGCAGTTTGGTTTTGTTAATAATCTTATGGCTTTTACTGCTATTGATGATAATGAGATAGTTGGATTTTTTACAATGAGAAGACCATCAGAAAATTTTGATGAGTTGAGATTTGGATTTGTTATTGTTGACCCCAAAAAGCGTGGCAAGGGATATGGAAAAGCAATGCTTAAATTGGGACTAAAGTTTGCATTTGAAATTTATGGTGCAAAAAAAGTTTCTTTAGGGGTTTTTGAAAACAATGAATCTGCCTATCGCTGTTACAAAGCAGTTGGTTTTAAAGATGTTGTTTTGGAAAAGACTGAAACTTATACCGTACTTGATGAAGAGTGGAAATGTTTTGAGTTGGAAATGGATTTAGTAAACTATAAATTGGTTTAAAATTAGGGTGAGATAATATGAAAACAGATATATTAAAACAAAACGAAAACAGTTGGAATGCATTGGCAGATGATTTCTTTGGTGTAACTGCTTTGCCTGTACTTGGTTGTTCAATTCCAACAGAAGACGAATTACACCTTTTTCCCGACCTTAATGGTAAGGCAGTTTTTGAAATGGGTTGTGGTAGTGGTCATTCTTTGAAATGGTGTGCCGAACATGGAGCAACAGAACTTTATGGTCTTGATATTTCTGAACAGCAACTCAATAACGCAAAAAGATTTCTTAATGAAAATGGATATTCTTGTACCCTTTTCCATCAACCAATGGAAGATGATACCAATATACCAAAAAATTACTTTGATGTTGTTTATTCTATATATGCTATTGGTTGGACTACTGATTTAAAAAAGACAATTAACAATGCAGCTTCCTATTTAAAGCAAGGTGGAACTTACATTTTCTCTTGGGACCATCCTCTTTTACATTGTGTTGATTTAGAAAGTATAGCAATTTCAGGTGGTAATAGAACAACCAAAACAGAAGAACGAATTATTTTCAGTGGCAATTATCTTGAGGAAGATTATTATACTTTTGACAAAAACGGTAATTGTTTGACATTGCAAAATCGTAAATTATCAACATACATTAACGCTCTTGCAGAAGCTGGTTTTGCAGTAGAAAAAGTTGTGGAAGAAACGAGTTCAAAGGTTTTAGAAAAAACTGCAGAATTCTCATCAGGTTATTATGCAGATTTTAAAGCGAAACATTTTCCTCTTTCTATTGTGATTAAGGCAAGAAAACTTTGATTTTTGAGGTATGAGTATGTTTGTACTTGAACAAGTGCGCAATGAAAATCTCTTGTATTATAGCGGATACGAAGAAGCCTTTGATACTGACCTAAAACAATATCAATCAAGAATTTATCCGACAAAAGATGCTCAATGTTTTCGTTGGTATCATATTAAGACTGATGATAAATATATCGGTGCTATATGGTTAGAGAAAACTTCAACTGATGATTTCGCAGTTCTTGGAATATTCATTGCTGATAAAGATTACAGAAATAAAGGCATTGGTGCAAGAGTAATTGAGGAAATAATAAAAAATGATTTGCCACATATGCACACTAATAAAATACTCCTTCGTGTTCGTACAGAAAACGAAAGAGCAATTAAATGTTATAACAAAGTGGGTTTTATAGAAACCCAAAGATACGAAAAAGATGGATTGAATGTAATTGAAATGATATACGAGGCTTAACTATGATTTACAGAAAATATGAAAGCAGAGATGTTTCTGCTATACGAGATATACTTGAAAATGATTTAGGTTATAACTGTGAGCTTGAGAGTTTGAAAAATCGTGTGGATGAAATGATGAAACGTGGAAACTATCAAATTTTTGTTGCCTGTGACGGTAACAAGGTTATTGGCTACATAGGGTGTGTTAATTACCTTGCATTTGAATTAGAAAACGAAGGTATGAAAATTATTGCTCTTGCAGTTTCAAAAGAATATCGTAGAAAAGGTATTGGTACTCAGTTGCTTAAAACTGCTGAACAATGGGCAAAAGAAAATAATATAGAAGTTGTGCTTCTAAATAGTGGTTTGCCACGAGAAGATGCACACACATTCTATGAATCACAGGGCTATTTCAAAAAAAGTTATGGTTTTATTAAAAGGATGTAGTGTATTATGACAGGTATAAGCATAGCAGCTAAAAGAGAGTGGAATACTGTTTTAGATAAATTTCAAATAAATATAGACGAATGCACCAAATATCCATTTGGTGAGTATTTTACTACTGAGATAAATGGCGAAAACGTTATTTTTTATAGATGTGGTGTTAGAAAAGTGAATTGTTCTGCGGCTACCCAATATATGATAGACCATTTTGATTTGAAGAAGATAATAGTTGTTGGAACATGTGCTGGAATAGATGATAAATTTAAACCTTTAGATATATTTATTCCAAATAAAGCAGTGCAATATGATTGTACTGTAAAAGAGCAAGAACCTTTGATTAAGGATTCTTTCACAGTAAACTTCAATTTGGGTTCATTAGATTTTAATGTATTGACTGGTACAATAGGAACTGCCGACAAAGCTGTTGTTATGTGGGAAGATTATTTAGAATTAAAAGAAAACAATATAACCATTGCAGATACAGAATCAGCAGCAATAGCTTATATTTGTAAAGCAAATAATATTGAATGTATCATAATTAAGGGTATATCTGATTTTCCAACTAATGAACAAGAAAATTTAAATGGAGAACAATTGAATTCGTTTATAACAAACATTCCAATAATAATGAATAAAATTGTTGATGGATATTTACCATTGGTTTTAAAATCGTCTGTAAAGTATAACTGATGTAAAAATTTTATACGCCTAAAACAAAGAATAACAGGTGACTTGAATCATAGATTCGAGCCACCTGTGAATTTATTTTATGCCATTTTTTAGAGCTTTTTTAGCATCTTTTCCAATTGGTTTTTGAACAAGGTTTTAAGCACGAAATTCGCCCTGGAAAATAGAAAGAAAAAATATCTGTAAAATTTCTATAAGTGGGCAAATTTGTGGTCAAAACGCTTAAATTACGATTTCAGAAAAAAGTAAAAACCGCTGAAACCCAATGGTATCAACGGTTTTCGATGGCGCGCTGGAAGGGACTCGAACCCCTGACCTACTGGTTCGTAGCCAGTCACTCTATCCAACTGAGCTACCAGCGCAAAATGGAGCGGATGACGAGGCTCGAACTCGCTACCTCCACCTTGGCAAGGTGGCGCTCTACCAGATGAGCTACATCCGCAAATGCAAGGCATATTATACATATAAAATAAAGGCTTGTCAAGTGGTTTTTCTTTAAAAATGAAAAAAGTTTTAGTTTTTGAAAAATTTTTCAAAAAAACTATTGACAAATACACTCTTTCACGATATAATCACTATGCTCAATTGAGAGCGACACCACTCTTTCAGCGGGTGAGTTTGTTGTTTTCATATATATGGCGGAATAGCTCAGTTGGCTAGAGCGTCCGGTTCATACCCGGCAGGTCGTAGGTTCAAGTCCCACTTCCGCTACCAAGTCAACTTTCTTACCTGCTGGAGTGTTAAATATAGAAGAACTAAGTTCTTCACGATATGGCCCGGTGGTCAAGCGGTTAAGACACCGCCCTTTCACGGCGGTAACACGAGTTCGATTCTCGTCCGGGTCACCACAAAGCACTTGCAATAAGCGAGTGCTTTTTTCTTTGTATTTTTTGGTTTTCCAATCACAGAGAATCGAACTCTATCGTCCATCTTTCGGCGGTTCGCCATAGGCGGAGCCGAAAGGGACTTACAATAGGATATTTGCGCAGCAAATCGTCAAGGCTTGCCTTGACGATTCTCGTCCGGGTCACCACAAAGCACTTGCAATAAGCGAGTGCTTTTTTCTTTGTATTTTTTTGATTTTCCAATCACAGAGAATCGAACTTTCACTTGATGTGCAAGCATCAAATTTCACAATGTCAAAAACATTTCACTAAAAACCAACGGACAACTCTCTTTTTATGAGAATTGTCCGTTTTCTTATTTTATTCTTTTTTTCATAAATCCAACTGTAAATGGTAAATTCTCAAATTTCTTTACACCTATATGTACAAAACCCAACTTTTCATACCATTTCTTTAGTCTTACATTCTCTTCAACTATTCCTAAATATATTTTGTTACCATTATTTTCTTTAATCTTTTCTGTTGCAAAGTCAACTAACGATTTGCCAATTCCCAAATGTCTTAACTCTGGCAAAACAGCGAGATTATTCAATTCCCATTCACCATCACTGCATTCTGAAAGCGAAAAATATCCAACTGGAATATTACCGTCATAATATAAAAACATCAATTTATCTTCATCGAACTGTTTTCTCAATTTGTCAATGGTAATAAACCCTGTATATGACGGACAATTGTTTTTGGTTATTCCAAACTCTTCTGCAACAGTTAAAAAACTTTTCTGTATTATTTCACAACAAATATTAAGCTGCTCATAATTATCTACTTGTACTATCATTTCACTTCTTTATCCATAAATACTCTTGAGCCTGTTGCACCCTTTTGACCTTGGTATTTTCCATTATATGGATTAAGTGCTGTATCATCCATCTTTGCAAATACAAGCTGACCTACACGTCTACCAGCTTTAAGCTCAATTGCACATCTGTTAGCATTATAAAGTTCAAGTGTTATTTCACCTTTGAAGCCAGGGTCAACCCAACCAGCATTTTGAATGAATAAACCCATTCTGCCTAAAGAGCTTCTGCCTTCAACAAATGCAGTTAAATCGTCTGGTAAATCGAAATATTCCATTGTTGTAGCAAGAACGAACTGGTTAGGTAAAAGTATGTATGAATCAGTTGTTATAGTTTTATATTTAATTTCATTTTCTAAATTTATAATACCTGTTGAAGTATCTTCTACAATACTGAATGTATTACCTAAACGAATATCAACACTTGCAGGTTGTATCTGTTCCTTTTCTAAAGGTTCTACAATAAGCTCCTTGTTTTCTATCATTTTCATTAACGTTTTATCTGATAATATCATTATTTTCTCTCCTTAAATTTTACCCCTTAATATAATCCATACCCCTGAATACAAATGTGAAAATCATCATTAACGTTTCATAAATTTTATCAAGAGTAACTTCCATTGACTGGGTTATATTTATAAAGCTATCTGCAGAACCAGTTCTTGCATACCCTTTAATTGAGCCCACATTATCTGCTACCTCATCGTCATTTGCAAAGCAATCTAAAAGCGGAGTTGCAATTGCTAAAAGGAAGCATTGTGCGCCGTGAGAGATACCTAAATCAAGCTCTAACTTCTTTGCTAAATCATCTGGTGGAGTTGAGCCGTAAAGAGCAGTTATAGCAGTTGCTGCACTCATTAACTCTTCTTCTGTAATCATAGCGAGCTCTGTATCTAAAATAAGGCACATTGTTCTTAAAAGAATTGTAACGTCTCTTTCCATTAACGGATAATTCTCTTCACCGGCATAGTGAGCAGAAACAAGTTCTGTTGCAACATCCCATCCGTCAACGTAATTACTTTCAGGAATATAAATTCCTTTGGCTTTCGCCTGCTCTATAACGCCACCTTCACCACGATATGGTGTGTTAAGAATATCGTTTAAAGCATCAACAGCTTTTCTTACTATATCATAGTAAAATGCGCCTTTATCAATGCCTAACTGCTCATCCTGAAAACCACGTTCAAGACGCCACTCAACACCATTCTTGAGGAACTTTTTAGCGTAAGCGTTAAGCCCTTTATTCATTTCTGCAATATGCTCAGGTGTGTAGCCTTTAACGTCGGTTAATAATTTTTCTGCTTCTATTTTATCAATAGTTGCAATATCGTAATTAATAACTTCATCAGACATTTCTACAATTCTGTATTGTAACGGGTACATTGTAAGTGCAGTTGTAGCAAAGTCTGTAATCTGATTACCTTTTGAGCTTGTGTAAGTATTAGCGTCACTACAATGCTCGTGACCAGTAAACACCATTTTTATACCAGCATTAGCAAATTTCTCTGCTGTTGAAATATGATTTCTTATAATAAAGTCTTTACTTAAAAGTCCTTGGATTGGCATATGGTCTAAAAGATTGTGGTGCATCATAAGAATCGGGTATTTGCCATCAGCAAATGCTTTCTCGGCTTCGTTTACAACCCACTCTACTCTGTCATCAGTCATACCGTCGCCTGTTGAACGGTTAATATCACAGCTATCTGCTGCAATAAGGCGATATTTCTCATTAAGGTCTGCTGTGTAAGATAAATTACCCTCCATTGTGCTGAGAGCTTCAGAAAAACCAAATTCATAATAAATTTCTCTGAATTCCTCAAGACTTGTTTCGCCTTCTTTTTCACCCTTACCAGCATCGTGGTTACCATTTATTACATAAATTTGTTTTCCTGTTTCTTGTTCGAACTTTTTGAATTTTTCAACTATCTCTAAATGCTGTTGTTTAATTGCTCTGCCTTCGTTAGCAATATCACCAGGAATTAAAATAAATTCTATTTTTTCATTCTCGGCACATTGATTTAAAAATTCATCAACAATATATCTGCTTTCATTTTCCATAGCAGCTCTACGGTTTGCATAACCAAAAATCGGGTCTTCTGAGAACCACTCAAGCTCTTCCTCTTGCAATTCGTAATGCAAGTCTGAAGCAACTGCAAAGGTAGTGTCAACTATTGACCACGCCGCACTTACAGGCACAGCTAACGCTGTAACCACAAGTGCCAATATAATAAGTACTGCGATTATTTTCTTCATTTATATCACCCTTATTAACAGAATAAGCCTAAATTTATACATTTTAAATATAACAAAATCGCTATTTATTGTCAATAAATTCCCGTAATTTTCACACTTATTTATTACAAAATTATTAAGATATGTTAAGAAACAGTAAACTGTATTGCAATACGCTGTAAATAATTGTAAAATCGAAATATAAAATAAAATGCAACAATTTGTAGCAAAACAAACTCTTATTAATATATAGACATTTTTCTTTTTTACAATTAGAGTGAGTGTGTTCGAACCAGATATGGTTTAATACAGTCACTTTTCCCCGTAACATCGTTAAAACTCTTGAAATACGTCAGTATTCCTGCGAGTTTTGCCTTGTTACAGAAAAAATTGCCAAGTATTAAACTTCGCAGAACCTGAAATGTCCGAGTTTACGTGCATTTTGGATTTTCTTTGGCGAAGGAATACTCTCGTATTTCAAGACAAAAAAATATAAAAGGTGCGTGAAATCGGACATTTAAGGCATATTTGGTTCGAACACACTCACTCTAAAATTAATATATAAAAACAGAAAGACAGGTGACACAATGTTAGAGGTTAAAGCTTTAACTAAAAAATTCGGTACGTTTACCGCTTTACAAGATATTTCCCTCACCGTTGAGGACGGTAGTGTTTACGGTCTTGTAGGCTACAACGGTGCTGGTAAAACTACTCTTTTAAAAAATATAGCCGGTATTTATAAGCCAGAGAGTGGCGAGGTTCTTTATGACGGTGAGCAAATTTTTGATAATGAAATAAAAAAAGAAGAAATCTTCTTTATGCCAGATGACCTTTATTTTGGTGCATACGCTACTATGAAGAAAATGGCTGACTTTTATAATGGCTACTATAAAAGATTCAGTTACGACACTTTTAATAAATTAACTGAGGCTTTTGGCTTAGACCCTACAAAGAGAATCAACGGCTTTTCTAAGGGTATGCAACGACAAGCAGAAATGGTTTTAGCTCTTTCTACTCACCCTAAGCTCTTGCTTCTTGACGAAAGCTTTGACGGAATTGACCCTCAAAAAAGAATTTTTATGAAAGGTCTTTTAAAAGAGGCTATTAATGAAAATAATATGTCGGTTATTATTTCTTCTCACAACTTGCAAGAATTAGAAAATCTTTGTGACCATATAGGCATTATAAATGGTAAAAAGATTTCTGTTACAGGTGCTGTAAGTGAACTTTCCTACGGTAAAACAAAATTCAGACTTGCATTTGCAAGAGAATTTACTCTTGATGAATTCAGTGGTATTCCTTGCGAAAACCTTATTAAAGATGGTCAGCTTGCACTCTTTACAGTAAACGGTAACACTGAAGAAGTAGAAAAGCAGATTGCCGCCTTAAAACCTGACGTTACCGAAAAAATCAACCTTTCTCTTGAAGAAATATTTATGCAGGAGATGAAAGGAGAAGACTATGACTACAAATCAATCCTCTACTAATGTATTTTCACATACATATAAAACTGGTCTTAAAGGCTTACCTATTTTACCTGCCCTTGCAAACTTTGGTATTCTCGCCTTTTTTGTAACCTTCTTTACAGGCGTTGAAATTCTCTCAAAACAAGTTCTTTATAACCAGAACGGCGAACAAATCGGCCACATTTCATCTTCCAGCAAATATCTTTCTTTCTTTTTCGGTGCAGGCGAAGAGCTTGTTATGCCAACACTTGTTTTAGTAGCACTTACAGGTCTTGCTATGGCTATTTGTATGTTTAATTTTATTACCTCTAAAAAACAAGTTAACGTTTACTACAGCCTTGGTATAACACGAACAAGATTATTTTTAGGTAAATATTTAGCTGGTATAACACTTCTTTCAATTTCAACTTTTATACCTTTATTTATTACACTTATTTTAAATCTTGCTGTTTTAGGTTTTTCTGGAATAGTTTTTAAAACATTCTTTTTGTATTTATTCACATTCTTAATTGTTTCAATTTCTGCTTTTACAATTACAGCAACTATTTTCTCTTGTGTCGGCACAGTTTTTGAAGCTGGTGTATTCTCTTCTGTAATTCTCTTTTTACCAGACATTCTCCTCTTCGGAGTTCAGTCTGTTATGGCAAAATTCCTTTACGGCAACCCTTATGGCTTTGACTTTGTTCCTGCTAATAATGATAGCTGGGATAACTCATACGTTGCAACTCTTTCTGAACAATTCAATTTTTTAAGCCCTGTTTTCTTTATGAAAAAACAACTTTCGGATTTTTCAATAATCGAAAGAGAAGAAACAAAAGAAGGCGTGAAACAAATTATTGAAAGCCCTGACTTCACAAATATTATTCTCTGGGTTATTTTCATAGTAGCCATTGCATTTTTGGGTATTAAGCTTTACAACAAGCGTAAGGCTGAAATTGCAGGCTTTATAGGCACTAACAGAATTTTAAACACCTTTGTTTCATTACTTGCTGCATTCTTTGCTTTTTCACTTGTTGTATCAATTTCAAGTAAACTATTAGTTGGTATTATTATAGGTGCTATCAGCTTTATTTTAATCCACTTAGGTCTTGAACTTGCAGTTTTAAGAGATTTAAAGAAATTCGTTCGTGGCCTTTACAAATTACCTGTTGGACTTGTTGCAGTCTCTCTCTTTGTTGTTTCTATGAACACAGGTCTTTTCGGCTTTTCTGAAAAAATTCCTGAAGAAGCAAAAATCAAAAGCGTTTCTGTAACTATTGTCGGTGAAACAACCGGCTACGGCTTATTTGGTGAAGGCGACAGATGGTACTCAGACAACAACTTCCAATATATTCCTGCAACTAATGTGTTAACTGGCGAATTAACTTCTTCTGAAGATATAAAATCTGCTATTAAAGCACATAAACTTATAGCAAATACAGACGTTGAAGATGCAACACTCAGCAATAATATTCAATTTACTTACACATTAAAGGATGGCTCTACCTTCAAACGTAATTTTGATAAGGTTTCCCCAGAAGCTTACAAAGCAGTTCTTTATTTGGAAGAAAGTAATTACTTTAAAAATTCTTTAGACACACTCTTCAAAGGAGAAATTAAGTTCCCGAAACCTCAGGAGGGCATTCGTCTTTCAGCAAGTGAAGAAGCTGTTTCTAATGCACAATTCTGTTTAAGAGATTCTTCTTCAACTGTCAGCATTTACTCAAGATATTTAGATTCTTATTTCTATGGTACACTTTCAGAAAAAGACAGAGCAAAGCTTTTAACAGCACTTTACAACGACCTTTCAAAGCGTTCTGTTACAGATAAATATTACCCAGATGGCTGCCCTGTTGCATTTATGAAATTTGAGGGCGATTTCTACTCAGCTTATTGGGCTACATTAGAAACAAACACTAATGAATCTGACAAAGAAACCACTAAAAAAGAAAAGCCAAAGACACACTTTGACCTTTGCGATTATTCTTCTGACCAGGTAGAGCTCTACACTTCGAGCTTTTATAATCCAAACCCGTTCTTTGTAATTACTGATGATATGACAGAAACAATTTCGCTTTTAAAGAAGCTCAAGCTTTATGACGACCTTATAAAGACACCTGACTTTGTTTCTGCTGAAATTCTTAAAGCTGACGTTTGTTACAACGGAACTTATGCTCAAGAGGGTTCTACTCAAAAATATTTTTCAAGATATTTTATTACAACCTACACTTCAACGTCTTATGTTTCGCTCGATGAGCACGGCAACCCCGTTAGCGACCCCTGGATTCGTTACAGCAACACTATAGACAAGATGTTTGACGGTTACATTACTAACGATATAAAAGACGTTGAAAAGCTCTTGAGATACTCTTACACAGCGTATGAACAAGATTCTCCTGACAGTGGCTATTTTGTAACGTTCTACACTTCAAACGGTGACACTTCTCTTTGCTTTATTCCGGAGAATAAGTTGCCATCTGAGTTTAAAGTGAAATTATAATAATTCGATTTTGAAGATTAATAAGCATAAAAAAGTGCTGAGTGCTGAATGCTGAGTGCTGAGTTGTGGAAACGCTTCGCGTTTGATTATAATTATTAATCTATAAAACAACAAAATTCTATCATTTTTAGTTTACGATAAACTTTAAATGATAGAATTTTTATTTCTTATAATTATATTAATTTTTACTATTTTGTTAGTAAAAACGTAAAGATAAATTTACTATTACAATTAATTATTATAATAGCGTCGCAGACCCGAAACTCAGCACTCAGCACTTTGCACTCAGCACTATTTGGAGTCCAGAATTCGACGATTAAATAAGGCGTGTCATTACTTTACTATCTTAGTACCATCGAAAACAATAACCCCATTACCACTACCAGTTTTACCACCAGCGAGAACGTGGTTTTTAAAGGCTCTTCGCATTGATGTGTCATCATACCAATGTTTAGGTGCTTTATAACCTGATTTTGCAAAAATTCTCCAGGCATCGTTAAATTTATCTTTGGCTTCACTTCTTACAAGCTCAAAATCGTTTATAAATTTAACTGTGTTTGAGTTTTCTGGTAAAATCTCTTTATTACCCTCATAAAGAAGCCATGAGCCACATTCAAAGATTATAAGACCATCTTCACGGCGTTGGTCTTTAAAGAACTCATACGCCTTTTTATAAGCATCAAAACGAGCTTCGTCTGTAAGTGGTACGCCACTTGATGGAATATGGAAGCCAACAGTTTTGTCTCCTCTTTTAATTTTTATACCAGCACTTGTTGTAAATTCATCTTGCACACCAAAATTAGAATATTCAAACTGGAAACGACCTAAAGCGAAACGGTTAAGATTATAAAAACCTGTATTCCAGCCACCAACAAATGTACCATAAACACCTTTACATTCAACACATTCCTTGAACTTATATTTTAAGTCCATAATGGTATCCCAATAAATATCTTCGCTGATGCCCTTTTCTCTGTAAAGCTCAAGCATTTTTTCACTTGCAACAATAAGCCACACAAAAGTGAGACTATATTCCTTAACTCTGTAAAGAAATGCAAGTTTTTTCATATCATCGCACATATCACCAAAATCGTGTGCTTCTGGTGTCATATACTTATCAAGTGTAGCCTGAAATCTTTTTGAAAAGCTATCGCTCTTCTCAATTTTCAATGCAATTTTATGGAAAAGCTCAACTGCTTCTTGTGGAAGCTCTAATTTTTTCTCAACTAATTTAAAATGTTCATTTAAATACTTCATAGCCATATCTCACTTACTTAATTTTTTGATATAGTATATTGTATATATTTTTAATACAAATTTCAAGTGGTTATAAAATAAAAAACAGAGAAGTTTTCACTTCTCTGTTTCTTATTTAATAAGTAAAACTTATTTAACAGCGTCTTTAAGAGCTTTACCAGCTTTGAATGCAGGAACTTTTGTTGCAGCGATTTTGATTGTTTCGCCTGTTCTTGGGTTACGGCCTTCTTTAGCTGCTCTTTCACGTGTTTCGAATGTACCGAAACCGATAAGCTGAACTTTGTCACCTTTAACGAGAGCGCCTTCGATTGCACCGAAAACTGCGTCTACAGCTGCTGCTGCATCTTTCTTTGTAAGACCTTTAGCTGCTACTGCATTTACTAAATCTGTTTTGTTCATTTTAAAATCCTCCAATTATAATAATTGATTTTATTACCAAAAGACAAAAACATCAAAATTTTATTTCTGCCTTCAATTTGGACTATCAATCTTCTAACATTTTAACAGATTCCCAAAGTTTGTCAAGTGTTTCGAGAGAAGAAGTTTTCATATCTATGTTTTTTTCTTCTGCCAAACGCTCAACTTCAGTATATCTTCTCATAAATTTCATGGTAGCTCTTTCTAATGCACTCTCTGCATTACAGTCACAAAAACGAGCAACATTTACTACTGAGAAGAGCAAATCACCAAGTTCATCTTCGATTCTGTCTTTATTGTCAGAATTAAATACTTCTTTAAGCTCTTCTGTTTCTTCAAGCACCTTATTAAAGGCACCCTCAGCATCCGGCCAGTCGAAACCAGCTTTTTTTGCTTTTTTCTGAACCTTCTGAGCTTTCATAAGTGCTGGGAAAGTTTTTGGAATTGCCGCCATAGCTACACTTTGTGTCTCCTGGCTTTTTGTCTGCCTTTTAATATCATCCCAGTTGCTTAAAACCTCTTCTGTACTGTTTACAGTAACATCTGAGAAAACGTGTGGATGACGAATAATAAGCTTTTTGCATATTCCGTCAGTAACGTTATTTATATCAAAGTCACTATCTTCTTTTGAAATCTGGGCGTGAAATACTACCTGTAAAAGTACATCACCCAATTCCTCTTCTAAAAGAACCTTATTTTCTGTATCGATAGCTTCTAACACTTCATAAGTTTCTTCTAAAAAATCTTCTCTTATTGATTTGTGATTCTGCTCCATATCCCAAGGGCATCCACCAGGAGAGCGAAGAATTTTCACAATTTCAACAAGGTCATTGAATGTATAGTTTTCTTTGAATTCAAAATTTACTGCCATATTTTACCTTCCTGACATAACAGATATATTTTACCCTAAAAGTTTATATTTTTCAAGTATTTCTGCGATTTTTTCTCCTTTTGGGAGCATTAAAATATCATCTTTTACAATTGTTTTAGAAACGAGTATACAAACTGCATAAACAACCACTGCAATTATTATTGAAATGATACAAGCAACTGTTTCACCGTTTAATCTGCTATCAGGAGAACCGAACACTAAATATCTGCTTATAAGCTCATATCCACCCCACGCAGCAGCACCACAAAGTAGTGAAGATATAAGTGGTTTTATAAATCCTTTACTCCAATCAAGCTTAATTCCAGTTTCTTTTTTAAGAACTATATAATCGTAAATAATGCAGAACAAGTAGAACATTCCCGTACCAAAAACTGCACCCTTTATATTTATTTCAGGAATACCAATCAAAACATAGTTAAGACCGATTTTAATAACACAACCAAGTGCTAAAGCTTTTGCCGGTACATCTGCTCTGCCTATTGCCTGTAAAATATTTGTAAGTGGTGATGATATTGTTAAAATAACCATCATAAGACCATAAAGAGCTAAAACTGGAGCTGCAACCGCAATGCCAGATTCATTTTCACTACCTTTATAAAGGAGTGTATAAATAGGCTCTGCAAGCACAAAGAAGCCAACACCTGCTGGTAAAGCAAATAACATACAAATTCTGAAAATAGTGTTTATTGTATTCCCCGCAAGCTTAAAATCCTTTTTTGCCATTGCAGAAGAAATAACAGGAATTGCACTTACGCCTAAAGTCATCATTATAGTAGGTATTAAATTCCTTAAATCAAGTGTTGTATCATAAGCACCGTAAAGGAAGGTGTGAATATTTTCTTTTGCCACTTCTGCTGAAGTTATAGAGTCCCCATACATACCCATTATAACGTCATAACCTGTTGCTACAACGGATTTAAGTCTGTTCTGAATCATAGCAGCATCAATAAAGTTTGTAACGTTAAGCACTAATGAGCTTATTGCTGTAGGAACTGCTATTGCAACAATATCCTTCATTGTTGATTTTTTAGGTTGTGCTAATGGTGAATTTATAAGCATTTCTTTTGTTATGCCGTCACTGTTTTTCCTGAAATGATGTTTTATAACAACATAAACAGTTCCCATCACAGTACCTAACGTAACACCTAAAACTGCACCTGCTGCTGCAAGAGCATAAACTATTGCACCATCTGCTTCTGTTTTCACTTCAAAACCAAAAACTGAACCTGTTGCCTCTACCTGCTTAACAGCATAATCGAGTGCAACATAAGAAAGTGAAAGGCCAAAAATAAGCTTACCTAAAGACTCAAGCACCTGAGAAATTGCAGTAGGATACATATTATTAAGACCTTCGTAATAACCACGATAGGTACTCATAATACAACAGAAAAGAACACAAGGAGCAATGCAGAAAACTGCGTAAACAGAAAGTGGTGAAAGAGCTATTTTTGTTACATAATAATCTGCAAACAGCATAAGAAATGCCGTGCCTATCACACCAAGGCCTAAAAATAACGGAAAGGTTACTTTAAACACTTGTTTTACATCACGATATTTACCGAGAGCAACATTTTTTGAAACTATTGCAGAAACCGCAACTGGAAGACCTGCCATAGATATAGCATAAACAGGTGTATAGATATTGTAAGCAGATGCAAAATAGCCACGACCTAATGAGCCTATTATACCAGTAAGTGGAATTTTATAAATTGCACCTATAATCTTAACAAGTGCTGTTGCTACAACTAATACCATAGCACCATTAAGAACATTTTGTTTCTTTATAGCTTTTTCGTTAGCCAATTAAGTCACCACCTTAGAATTTAACAAACTCTCTCATAAGTGAATTTTCAGGAATATATTTTTTATCAATGCTTGGGAATTTCTCGAGATTTCTTATAAGTCTTTGTGCTTCCTTATAAAAACCTGAATCATTTTTCACTTCCTTAAGAAGCTTTATTGCAGTATCCTTTAAAACACAGGTTTCATAAAGATGAATTGTGTTTATTTTAACGTCTGCATTATGTCTGTATGGGAAAAGATATGTATCTTCGCCATAACGTACAGTCACCCACATTTCGAGTGTTCTTTCAACCGAGTTCCCTCTGAAATTATAATCTCTTACAAGCCTTCTGACAAAGCGCATATTACGTTTATTAAGCACAATTTCTTTGCCATTGTCATAAATTCTTGAAGAAACATTTATGTAGATTTTAAAAAGTCTTTCACTTGGTAATTCCTTTGTAATAATAGGATTAAGAGCGTGAAGACCTTCAACAATAATAACTTCTCTGTTTTGAATTTTAATGTGATTAAATTCTTCTTTCCTTTTTCCTGTTAAGAAGTCAAATTCAGGAATATCTGCTTCACCAGTTTCTAAAATCTGTTTCATTACTTCATAAAAGAATGGAATATCTAAAGCGTGAACAGTTTCAAAGTCAGGTGTACCATCAGGGAAGCGTGGAGCATCACAGTTATTAAGATAGAAATCATCAAGAGAAATCGCATAACTGTTAACACCGTTTTTCTTTAATGCTTCTCTTATTTTTTTAGCAGTTGTAGTTTTACCAGCAGAGCTTGGACCTGCAAGCATAATAATTTCAATCTTTTCATTTTCTGCTACTTTCTTTGCGATATTTTCAATAATTCTGTTATATCTGCCCTCGCAAAGCTCAACAAACGTAGCTGGACTACTTGCTTTCTGCTGAATGTACTGAAGATTATTATTTATATTTGACATACTCTACACCCCTTATTTAATAGGATATTCCTTAAAAAATGTATTTATTCTGTCTTTTCTTTCTATTTGCTCTGTGAAACGAGAAATATACTCAAACGGAAATTTAAAATTAAAAATTCTTTCTATTTGTTTTCCGTCTGGTTCTTTTAGTTTGGTTACACTACCAGCACCAACTGATAAAACAGTCTGGCACTCGCTCATCATATAAACGTTATAATAACATTCCTTGTTTTCTTTGCACCAGCCAACGTTTTCTAAATTACCTAAAGATTTACTCTGGCGATACATATAATACGACTTATATCCGCACTCTGTAAGGCGAGAATTTGCATACTCGACCATATCGCTCGTAATAGTGGCATCAAGCCCACTCTTTTCATCTTCGGTAACAATAGTAGATGACCTTTTCAAAGACAACGTATGAACAGTAATATTTTCAGGATTTAAAGAAAGTGCTTTTTCAATACTGTTTTTAAAGCCTTCGACAGTATCAGTAGGAAGCCCCGCAATTAAATCCATATTAATTACATCGAATCCGGTTTCCCGTGCTAAGTTATATTTTTCAACAGTTTCTTCAGCAGAGTGACATCTGCCGATTTCTTTTAAAACAGAATCATTGAAAGTCTGTGGATTAATACTTATTCTGTTTACATTATGCTTTTTCAGAACTTCTAACTTTTCTTTTGTTATTGTGTCGGGTCTGCCCGCTTCAACTGTATATTCAATACATCTTGATAAATCAAAGTCATTTTCAATTTCAGTTAAAATTACGTCTAACTGCTCGTGAGTAAGCGTTGTAGGTGTGCCACCACCCCAATAAACACTTTTTAAATAAAGATCGTTTTTCTTACTGAGTTCTGCAGTAGCCTTTAACTCTTCACAAAGCTTTTCTACATACTGTGGAATTAAATCCCTTGCTTTTTCATTTGAAATTGAATGAGAAACGAATGAGCAATAACTACACCTTGTAGGGCAATATGGAATAGAAATATATAAACTAAAAGAATCACCCTCTGCCGAGTTTATAATTCTTTCTTCCATTTTTGCTACGTTAAACGCAAGTTCAGCCTTTTTAGGCTTTGCAAGGTATTTTTCTACGAAACGTGTAACTGCCTTTTCTTCGCCCACTTCATTTATAATAGTCGCCATAAGCTTTGATGGTCTTACGCCAGTTACAATACCCCAGTTTGGTTTAAAGTTAAATTCACTTATGAATTGCTCTAAAACCATACCTGCTAAATAAAGCTCGGCTTCACCGTCTGTTATATTAAAATATTCTTTTTTATTCTTATATTCTTTACCGCCAAATGAAAACTCAGAAATAAGCGTTGTTTTTTCGTTTTCCTCTTGCTTTTCTGTGTAAAGATAATCCCCAGTAAGCTCACCTTTTTCTTTTAAAACAAGAATTTTTTGAAACGGCAAAAACAATCTTATTACATTTTCTATTTCATAGTGGTAAGAGTGTGAAATACAAAATACCGTCATATTCTCTTTTTTCTCAAATATCTGTTTCTAACTCTTTCGCTACCAATGGTAGTAGAAATATTGTGACCTGTGTAAACATCGTAATCATCAGATAGAAGCATAAGCTTCTCAACAGAGTCAAGGAGTTCGTTTAAATTACCACCCCAGAGGTCAGTTCTGCCAACTGTGAGTTTAAAAAGTGTATCACCTGAGAAAAGGAATTTTTCTTCATCACAGATGTAACAAACACCACCTAAAGAGTGACCAGGAGTTTCAAGCACTCTGAATTTTTTACTACCTATTTCAAACTCATCGTTTTCTTTCACCAAAACGTCGGGCTTAAACTTTTCAAATGAAGCGCCAAAATAGTCAGCAACGTTCTTTTGGGAGTCCTCTGTTAAAATTGCATCTTTTTCACCAATTACAATTTTTGCCTCTGGATACTTTTCTTTAAACTTCTTTACACCTGCAATGTGGTCAAAGTGACCGTGAGTGCAAAGAATATATTTTAACTTTTCAATTCCTGCTTCTTTTATTTCTTTTAATAATTCTTCAGAAAATCCGCCGACGTCTAAAACTGCACCGACTTTTGTAGTTTCGTCGCAAATTATATAGCAATTTGCCTCTACGTCACCTAAAGGTAATCTTTTAATATACATAATTAATTAACCTAACCATAAATCTGTATCATAAGTAATTGTAACTGGACCATCATTAATTAAAGCGACCTTCATATCTGCCCCGAAAACACCTTTTTTAACTGCCTTTACACCATTCTTTAAAAGCTCTTCACAGAAATATTCGTAAAGTCTGTTAGCGTTTTCAGGCTCTTCGCTATTTATAAAAGATGGTCTGTTACCTTTTTTGCAATCAGCACAAAGAGTAAACTGTGAAACAGCAAGTATTTCGCCACCGATGTCATTAACAGACAAATTCATTTTGCCATTTTCATCTTCAAATACTCTTAAAGATGCCGTTTTTCTTGCAAGAAGCTCTGCTTCTTTTTCTGTGTCACCTTTCATAACACCTAAAAGGAGCATATACCCTTTTTCAATAGATGAAATTAATTCACCATCTACTGTTACACTTGCTTCTTTAACTCTTTGAATTACCGCTTTCATCAGTTGGTTCTCCTTGTAATATCTATAACGCCCTGAACATTTTTGAGTCTTGAAATAAGAACGTTAAGTGAATCTGTGCTTCTTACAGTTACAGTAATAAATACAGTACCTCTGCCGCCCTTTTCACCACGGGTGTTAACTGCATTAATCATAATTCTCATTTCTGCTAAAACATTCGCAATATCTGCCATAATAAATGCGCTTGGCTCGCATAAAACCGCAATAGTAGCGTTAAATTCTTTTGTTTCTGTACCTGCACTCCACGAAGCATCTACCCAACGGTATGGCTCAGGAGCATTTTCAATAACCTGTGGCACGTTAGGGCAGTCACGCTTATGAATTGACACACCGTGACCCCTTGTAATGAAACCTATAATTTCATCGCCTGGAATTGGCGCACAGCAACGTGAAAGCTTAATAAGACAGTTATCAATACCCTCAACAATAACGCCTTCGCCTTTTGCACGTTTTACAGGTTTAGTTTCTTCAACAACCTTAATTGGCTCTGGTTGTTTTTGTGAAGCTAATCTGTGATATTCTTCTCTTATATATGGAAGAAGTCTTGAAATAGGAATACCACCATAACCAATAGCCGCAAAGAAATCTTCTTCAGTATTACAATGCTGTCTTTCTTTAAGCTTTGTAATAATTGTTGCCATTTCTTCATCAGTAAAATGCAATTTGTTTCGTCTTATTTCTCTTTCTAACTGCAATCTACCTTCAGCGATATTCTCTTCTCGACGTTCCTTTTTAAACCATGAACGAATTTTGGTTTTCGCACCACTTGTTTTAACAATAGAAAGCCAGTCACGGCTTGGCCCTTTACCTGGTTGTGATGACGTGAGAACTTCAACAATTTCACCAGTTTTAACCTGATAATCAATAGGAACTATTTTACCATTGACCTTAGCACCCACCATTTTAGCACCAATAGCCGAGTGAATAGCATAAGCAAAGTCAATAACCGTAGCGCCAGACGGAAGATTTATAACGTCACCCTTTGGGGTGAAAACGAAAACTTCTTCAGGGACTAAATCACTTTTTATTGTTCTTACAATATCTTTTACGTCATCTGCTTCTTTTTGTGCATCAAGAAGCTGACGAATCCACGCAAGTCTTTCTTCAAACTTAGCAGTACCATTAAGACCTAATTTATATTTCCAGTGAGCAGCAATACCGAACTCAGCAGTTTTGTGCATATCCCACGTTCTAATCTGAACTTCAAAAGGAATAGCCGCTCTGCCGATAACTGTAGTGTGAAGTGACTGATACATATTAGGTTTTGGGGTAGAAATATAATCTTTAAATCTACCTGGAATTGGTGTAAACATATCGTGAATAATACCAAGACAGTCATAGCACTGAATAGTATTATCAACAATAATTCTTACTGCATACACATCATAGATTTCATTGAACTCTTTATTTTGCATATACATTTTTCTGTATATACCATGAACAGATTTTATTCTGCCTTCAATAGTAACGTCAGGAACTACTTCTGCTACTCTGTCGTGAATCTGTTTTTTAATGGTTTCAAGAAATTCTTTATATGAACGACCCTGACTCGAAAGATTATCTTCAATCTCTTTATAGCCTATTGGGTCAAGGTAGCTTATTGCTCTGTCTTCAAGCTCTTCTTTCATTGCCCTGATACCTAATCTGTGAGCAATAGGAGCATAGATTTCGAGTGTTTCAAGAGCTTTGTCACGACGTTTCTGAGGAGCAACAAAGTTCAAGGTTCTTATATTGTGAAGTCTGTCAGCAAGTTTTACGATTATTATTCTTATATCCTGCGACATAGCAAGAAGCATTTTTCTTACGTTTTCTGCTTGTTGTTCTTCTTTATCTTTGATATCTAAAGGCACTTTACCGAGTTTTGTAAGACCATCTACAAGATGAGTGATTTCTTCACCAAAAATCTCGTCAAGCTCTTCTAAAGTCAAATCAGTATCTTCAACTGTATCGTGTAATAACGCCGCAACTACGGATGCACAATCCATACCGTAATCAAGAACAATTTTCGCAACGGATACAGGGTGGATTATATAAGGCTCACCAGATGAACGCTTTTGTTCTTTATGCTTTTCATTAGCAAGTTCAAACGCTTTGTCAAGCATAAGAAGTTCATCTTCTTTAAACTGAGCACTTGCCTGTTCTCTTAAATCTTCATACATAATTTTTACTGATGTATTATCCTCCACGCCTGTTTCCTCCTTTCGTAAACAATTATCAATTAATTATAATAAACTCTTGTAAATACCAGACTCTGTGAGTTCTACTTTTTTCGACTCTGTCGGCAATAAATATTTACCGTTTTCGTAATTTATAACACCAAGCTCTATGAACATATCAAGGGCAATTTTCAAAGCAGAAAGTTTTTCTTCTTTGAAGCCTAATCTATAACATAAAATTTCTTCACCAGAAGAAAAGCCGTTGTTTGCTCTTAAATATTTATACACAGAGCCACAGAAATCACGGTCTGGTAAAAGCTTTTGCTTCTGTTCGGGTGACAACGTATCGCCTCGACGGAAACTCTCATAAAGTGAAAGACTCTTCTGAACCTCATCGTCATCTACTTCACTCAATTTTATATCTTTTACCTGTATGCTTACCTTAACTTCACCCATATATTCATTTTGTGTAAGTCTTACAGCCAAATCTACAGTATCAGAAGTAGTAAATGGAAAATCTTCTGGTGCTACCGAGAAGAGCATAACTGGTAAGCTTACGCCGTTTTTATTAACTGTAAGTCTTATATGCTTATTACTACCAACCGGCTGAATACCCGTAATTTTCATATTGAAAAGACCAAAAAGCGGTTGCGGATTTTCTGCACCGAATGGCTCTAAAATATTTAAAACAGAAAGCATCTCAAGATTTATAGATGCAGGGTTTAATTTGCAATCTAATTTTAAAACAGGAAGAATTTCTTCGAGTGTTTCTGCATATTCGTTTATTTTCTTTCTGAATTCATCTATTTTGTCAGTTTCAACTGTCATACCAGCAGCTAATTTATGCCCGCCGAATTGCACTAAAATATCTTTACAAAAACTAAGC
Source organism: Oscillospiraceae bacterium (assembly GCA_015066465.1). Taxonomy (GTDB): domain Bacteria; phylum Bacillota; class Clostridia; order Oscillospirales; family Acutalibacteraceae; genus DTU089. The sequence continues at coordinate 32,746 of SVOI01000013.1, forward strand.
GCATCATAAAGCGAGAAGCCATCGATACTTCTACCGCTACCCTTTGCCACGTCGCCTGATTTTGAAATAACAATACACGGCTTACCATATTTTTCACAAAGACGTGAAGCAACAATACCAATTACGCCCTGATGCCAGTTTTCGCCATCAACCACAATTACCTTAGAGAATTTTATTTCAGGGTGGCTTTCTATATAACTCTCAGCAAATTCTGTAATTCCACTTTCAGTTGATTGTCTCTCTGAATTCGCTGCTGAAATTTCTGATGCTAAAAGTGAAGCTTCGTCACTATCATCTGTAAGCAAGAGCTTTATTGCTCTTTCAGCAGAACCCATTCTTCCTGCGGCGTTTATTCTTGGTGCAATTCTGAATGCGGCATTCATAGAAGTCATATTTTTAGTAGCACCAGACTCATCTATTAATGCCTTTAAGCCTTTTCTTAACGTGCCACTTTGGAGTGCATCATTTAAAACTGCAAGACCAGCCCTTACCAATATACGATTTTCACCTTTTAATGCTACAATATCTGCAATAGTACCTATTGCTAAAATATCGCCGTACGCTTCTAATAAATCATAAACGTCGCAATCAGCTAAAGCAGAAACCAATTTAAACGCTACGCCGACACCAGCCCACTCACGAAAATCCATTTCACAATCTTTTCTGTGTGGGTCAACCACTGCAACAGCATCTGGCAAAACGTCGCCAGCCTGATGGTGGTCGGTTACGACTACGTCAATATTTAGTTCTTTTGCTTTCTCTATTTCTTCTATTGCAGAAATACCATTATCAACTGTGATAATAAGCTTTGTGCCACGTTCTTTTAAAGCTTCTATTGCAGAAACGTTCATACCATACCCTTCACCTGCTCTGTCCGGTATGTAATAATCTACATTAGCGCCAGCGCCAGAAAGATATGAGTAAAGTAATGCCGTTGATGTAACACCGTCAGCATCATAGTCACCGAAAATCGTGATTTTTTCACCTTCGTCTATAGCAGACTTAATCCTTTCACAAGCCTTTTCCATATCAGGAAGTGTAAAAGGGTCACAAATATCGGTATCATATAAAAAGCTTTCAACTAAAAATTCATCTGTAAAGCCACGTGCAACTAAAAGATAAGCAACAAAAGGGTCAACGCCACAGTTTTCTGCAATATCTGCTGCTAAATCTTTATCGCACTTGTTTACAATCCATTTCTTTCGATTCAAAAAATATCACCCGATTTTAAATTACATTATATTATAACATTTTTTAGTAGTGATTGTAAAGAGTTAAATTAGTTAGCATTGTAGAGGGCTAACCTTTGGTTTCCCGTGAAGAAATGCACAATTCACAATGCATAATGCACAATAACATTCAGAACACAAAAAACAACCGCCCAACTTCGATATTAGGCGATTGTTTTCAAAAACTAAACTTATTCAAAGTCTAACCCTCTACGGTATAGCTCCTTATTCATTTATACTTTATCACACGCAACAAAATGTCAACATTTTTGGTTTTTAGTAGTATTTCAGTATTCAAAAATCATCATTTTCATATCACTTGTGAAAGCATTCTTTCTGGGTTTTATAGTAACCTTATTTAAACTTAATTGTATTTCCCCTATTTCATCTAATATTGAATTTTGGGGCAAATCTTTTTCAAACAACAAGTTCCCACTTAAATCAAACACACGTAAAAGCGGGTAATATCCAGAACTATCGAGGTAACGTAAATATATTATTGCTTTTCTTTTCGATGTAACTTTCTCTTTATATTTCATCAACATCTTCTCTCCCTGCTCTACTGCCTGTTTAACACATTCACAAACAAGCGAAACATTAAAATCGCTATTACAAAACTTTTCAATTAGCACTTTAGTTATAGTTTCTATTAAATAATCATATGTATGAGATTTACCTATGCTTTTATATAAACTGTCATTTATTCTAACAAAACAGTATCTATACCACGGGTGATACTTATCAATTATTTCTGATAAGCATCTTTCCTCTTTAATGTCAACTGTTGTAAAAACAATATACAAGTGGTCGAAATCTCCAAAAGAAAAACTATTTTCACGCAGTTTCATTACAATTCTATGTATTATTGCATTAAGCTTTTTATCACCAAAAGAATGCAAACTTGGAATACCGTACTCATTTTGTTTATCACTTTTATATACACGAATATCTTTTATTATTTTACCATTCATAATTTTCAAATCCATCTACCCAAAAAGTTTTATTAAGCAATGCAGGCTTTTTCAGCTTTAGAACTTTAAAGATATAAAAATTGTTAGGTCTTATAGAAAATCCCTTTTTTGTTTTAAGCTCTTCTACCGCTTTATTCGCTTTTTCGTTACAATCATATATACCAATATTGAACCAATGAAAATGCTCTTTATGTCTTGTTATAAAAAAATGAATCACCTTATAATAAATCATTTAATAAAACTCCTTAGATGTTCTTTTGTTTTTCGCAATATTGAATAACTGCCGTTCTGGAACCTAAACCCTTGTTAACAAAACAATCATCTGGCATATTTTTTGCATATTCAATCGCAACATCATATTCTCTATTATGCACCAACATCAAAACTTCTCTTATATCCGAATGATACGGATTAGTATCGGCTTGAACTTTAAAATCTTCTGACTGGGTTTCATCAATAATCACGGCAAATTTTTTCATAGCACTATCAGTACAATCGGTCAATTCATCAATCGACCAATCAACCAATTCTATTGTTTCTTTATATAAAACACATCCGTTTACAGAAAATGCTCCAATACACCTTAAACTAACAGGCTGATTTTTATTTTCAGGCATTTGTAATATATCCCAGAGCAAATTGTCCACCCAGAAAGGTTTAAATTGAATAGTTATATCAATGTAACATCTGCCATCTAATACTCTTTCAAAAACAAAAAGTGTAAATATCATTTCTTGTTTTTTGCTCCACACCATATAATCTTTCTTTTTAAAACCATATTCTTTAGAAACAGATTGAAGAATTTTAGGCAACGCTGTGCGGATTTCTTTGAATTTCTTTTGTTGTTCCCGAGTCATATAATTTCACACCCTAAAATCTGATATAAATTATATTAACACAACTCCCTATATTCTGCAACAAAAAGCCAAACCCTCTTCCATTTTTAAGTAAACTGTGGTATAATTATGAATTATATTATAAAAACACTTGAAGGAGTACGTTATGTCAAATTTTCTTTCACAAATTATTGCAAGAGTTATTTCTTCTGCAATAAGTTTTATTTATCTTTTTACTGGTTATAAGAGTGGTCTTACTGGTAAAGAAATTAAGAAGCCTGACGATTTTACCCCTGTGCTTCGTTTCATTGCTTGTTCAGACATTCATTTAGACGGTACAGAAGACCAGGCAAATGCTGTAAGACTTGCAAATTTAATTAAGGATATGTATAAATATTCTGAAGTACAAGAATATAACACAGTTGATGCTTTAATGGTTGTCGGCGACTTTGCTGGTGGCGGTGCCGAAAGTGAATACGCTATGTTCAACAGAATAATTAAAGAAAATATTAAACCTCAAACTCAACTTTTAACCGTTATGGGTAACCACGAGTTTATTAATTATCGTGACGTTGATGCAACTGCTGCCTACCCTGTTTATCAGGAAATGGTAAACCCAGACGTTGACACAGACGTTGTTATTAACGGCTATCACTTTATTGGTGTTTCTTACGATAACAACGGTAAAACATTTAAGGGTAAAACAAAATGGCTCAGAGAAAAACTCGAAAATGCTACAAAAGAAGACCCTACAAAGCCTGTATTTGTTTATCAGCACCCAAGTCCAACTCTTACAATTTACGGAAGCATAAGTTGGAGTGACCCTGATATTAAGAAAGTTTTAAAAGATTTTCCACAAGTAATTGACTTTTCCGGTCACTCACATTACTCACCAAGCGACCCAAGAAGTGTTTGGCAAGGTGAATTTACCGCTATTGGCTGTGGTTCACTTAAAGCGCTTATGGGTAACTTAAACTATATAGAAGGCGACAACGATGCCCCCGGTGAATCTGCTGCGGCATGGCTTGTTGAAGTTGATAAAGACGGTAACGTGAACATAAGACTTTATGACGTTGAAAACCGAATTTTCTTTAAAAACGTTGAATACTATTTCACTAACGTAAGCGACGTAACAAAAAGAGATTATACATGGGCTAAACAACAGTCACTTGACACAGCACCAACATTCCCAACAAATTCAAAAGTTGAAAATACTCTTAATGACGAAAAAGAAACAATTATTTCATTCCCTGAAGCAAAGGGTTATTATGAAGCAGAAAACTACAAAATTACAGTTAAAAATGATGATGGCAAAAAGGTATTTGAAAAAACAGTTATTTCTGAATACGTAAGAGCAACTGACGACGACGTAAAAGTAAACCTTGGCGAACTTGAAAAAGGCACTTACAAAGTAACAGCCACCGCTTACAGTCCTTACACAAAAAAAGGTGAAACAATAAGCACAAGAATAACTGTAAATTAAAAATTAACCGATTAGATTTCAACAAATCTAATCGGTTAATTTTTTACTTTAACTTTTCACTGATTTTTGATTTTTCAACAATTACTATCACTACTGGAATAAGCAATATCTGAAGAATTATTCCAGGTATAGCATTGACTACTGCACCAGAGAAGAACGCTGACAGCGGAAATTTTTCTAAATCAAATCCCATCAGGCAGAATTGAACCATACCCCAAAGGAGTCTACCAACAACCATTGATAAAACAAGTGACACATAAATATTTATTTTCTTCTTCGGTAACACTCTGTATAAAAGACCGCTTAAAAATCCATAAGCCGCAAGCTCAAACGCCATTGAAATTGCCGTAGGAAATAATGGTGGCATACTAAGCACAAAAGAACGAAGAAGCGGTGCCGTAGCACCCACTAAAAGTCCCCAAGGTGCCCCGCAAATAAATCCACAAAGAATTACTGGTATGTGCATAGGTAGTAGCATTGCACCAATCTGCGGAAGCTGCCCTGTAAAAAAAGGCAAAACAAATGCTAAAGCTAAAAACATTGCGGATAATATGAGCTTTAAAGTTGTGTTTCGTTTATTCATTTTAATCTCAACCCCTTCGGGTAATGATTTTTCGCCCTGCCGTTCACTACCTTTACGCCACCCAAAGAACAACCATTTACAGTTACAACTGCCCAGCCATTTTCACAGGTGGTGTCAAATTCTTCGCCGTGCAAATATTTTTTTATCTCATCACTCTCACAGTCAAGTTCAATTTTTCTTTTAAAGCTTTCGCCCATTGCCATAAAAAACTGATGATGTGGCTGAATATAATTTTTCTTTATTTCGCCTATGGTAACACCTTTCATATAAACAGTAGCTTTTGACGTATCAAAATCACCATTAAAATAAATCGGCGTATCATTATTCATTTTTACACAAGCTTTGTCGTATGTAGTAAGAACACCGTCAAGAAAATCAAAAACAGTTTTTTCTATTTTAACATTACTGCTTTTTGAATTCTTTGAAAATTTACTTTGTGCCTCTGGGTCAGTATTATGAAGAAGCGCCATAAACTGACCTTCGCCTTTGTTTTTATGAGGATAAACTCTTCTTGTAAAAGTAATATTTTCGCATTTGCATCCATCAAAGAAAATGCCGTCAGAGGTGTTTTTCTCTACCTCTTCATTTACTCTCAACAATTCAAATTCAGGGTGATTACTTAAAAACTCATCTATAAGCATTTCGTTCTCTTCAAGCGAAAATGTGCAGGTAGCATAAACTATATAGCCACCATTTTTAAGGCATTTTGAAGCATTCTCTAAAATTTCTTTTTGACGAGTGGCACACTTTTCTACGTTTTCTTTACTCCATTCGTCAATTGCAATCTGCTCTTTTCTGAACATACCTTCCCCTGAGCAAGGTGCATCAACCATAATAAAATCAAAGGTTTTCGGGTAAAGTCTTGCTATTCTCTCAGAATCCATACAAGTAGTAATTACATTTTTAAGCCCCAAGCGTTCAACGTTACTTGTAAGAATTTTGCAGCGTGATGGAATAATCTCATTAGAAACTAAAATTCCGTTTTCGCCTAATTTATTGCGAAGCTGTGTGCTTTTACCTCCGGGAGCTGAACACATATCCAGCACCACCCAATCTTCTTCTAAATCCAGACACTCTGCCGGTGCCATAGCACCAGGCTCCTGAACATAAAACATACCAGCGTGGTGGTATGGGTGATTACCTATTTTTTCATAATCAAAGTAAAATCCCGTTGGTGAATATGGGATTTTCTCTGCATTAAAAATATTCATTTTATTAAAATCTTCAAGTGAAATTTTATCTGTATTAACTCTGAAAGACCTTACAGGCTCTTCTTCCAAAGAAGCCTTGTAGCTACTGAATTCATCACCTAAAAGATTTTTCATTCTGTTTTCGAAATCTACTGGTAATGCTGTCATTCGTTAATATCTCCTAATTCCATTTCTGCATAGAGCATACACATTGTAACAGATGCGATTGCGGCTGTTTCTGTACGAAGAATTCTACTGCCCAAAGAAATTGTTTTACCATTTTTATCAGTTACAAGCTCAATCTCTTTTTCATCGAAACCGCCTTCTGGACCAATGATTATGCCAACAGTGTCTCCCGACTTAATTTCTTTTAACGCTTCTTTAGTCGCTTTCATTCCATCCTTATTTTCATAAGGCACTAAAAGAACTGAAAACTCCTCTGCTCTTTGTAAAAACTCTTTATAAGAAATAATATTATTAACCTTAGGGATAACAACTCGTTTGCTCTGCTTTGCAGCACTTTCTGCAATCAACTGCCAACGCTCTTGTTTACTCTTCTTTTTCTTTTCTTCAATTTTTACAACACATCTGTTCATTTCAACAGGTGTAATTTCTTCAACGCCCAATTCCACAGCCTTTTGAATTATAAGCTCCATTTTATCACTTTTAGGTAACCCTTGGAACAAATGAATTTTTATAGGCAAATTGGTGTTATGATAATTCTCCTCTATAACCTCAGCCCTAACATAATCAGAAAAAATTTCTATTTTACAAAGCGAAGCTTGTCCATTACAGCTGACTAAAATCTCATCACCAGTTTTCATACGAAGTACGTTACTTATATGATTAAAATCAGACTCTGTAATTATAAAGCAGTTACCTTGCTTTTCACTTTCATTTACGAAGAAATTATACATTTTGACACCACCTATTCTTTTCAATCACCATATACATAAGTCATAGCATCGCCATCTTCATGGGTACTTTTATATTTAAACCCTGCTTTTGAAAATGCTTTTTGTGAAGCTTCATTACTTGGAAAAATAATTGCTTCAGCTTTCTGTATATTAAACCCGATTATATCTTTTCCGTTTCCTAAAAGCTCTTTGAGCATTTTTGAGCCTTTACCTTTACCACGCATTTTAGGTGCAACTAAGGTTTCCATAATTGTAATATTACCTTCGTACAAATTAAGCGCTATTACTGCAAAAGGCTTTTCTTCTTCAAAAACTACTTTACACCAATAATTCTCACCAACAATAAATCCTTCTTCATTTGCCCAATACTCGTAAAAATCACGGAACCCATCATCCATACCCGTCAATTTAACAGCTTTTCTATCGAGCCATTTTTCAACATACCCCATTGTTTCAGGGTCATAATCTTCCCAGATATAATTCATTTTATCACCTTATCTTCTCTAAATACTCATCCGCTTCTTTTCGTGATTTAAAAATCACAATTTGTTTTTCGTTTTTGTATTTTTCAAGTAGGTTATATATTTTTGGTAAAGAGTTTTCTTTAAACTCTTTAATAAATCCAGCAAACTCAGGGTCTAATTCTGTTTCAAGCCAAGGTAAATCATATCTGCCTTTACCAATACGCTCGGTAGCACCCTGCAAACAAACCTCTGTTGGCAAGTCAAAAAGAAAAACCGTATCGCATTCCTTAAGCCGCATTTCAATTGTTCTGTTATAATTCCCGTCAATTATCCATTCCGATAAAGCAAATATCTCTTTTATTCGCTCGTCAAATTCTTCTCTTGAAATATGTGTTTTGTCGGGCTTATGCCATATAGCATCAAGATAATATAACGGTAGATTTGTTTTCTCTTGTAATTTTTCTGCAAAGGTTGTTTTACCACTACCAGGGCAACCTATAACTATAACTTTTTTCATTGTTTTTCCATTTCTGAATATATTTCTTTAATTTTACCATTGTACCAATCTAAAATCAACTAAAACTACACAAAAAAATCCACCGAACGAAATTTGTTCGGTGGATAATTTTTATTAAATCTTAGCCTAAAGCAACCATGCTGAAAACGAGTGCGAAGAGAGCAACTGTTTCGCAAAGACCAACAACTGTGATGTATTGTGAGAAGCCCTTGCCTGTTTCTGCTAATGCGTCAGCACCTGCAGCACCTGCTTTACCTTGTACGAAAGCTGAAACTGCCATTGCAAGACCAGAAGCAATACCAAGACCGAATAAGAACATTGGGTCAGCATCTGCGCCCTTCATCTGTTGCATCAAAAGGAAACCGTAAATTGTCTGAGTAAGTGGAGCACCAGCGAAAACTGTAAGAATGAAAGGTGCTGCTTTATTGCTCATATAACATTTTTTCCAAGCACCGATTGATGCCTGACCTGCGATACCAATACCAATTGCAGAACCAATAGCTGCAATACCCATAGCTAATGCTGTTCCTAATAAACCTAAATTCATGATGAACACTCCTTAAATTAAATTAATTTTCTTCATTAAATGGCTTGAACTTATGTCCACTCCAGGACATATCCAAGTGTGATGAAAATTCCAATGTGTTAAGTCTTATACCGTGAACGATAACCGACAAAACATTCAATATCATATTAAGTCCGTGACCGAATACTAAAAGCACTACTGCAAGTATCATAAACATAAAATTACCAAGTAACGGACTTGCGAGTTCGTTTACAGTTGCAGAAATCGCCGCACCTGCAAGACCAACCGCCCAGAGTCTTATATAAGAAACTATATCTGAGAAAACGTTAACAACGCCAAGTAACACAGAAACTATGTTTTTAAGGCTTTCTAATATAGATTTAACAACGCTTCCCTCGTAGTTTGAAAATACAAAGCTCATTACAAAGCCAACTATAACGAGCACCAAAGCAACTGTACCAACAGGAATACCACTGATAACAAGTCCGAATGGGAAAACCTGAGGGTTTACAACGAAGCTTAATACTACATAATAAATACCGATAAGCTGGAATATTGAACCGAAGTCGCCCAAAATTTTAATTGACTTTCTGTTTCGTTTTGCAACCTTAATATGCGCTACAACAAGCTGAATTAAAGCGAGCGAGAAGCAGAATATCTGTAAATTCTGTGCTGTGGTTAACCCCGCTTCACCGTTAGTCCAGAATGGGTACCAGATTTTATCAGCATACACATTCGAAATAACCGGTATTGAAATACTTTGTAAGAACTGCGGTAATTTTTCTGCCGGAAGACCACCCCAGGTACAAGTTACTGTACCCCAAAGAATTGTTGAAAGACCAAACAATCCTAAAAGTAAAAATGCTGGTGGAATTTCTTTTTTTGCCTTTTTATTTTTAATAATCAAGGCGGCAGCTGCAGCAGTTAAAAGAAGACCATAAACGCCATCGCCGAATATAATACCGAAGAAAATAAGAATAAAGCCTAAGAACCAACCTGAAATATCGTATTCAAAATATCCCGGTACAGTACCCAAAAAGTCTGTTAACGGATAAATAAGACTTACAAACTTATTGTTTTTAAGCTTTGTTGGTACGTTATCTTCTTCAGTCGGGTCTTCAATAAGAAGTCCCCACGAATTCTCTTTTGCGGCTTCTTTAATTTTAGAAAGATTTTCTTCTTCTACATATCCTGTAAAATATGCAACAGAAATATTACCGTCAGAAGATACGCTTTCATTTTGCATGCCCGTATTATAAACTTCAAACTCAATTTCTTTTTCGCAAGCCTTAATAGCATTTTTCATACTCTTAACGTAACCAGCGTAAGAAGAAACTTTTTCATCTATTTCACTAATACGGTTTGTTTTTTCTTCAATTTTTGAAGATATTTCACCGGTAGAAATCTTTGGTAATTCAAAACGGTAGCTTTTAAGTGACTCAATAACCTCCGCTTCACCCTCAGCCCCTGTTTTAATTAACAAGAACTTAACTGTGTTTTTACCTTTTTCCATAGCCACAGTTTTTACTGCTTCACCTAAAGTGTCATATTCAGCCTTCGGCATTTCATAAAATGAAACCTCAACGCCTTTTTCACTTAAATCTGCAATAATTTGTGGCTCAATTTCGCCCCAGTTTTTAATTCGCTCAAGTTCAGAATTTAATGAAACACGTTCGTTAATACAAGTTTTCTTTTCTTCAGTAAGTGCAAAAACTTCTTTTGAAATAGCGAGAATCTCATCCTTAGATGCATCCTTCATTTCAATATTTTTGTTTTTCTTTTCGCTTACGCTGAAAATAGCACTTTCAATTAAAGAAATCTGTTCTTTTAATTCTTCTAATTTTTTACCAGAACCTTCAGTTATTTCAATATGAAGAATTCCTAATTTACGAAGCTTTTTGAGCGTTTCTTTCTTTTTATCTCCCATAATCATAAGGGAGACTTTTTTCATAGGCACTATCATAACGCTTGAACCTCCATTTCTGAAGATACTTCGTCACGGGCTGCAATTTTGCGCTTTGAAATTTTGGAACGAACAACAGCGCTTACTTGCTGGTCTGCCATATAAATAGATATCTTTTTAATGTTCTCTTCTGTTTCGGGGATTTTAACCTTTTCAAACAAGTTAACTCTTTGTGAAGTAGAAAGAAGTTCTTTTTCTAAGAGTCTTACTTGTTCATCTAACACTTCTGCCTCTAAGTCAAGTGACATTGCTTTTTCCATATGATTTGCGGCAATATCTACCCAAAGAGGTGTTTCATATAAATCATAATCGCCCCTATAAAAATCCGCACCCTCAAAAGTGGGGATTGTAACACCAGCAATATTACCTGTGCCTTTGCGGATATTACTTACGGTAATTATTCCATCGGGGAACGCTTCTGTTTCACTGAATACAGCAATCCACGAAGAAAAGCCTTTTTCTAAGTCTTCTCTTTGTTTTCTTACTGCAATAGCTTTAGCCTCAATCGTTCTTATTTCTGACTGTAGCTGTTGCTTTTTAAGTGTCAGTGTAGGCAAATATCTCCGGTACATTTTAAGAGCATCTTTTTGTACCTTTAACTCGTTTTTAGTTAATTTGATTTTTGCCAAAACTCAGTCCTCCTTACTTTACTTGATAGAATTCGTTAACCTTATTTTACAGGCCAGAATTCATCTGTAAGGTCTGACTTAATTCCGGTTTCATCCTTTTCGAAGCATTCTGCTAAAATCTGCCAGCCTAAGTCAAGTGACTCTTCAAGTGATAAGTTAACTGACAAGTCCATAAGCTTGTTTTCGAAAAGCTCGCCGTATTTTAATAACTTTTCATCCCAACGGTTCATTGAGAAGCCCATGTTTTTCTTCTCAATAGTTTCTTTATAGGATGAATATAATCTGATCATTGAGTCCATAAGGATACGGTGGTCCTTACGGGTTTTACTGTTAACGTTCTGTTTAAGACGTGAAAGTGAACCGAATGGCTCAATTCTGCCACCCTTTAAATAATACTGACCTTCTGTAATGTAACCAGTATTATCAGGTACAGGATGAGTAACGTCGTCACCAGGCATTGTAGTAACTGCAAGAACTGTAACAGAACCAGAGTTTGCGAAGTCAACCGCTTTTTCGTAACGAGAAGCAAGTTGAGAATAAAGGTCACCAGGGTAACCACGGTTAGATGGAACTTGTTCCTGCGTAATTGCAATTTCTTTCATTGAGTCTGCAAAGTTTGTCATATCTGTAAGAAGCACCAATACGTCTTTATCCTGTAAAGCAAATTGCTCTGCAACTGCTAAAGACATATCAGGAATCATCATACATTCAACAGTAGGGTCAGATGCAGTATGAATAAACATAACTGTTTTACTTAAAGCGCCACCGTTTGAAAGTTCTTCTTTAAAGTAAAGGAAGTCGTCATATTTAAGACCCATACCACCGAGAACAATAACGTCTGCTTCTGCTTGTAAAGCAATACGTGCAAGAAGCTGGTTATAAGGTTCACCAGAGATTGAGAAAATAGGAAGTTTCTGTGAAACAACCAACGTGTTGAACATATCAATCATAGGGATGTTTGTTCTCATCATTCTGTTAGCAAGAATACGCTTTGTAGGGTTAACAGATGGACCACCAATTGGCTTCATATTTTCAGTAAGTGCAGGACCTTTATCTCTTGGCTCACCTGAACCATTGAAAATACGTCCTAACAAATCTTCACTGAATGATACGCGCATTTCCTGACCTAAGAAGCGAACTTCGTCACCAGTAGAAACGCCCTGACCACCAGCAAACACCTGTAATGAAACTACGTCGCCGTCGATTTTGTTAACTTGGGCGAGTGATTTACCAAACTGTGTGTTAATCTGTGCTAATTCGTTATAACGAACGTCTTTTGCTTTTACAGTAATAACGTTACCTGTGATTGATTCAATTCTGTTATAAACTTTACTCATTATCAATCACCCTCCTTTAAAAGACGTTCTGCTTCGGCGCTTATTGCACCTTTGCCTTCATTATACATTTCATCGATTTCTGCTTCTGCCTTTTTAAATGCATCGCTTTCGAATTCTGTATAGTTCCAGTTAATAAATTTCTGACGAAGACGGTTAAAGAAACTACGTGCATCGTCTTTGTTGTCGAGAGCGTATTCGCTACCAAGAACTTTAATAAGTTTATCTGTAACGTAGCATTGGCGTTCTCTTGTGCAGTTCGCTTCAATTAAATCAAAAGAGTTCTGTTGAAGATAAACTGCATCGAGCATTTCTGCTTTTAAATATACCTGATAGTCAGAAAGACTTGTACCTTCTTCACCAACAACCTTCATCATAGAGCCGATTTCGTCACCATTGAGAAGAATGTTTTTGCAGTATGCTGATTTCTTTGAATCAGTAACCGTCTTATATTTAGACCACGAAATAAGTGGGTCAATTGCAGGGTACTTTCTGGCATCTGAACGCTCACGTGAAAGACCGTGGAATGCACCAACAACCTTAAGAGTTGCTTGTGTAACAGGTTCTTCAAAGTTACCACCTGCAGGGGATACAGTACCGCCGATTGTAACAGAACCGGTTGAACCGTCTGGTAAACGAACGTAACCCGCTCTTTCATAGAATGCCGCAATATATGATTCAAGGTATGCCGGGAATGCTTCTTCACCAGGAATTTCTTCAAGACGACCAGACATTTCTCTTAACGCCTGTGCCCAACGGGAAGTTGAGTCTGCAAGAAGAAGAACGTGAAGACCCATTTGTCTATAATATTCAGCAAGTGTTACTGAAGTGTAAACTGATGCTTCACGGGAAGCAACCGGCATTGATGAAGTGTTACAGATAATAATTGTTCTTTCCATAAGTGAACGGCCAGTTTTAGGGTCGGTAAGTTCAGGGAACTCTGTAAGAGTTTCAACAACTTCACCTGC